>PMHI01000252.1:7265-9209 GCA_003156615.1 Acidobacteriaceae bacterium | reverse complement strand
TATGACAGAGCAGGAAAAGGTCAACCGTGTGAGAATCTGGGGGTATGCGCTCGGAGCTATCGTTTTCGTGGTCGTAATCACATGGAAGTTTGCGACCCGCTAGGAGCAATACTTCCTAGGGCCATCGGTGGTCGCTCTACAATCCTGTTCGCCGGTGGCAATTGGGCGCAGAGGCGGTCCCATCGGATACCACAACCTACTCATTCTGCTCGGCTTGTGTTAGCTTTCTGCCGTGGACCTGCCAAAGCCTTCGAAGAAACGTATTGCCGTCATTGCCGGAGACGGGATCGGACAAGAGGTGATCCCTCAGGCTCTCAAAGTGATTCGAGCGTCGGGAGCCGACGTCGAGTTGAGCGAATTCGACTGGGGTGCTGACCGCTATCTCCGCGACGGGATGACCGTCGCTCCCGACGGCTTCGCCATGCTTGCGCGTGACTTTGATGCCATTCTCGCCGGCGCCTTCGGCGATCCCCGCGTACCCACCAACATCCACGCCAAAGAAATCCTGCTTGGCATGCGCTTCAAGATGGATCTCTACGCCAACGTACGACCGGTGCGCCTGCTCGATGCGACGCTGTGTCCGCTGAAAGGCGTGGGGCCCAAGGATGTGGACTTTGTTGTTATCCGTGAAAACACGGAAGGCGTCTACACCGATGCGGGCGGAGTTTTCAAACAAGGAACGCCCGACGAGATCGCGATCCAAGAAGACATCAACACGCGCAAGGGTGTGGAGCGCATCATCCGTTACGCGTTCGAGTATTGCGAACGCAACACCAAACTTGACGGCTCTCCGCGCGGGCGCGTACTCATGTGTGACAAGTCGAATGCCATGACGCACGCCGGCGGCTTGTGGCAGCGCGTGTTCAAGGAAGTAAGCGGCGAGCATCCGCAAATTGCCGCACAGCACATGTACGTGGACGCGCTGTGCATGCAGATGGTGCGAGATCCGCGGCCGTTCGATGTGATCGTGACCAATAACATGTTTGGCGACATCATCACCGACCTCGCCGCCGGACTCCAGGGCGGCCTGGGCATGGCAGCCAGCGGCAATATTCATCCTGGCAAGACGTCGATGTTCGAGCCCGTGCACGGCTCCGCTCCGCTGATCGCGGGGAAGAACGTGGCGAATCCGTTTGGCGCGATTCTGACCGCGGCCATGATGCTGGGGCACTTGCGATTTAGGAAAGAAGCCGAGAAGATCGAAGCCGCCGTGCTCGAAGCCGTGCGGCAGAAGAAAACCACGCAGGACACCGGCGGAACACTGGGGACGCGGGAGGCGGGGGAGTGGGTGACGGAGAAAGTCAGCCACGGATGAGTACGGATTGAAAACATCTTGGGCTCGAAGCCCATACGAAATAACATGAACGGGAGAAGCCCGCATGGTGAAGGTTGGAGTTTATCTTTTCGCGGCTTGTCTGACACTGCCCGTAGCGGCCGCATCCGTTCCGAACGGCGAGGGGCATCCGTCGCTGGACCTGGGCGGGATCAGTCTGGAGATATCTGGCTACCGTCCGAAGAACGGCACGCCCTCTGCGATGCTGGGGGTGTTCCACGGATTGCACCCTGGCGTCGAAGAGAACCGCGAGGACCTGCGTCCCATGGCCCATGAGCTGTGCATGCCGGACGTGGCGCCTTTATTTGACGAGCGGCGCTTCTCCGGCTGGCGCCACCAGACGGGTGGCATTGCTTATCACGGGAACTGGGAGCCGGCCGGCCCGCAGCCGTTGGGCTCCGAGGATAAGAGCGCAGGTCTCACGTGGGTTGCGCCGGTTGAGCTTGGACAAGATCAAAATCAACAGCCGGGGGATAAGAGTTCTCCTCCCACACAAGAACCCTCCACCCCAGCACCTGCTCCCCAAACGCCTGCCCCACAAGAGAAAGAATTCAAGATTACGCCGCGCGAGGCGGAGGCGCTGTTTCACTCCGTCGATGAGATTCTGGCCT
>PMHI01000252.1:0-7170 GCA_003156615.1 Acidobacteriaceae bacterium | reverse complement strand
TACGATCCGAAGACAAAAACGGTGAATCTGCTGGACTGGGTTCCGATGGAAGACCAGGAACCGGTAATGGCGCACGAATTGACGCATGCGTTGCAGGATCAGACGATCGGTCTCGACAAGTGGATGAAGAAGGGCGAGAAAGACTTGGGCGAGATCAGAAAAGATCCAACGCCTGAGGATATCGAGAACGACGAGATGGATGACGCGCGCGAAGCTGTGGTCGAAGGACAGGCGGAGACGGTGATGATGGAGTACGAACTCGCGCCGGTGGGGCGGACGATTGCGGATTCTCCAGACCTGGTGGAAACGATGGAAGCGCAGATGGCCAACGGTGCGGACGACTCCAAGGTCTTTAAGGATGCTCCGATCTTCCTGCGAGAGTCGCTGACTTTCCCCTATAGCTACGGCATGAAATTCGTGATCAAGGTGATGGAGAAAGGCGGCAACGCGAAGGCGTTTGCCGGAATGCTGCAGAATCCTCCGCACACCACGCGGGAGATCATGCAGCCTGAGACCTACTTGTTAGGCGAGAAGATCGAACCCATGCGCGTCCCGGAATTCAAGCGCGACTTCAAGGATTACGTGAAGTTCGACATCGGGGCCATGGGCGAGTTTGATGTCGCGGTGCTGATCGAGCAGTATGCGGGGAAGAAGTTGTCGGATGAGATGTATCCGGAGTGGCGAGGCGGGTATTACTATGCCGCGCATCCGAAGAACGACGCGGCGGCGCCGCTGGGTTTGCTCTATGTGTCGCAGTGGTCGAGCGCCGAGAAGGCGTCTGAGTTTGCACAGATTTATGCACGCTCGCTGGCCGAGCGGTACAAGAAAGCGGAGGAGGTAGGGAATCCTTCGTCGGGACAATCGTCGCTCGAGAACCCGCAGTCCAAAATCGACGTTCTGAAGGGGCGGCACCTGTGGACTACGGAAGAAGGCGCGGTGGTGATTGAGGAGCAGGGCGATACCGTGCTGGTGAGCGAGAGCCTGGACGCAGCTACGACTCAGACGCTCGAGAAGGAAGTGTTTGCGCCGAAACAAACGCCTTAAGCCAAAACCCAGAGGACACTGAGGACGAAGTCTCCGATTAGTTCTTGCGCGGCTTTCCTTTTGGTTTGTTGTTTTCCTCTGTTTCCCCCAAGAAATGTTGCGCTTTGGCGACGGCCGTGAACTGCTTGCCGTTGCGCTCAACGGTCAGCCGGCGTTCTTTGCCGGGCTCGCCTCCGAGCATCGACCAGACTTGTCCCAGGGCCGAGCCGGAAACGGGAATACCGTCCACGGCGACGAGCTGATCGCCGGCCTGAACTTCAGGCACGGAGGGTGTGCCGTCGAAATCGGCGATGCCGAGGATGGTGAAGCGGCCGTCGTCTTCGGGGCGAAGGATGAGGCCGATGACATCGAAGTCGGGAAAGTTGAACAATCGGCCGATATCGAAATAAACGGTAGAGTGGGCGTAGTCGAGGCCGACGCGATAGTTGATCAGGGCGTTCGCACCGAGTAGCCCGGCGGTCGGAGTGCCGGCTCGCTTTTGCAAGACGGACATCCGATCTGTGGGAAAGTCGACGACAGCTACATTGGTCAGAAAGAGCGGACCGAATTGCAGGCGGTCCACGCGCATCAGCTTCCATTTTGTCTCGTCCTCTGATCCCCGCAGGTTGGCGGGGCCGATGGCGCCGGTCATGTGCGGCCAGTCGGGGTGAGCAGCCGCGAGTCTGTCGAAGAGATCTTCTGCGAGGAAGCTGATGGATGAGCCAAGGTCGAGGGCGAGTGTGTATTTCTTGTTTTCAATTTGGCTGGGGACCTGGATGAGGCCGTTCCCGGCGTTCACAATTACCTTCGCCGCCACGCCCTTGAACTTCAGGCTGCCGGATGAGGCGAGGGTGAGTTCGTGGTCGGGAAAATTGATGAGCACGTCGTAGTTGCGCAGAACCGTGGAGGGAAGGTTGATATCGGCGTCCAGCCCGGGAGCGATTGGAGCACCACCGGCTGGAACTTTTGCTTCTTTGATCCCAAATCCGGGAATTCGTCCGCCAAGAGCGATCGTCATGCCACCGATGTTCATCTCGAGTGGTGGAGCGCCAGAGCAGACCTGCCCGTCGCAACTAAGCGAGCCTCCGGTGCTTTCAAACAGTCGCCGCGAGAGGTAAAGATCGGGATTTGCGTTGTCGACCCAGGCGTGAACCCGCTTTGTTGTTCCATTGGGAAGCGGGAGATCCACGTCGATGATGACGCGATTGTGGTCCACCGTCATCGGAACCGTTACGGACTTCGATTCAGGCTCAGGCGCGGGCTTGGGTGAGCTTTGTGCCAGGGCAGATATCGTGAGAACAAGGACGACCAGGGGCCTGGATCGCATATGCAGATTGTAGCGGGTTGAAAAACCTTGAACCATAGAGGGCACCCTTCCACTGCGCTTGGGAGCAGGTTCCGGCTGACAGCGGTCTTGTATAATCGCGGGTTTGGCTTCCACGCGCGGAAGATTTCTGTAGCCGCGCCTTCGGAGGATGGGTGGCACAGGCGGAGATCGGAATTATAGGCGGCAGCGGGCTTTACGCTATGCCGGGGCTGAGCAACGTGAAGGAAGTACGAGTGAAGACTCCGTTTGGCGCGCCTTCGGATGCTTACGTTTGCGGCACGCTGGAAGGGCGCAAGGTGGCGTTTCTGGCGCGGCATGGTCGCGGGCATCGCATTCTTCCGAGCGAGCTGAATTTTCGCGCGAATATTCACGGGTTCAAGCAGCTGGGAGTGGAGAGGATTGTTTCCGTTTCCGCAGTGGGGTCGCTGAAGGAAGAACACAAGCCGCTGGACTTCGTGATTCCGGACCAGTTCTTCGATCGTACACGGCATCGCGTGGACACTTTTTTCGGCGGGGGAATGGTGGCGCACGTTTCGTTTGCCGATCCGGTATGCGGAGAACTGGCGAGCGTGGTCGGGAGTTCGTGCGATAAGGTCGGCGTGACCGGCAAGCGTGGAGGAACTTATTTGTGCATGGAAGGCCCGCAGTTTTCTACCAAAGCTGAGTCAAACGTGTATCGTGGGCTGGGCATGGATGTGATCGGCATGACCAACCTGCAGGAGGCGAAGCTGGCGCGGGAAGCGGAGATTTGCTACGTCACGGTGGCGATGGTGACGGATTATGACTGCTGGCATCCCCATCACGATTCGGTGACGGTCGATCAGATTGTGGCGGTTTTGCTGAAGAATGCGGAGAACGCGACGAAAGTGGTGCGCGAGACCGTGGCGGCGATACCGCGGGAACGCTCGTGCAAGTGCGGATCGGCGCTGGCGCACGCGATTTTGACCGACCACAAGAAGATTCCGGCAACCACGCGAAAGAAGCTGAAGCTGATTATCGGGAAGTATGTGAAGGCGAAATAAGTCAAGTACGGAATCGCGGAGATCACCGAGAACTGCCGCGAAGCGCGTTGAGGAACACTTCGGGAAGGGAAGGCGTCCACGAATGAGTATTGTCGTTGTCGGTTCAGTTGCGTTTGATGACGTCACGTCACCTTCAGGCAGCGTGAAGGGGATTTTGGGGGGGGCGGCGACTTATTTTTCGCTGGCGGCCAGCTATTTTACCCAGGTGCGCGTGGTGGCCGTGGTGGGCGAGGATTTTGGTCCGGAGCAGGAAAACGTTCTGAAAAAGCGCGGCGTAGACACGCGCGGCATTGAGCGCGCCTCGGGAAAGACGTTTCGCTGGGGCGGTTCCTATTCCGACAACCTGAGCGAGGCCAAGACGAACTTCACTGATCTGAACGTGTTTGAAAAGTTCCAGCCGCGGATTCCGAAGGAATATGAGGACGCCGAATTTCTGTTTCTGGCGAATATTCAGCCAACGTTGCAAGCCGACGTGCGCAGGAAGATGCGTGCGGTACGGCTTACCGGATGCGACACCATGAATTACTGGATCCAGGGCGCGCGCAAAGAACTGGCGGAGACCTTGCGGCTGGTGAATGTGTTGCTGATCAACGATACCGAAACCAAGATGCTGGCGGATGAAAAGAACCTGCCGCGCGCGGCACAGAAGGTGCTGGCCATGGGGCCGCAAGCGCTGGTGATCAAGCACGGCGAATACGGAGCGACGATTTTCTTTCGCGAAGGCGCATTCGGGATTGGACGCCATCCGTTTCGCGCGCCGACCTTGCCACTCGATGAGGTGAAGGATCCCACGGGAGCCGGCGATTCCTTTGCCGGAGGATTCATGGGCTATGTGGCGTCGCAAGAAGAGTTGAACCGGGAAGTCCTGAAGCGGGCGCTGTTCTATGGTGGAGTGATGGGATCGTTCGCTGTAGAAAGTTTTGGCACGGAGCGGCTGCAGGGGCTGACCCGCGAGGAGATTGACGCGCGTTTTCAGATTTTTCGTGAACTGACCCACCTCGAATGAAGCCGCAATCTCCGCCGCCGAGATCGCATTCCGAAATTGAGACCGTGCGGCTGGTGTGGCTGGCGATCTTCATCTCGGTATTCTCGTTTCTCTTCTACTACAGGCACGGGGATGTGTTGCTGTACGGCGATGCCGTGGCGCACATCAACATCGCGCGCCGCGTCTTCGACTCGAAGACTCCCGGGCTGCTGCAGTTGGGGACGGTGTGGCTGCCGCTGCCACACCTGCTGATCATACCGTTCATTGCGTCGATGCAGATGTGGCAGAGCGGCTCGGGGGGCTCGATTCCGTCGATGGCTGGGTTCGTTTTCGGAGTTCTGGGAATATTCCGACTGGTGCGCGCGGCGTTCGGCCGCGATGGGGAAATGGATGGGGCCGCGAAGGTTGGGGCGTGGACTTCGGCGCTTGCCTACGGCGCAAATCCTAATCTCATTTACATGCAGGCTACGGCGATGGGGGAGTCGTTGTATCTGGCGTTCTTCATCTGGACCGTAGTGTATTTCGCCGAGTTTGCGCGAGGTGGGATAAAGGCAAGCCGATCACTGACAAAGTGCGGGTTGTGTCTGGTCGCGGCGTGTTTGACTCGGTATGACGGATGGTTTCTGGCGGCGATTTTGGTGATGGTGGCTGCGGTATTGGGTTCCCGCTTTGGCAAAGTGCGCGAGGATGGGACATCCAGGCTTACGATTCCACGCTCGCGAGGTGCAATCGCTCGGTTTGTTTTGATCGCAGTGGCTGGGCCCGTGGTCTGGCTGGGGTATAACGCGGTGTTGTATCGGAATCCGCTGGAATTCGCAAACGGTCCTTACTCCGCAAAGGCGATCGAGCAAAAGACCGCTACGGTGAATCCTGCAAAAGGCAATCTGTTGGCCGCCGGCTCGTATTTTCTGAAGGCAGCGGAACTGAGTGTGGGTGAAGCGAACTGGCTGGGACGGCTATGGCTTGCCCTGGCGCTGCTAGGAAGTCTGCTGGCGGGACGCAGCGAGCGCGGACGGATTGCCCTGTTGCTGTGGGCTCCGCTGCCGTTTTATGCGCTATCGGTAGCCTACGGGAGCGTGCCGATTTTCGTGCCGACTTGGTGGCCGTTTTCACTCTACAACGTACGCTACGGATTGCAACTGCTTCCGGCATTCGCGGTGTTTGTGCCGCTGGCGATTGCGTTCCTAGTGCGGGCTGCGACCAAGATTCACAGTGAGGTTTCCTGGAGCCGTTGGGCAAACGTGGCGGCGATCGCGAGCGTGTTCGCGCTGTTGAGTGCAAGCTATGCCGCGATCTGGCGCGCCGACCCGATCTGTTATCGCGAGGCGGCGATCAACATGCGCGGGCGCGTGGCGCTCGATGAGCAACTGGTGGGCTGGCTCAAAACTTTGCCGTCGAATTCCACCCTGCTCATGTTCCTGGGGGAGCATGCCGGGGCTTTGGAACGGGCGAGAATTCCGTTGCGGCGGGCCATCAACGAAGGCAATCACCGAGTGTGGAAGCAGCCAGTCGATCCCGAAGGACTGTGGGAGCGAGCGCTGGCCGATCCCGCAGCGTACGCGGATTACCTTGTGGGCTTCGAGGGCGACCCGGTATGGAAGGCGGCGGAAGATCGGCATTTGAAAGCGCTGGTCGAGATCCACACCACGGGTCAACCGCCGGCCGCGATTTTTCAAGGACGTACACGGGTGAACCGTTAAGAGCGGGCGCGGTAATCAGGCAGGTTAACGCTGAACTCGCTGAGCTCGGCGCGCCCCAGTGATAAAATTCGGCCATCTCAAGCCTTTCCCGGACAAAGAGTCAGATCCATGAACTGGCAACACATTCTCGATTTGCTGCACCGAGAGATGGCGAGCGGGATTGTCGCAACTTCCATGGTGCGCTTAATATTGGCGGCCGTACTGGGCGGGATCATCGGACTGGAGCGGGAACTGAGACACCGGCCGGCGGGGCTGCGCACCAATATGTTCATCTGTTTTGGCGCGGCGATGTTCACCATTCTTTCGGATGTGCTCGCGGTGAAATACCTCGGTGACCACACTCGCATTTCGGCGCAGATCATCCCCGGTATTGGTTTCATCGGTGCTGGATCGATTTTGCACACGCGGGGGCTGACGAGTGGCCTGACCACGGCTTCGACTCTGTTTGTGGTGGCATCGGTGGGTATGGCCACGGGCGGAGGCCTTTACCTGACCGCAGTTTTTGCCACTGGCGTGGTTTTGATCGCGCTGTTTTCGCTGGGCCACCTGGAGCTCACCTTCAACCTGAAGACGCTGCTGACCAGCTACGAAGTGACGGGGGGGAGCGTGGAAGAGATTACGCAGGAGGTGAACCGCATCCTGGAGCATAGACATCGCATGATGCTGAACGTTGTGAGTGGGAGCACGAGCCAGCATGTCCGGCTGCAGTTTGACGCCGCTGGTTGCAATCGCGAGCAGAAAGAGTTGCTGCGTGAACTGCAGGCGTCGCCTGTGCTGGGCAGTGTGACTTGGATAGGGCCGGTGGAATTGGAGTGAGCCTGCCGGAGGTGGTGATTCCCTTTGTGAAGGCCTGCGCGTGCGGAAATGATTTTCTGCTAATCGACGCGGCAATCATCGAAGGCGCCTTGGCTCCTGCGGACATGGCAGGGCTTACGCGCAGCATGTGTGACCGGCACGATGGGGTGGGGGCGGATGGAGTCGAATGGATGTATCCGCACGCGTCGGCGGAGGTTGAGATTCGGCTGATTAATGCCGACGGTTCCGAGGCGGAGATTTCCGGCAATGGCACGCGCTGTGTGGCGGCGTATGTTTGCGCCGAGCAGGGAAAAGAGA
>PMHI01000266.1:457-3064 GCA_003156615.1 Acidobacteriaceae bacterium | reverse complement strand
CAAAGCTCCTGCCGAATGCTGGAGAGACGAAAGAGCCCGGATCTCCCACGAAAAGCAGTTTTGGATAGGTCGATTCGGCTAACGCGCGGTGTGCTTCCTCCATCGTGGAATATACATCTGCCGGTTCCCCGGCGATGGGCAGTTCANNGTACACTGACATCTCCTCATCCGTCAGCTTGCGGACCGTCGCCGCAGGCAGCATCTGCTCGACGAACATATTCTTCTCGAGAATCATCTCTTCGCCCACCCCGGGCGTTCTGAATTTCTTGAAGATNNAGTCCCGTACCCCAGTCCTGCGCGATCACGAATGCTGAAGAGATGCCAGCTTGGTCGAGGAAGGCATCGAGGTACCGCACATGATCTTCGAAGAGATACTCGATGTCGGGTTTTCCCGATTGGCCGAACCCGATAAGGTCAGGCGCGATGCAATGCGCGACCGGGGCAACCAGCGGAAGAATATTTCGATATATATAAGACGAGGTTGGATTCCCGTGCAAGAAAAGCGCCACTGGTGCTTGCGGATCGCCCGATTCACGGTAGGCCATGGTTGAAGCCAAAACATTTACTTGAGGCAAGGTAATATCGAAGGGGATGGTCATGCTGCTCCTTTTTGACGGCTCGAACAAATCTGTTAGTTGATCGTGGGGATGCGCGGAACCGGTATCTTTCAGATGCCGTCAGTGCATCACTAGGTGCTCATACTGCGGCCCCGAGCCTTGCGCCTACGCAAATCAGGTTTGCGGCTATTGAACTGGCGAGTGAGCTGTTTTGCTCATCGTAACCCCTGCTCTGTGGCGGACACTTGCGTTCTTAGTTGAAGAGTGTACGTCAAGAAAGCCGATGGAACACTGAATGAACTTCGGAGCTTGATTATGTCTGTTTCACACGCTACGCGAGGTTCACGAGCTTCCTCCGCCCAACATCCGAAAACGCCAAATCATCCGGCCATGACAGAGTTCGCCGACTCACCCAGCGGTAAGGACGAGGTATTCCCGATCGAAACGCCTGATCCGAANNGCGGTCTCTCGCCTCAAGGATTTCTTGTTGGACTTCGTGGGTGTCGCGGCGTGGGCCGGGCGTTTCGCCGAAAGCATCCCCGCTGTATTAAGGGCCATAAGGCGCATGGACGAGCCTGATGGGGCCTGGATGAATGCACAGATTGTTCGCCCAAACGGCGGCTTCGCTTAAGTAGGGCCGCGGCCGGCACTTTGGGTGCTGCCGCAAAAAAGTTACGCGTTGCCGTTTTCGTGCCGATCCAGCAGCCATGTCCACGACCCAAAGGAGAAATCATGACACCACCGACTTCCTACAACGCAAGAGTCGCTATACCACTGCCTTCCGACGAAAAGATCCGAGCCGTTGTCGGTTCCACTTATGATCCGGTTCAGGCACTCAACGTCCTCAAGATGATGGCCGGAACTGAAGATATGTTCGATGCCCTCATCGGACTCGTGAAAGCGGTCTTCGGAGCAACTGGGGTGGATCCCAAGCTCCGGCAGATGATCATACTGCGCGCAGCCAAAGTGCTGAACTCCCCCTACGAATGGCAGGCCAACGTACCCATGTCCCTGAACAACGGACTGTCGCAACTGGAGGTCGAGGCTGCAGCCAGCGATGGACCGGTGACCGGGGTTAAGGAAGAATACGTTCTGATATGCAAGGCGACGGATGAGCTTTCCAATTCAGGTACCCTGACCGACTCGACCCTCCAAGATCTCCTGAATCACAACGGGGAGGTGATCACTCGTAAGCTCGTGCTGATGATCTCCTGGTTCAATCTTCTGAGCCTCTTTTTAAATGGCTGCCGAGTGCCGCTGGAGGTCACCGACAAGATTGGGACCAAGGCCTCTCCTCTGGGTTGAGCAGGACCGCGCTCGGATCTCGTCGCATTATCGCAGGTGTCTTCTAGAAACGAGAGCGTCGAAGAGTCGGGAGGTCGGACAATACCGTACTCAAGCTCTTCATGCGGGTTCGAGTGGACGGCGAAACGCTTGCACCTGTCTGCGTCCCTGAGTATCTGGGAGCAGACAAGATGATGGACGATTTTCTTCTCGACGAGGAAGCAGGACTCGCGTATGTGACGACTCACCACAAGAACAACATTGATCAGATGTTTTTGGAACCAGACCGCAACGAAGAGAGGGAAAGCGTAGCGGGCAATCCTTTCGATGAAGAGCTCGTTGGGCCCTCTCAGGTTCTCAATTCAGGGCGACCACGTCGCGCTCGCCCGAGCGACTTTCGAAGTGATCCCTTCGGCACAGTATGTCCGACGGGATTGAGCGAATCTAAACAGGAAAGGACCGGTCGTTTCTCACGCGGCCCTTTCCTTAATCCGCCGTCCACGGGATTGCCCATCATGCAAAGTCCGTAAGACGGACTCAGCAGGCCCACGAACTTAAGACGAGCGATAGAGGTTCTCGATATATGACTGCTCAGCTTGCTACAGTAGGCGACCGCATTTTGGCTCATGTGGAAGACGCTGGAGTTATCCGCGACGGCGGCCTCCTTCCGAGCATCACCGGCGACAGACCACAGATTGGCGGCATGCAATTCGATTGCGGATATCTCTCGCCGCACTTTATTACTGATCCCGAACGCATGGAAGTT
>PMHI01000266.1:0-409 GCA_003156615.1 Acidobacteriaceae bacterium | reverse complement strand
GAGAGGCACTTGCCACTCTGGTTGTGAAAAAGCTGAATGGCCATCTGCAAGTTGCCGCCGTTAGGGCACCAGGCCTCGGCGATCAGCGCAAAAGTATGCTGCAAGACATCGCCCTTTTCACCGGTGGCAAAACCACTACCGAAGGCATCGAGATCCAACTGAGTGACATGCAGATTTCCGATCTCGGTCAGGCCCGGAGGATCACCGTGGACAAGAGCCATACCTGCATCGTCACGTTTGAAAGCAGAGATCCGCGGAGTCTCTTGGCCGCTGCTGGCGTTCCACCCGAGTTCGATTCTTGACGTCGGATAAAACATGTCCAACTACCAACTAATGAATCTTCATTGCTGGAATGAAAGCATTCTGACTGGTGGTCCCGAGTGGAAGGCTACGCCGCCAGAGACCAATT
>PMHI01000575.1 GCA_003156615.1 Acidobacteriaceae bacterium | reverse complement strand
TCTTGTCCTGGGCAGGCGAGCCGAGCGCCCGGAACAGCGGCTCCTGACAGGTGTCCAGGGGAAACACAAAATCATAGCGGCCATTGATCAACAGCACGGGGATTTTGACGTGCGGGGCAAAGTTCATGGGGTCAGCTTCCGGCAGCACTGCATTGGTGTCACAGCCTCCCTCAGCAAAGACGGCAACTTTGAAGCGTTTTTCGAGCGAGGTCATGATGGGTCCCAGCTCGCTGCCCCAACTGATGGAGAAGTAGGCCAGCCGCTCTCGATCGATGTCGTTGCGAGTTTCCAAGTAATCCACGGAACGGCGCAGGTCATCGGCCTGCTGAATGGTCTCATCGCGCTCCGCCACCGTGCCGCCGTCCGGAGGATTGCCGAGGCGCTCGTAGGTATCCTTGTAAATGGGGAACATCAAAGCGCGGCCGCTTTTCATGAGGAAGTCGATCAGGGCAAATTGCGATGGTTCGAGAGTGTGGAACGATTGCGCGCCGCTGTGGGGAAAGTAGACGACGGTCTGGTAGGGCGGCGAAACGTTTTTGGGCAAGAAGAGATGGGCGATAACGCGCTCGTTGCCATATGCGGCATTGAAAGTAATGCGCTGCTCGCGCCAATAAGGTGAGCTGTCGTCTTCGCTCTCGATATTGGCGTCGAGCGGCGAACGGTCGTAAGCGTACATGCGTTCGTACATCTGAAAAACGGAATCAGGAACGGGCTTGAAACTGCGGTAGTCGGATTTTTGAAACGAGAGGGGAACAGTCAGACTCGCGGACAGAGGCTCCGGGCTGGCTGACTTTATAAGTCGAAAGCCGTTTGTCGCAGAGCGATCGAAAGGCGGGTGCGCATCCGGCTCGCTGTACATATATGGCATATCGGTGGAAGCTCCGCCGAGGATAAACTTACGACCCCCTAAGGAATTCAGGCACCATTCCTTGACGTTGCCGGCCATATCGTAAGTCCCGAAAGGGCCCATGCCGGGATAAGTGCCGACTTTGGTGGGCCCCTTCCGGGAAAAGTTGCTGGCCTGCAAAATGTCGNNGATCGGAATAGATGCCCATATTGGCGGCGCGATACCAATGAAAAACGGTCGGTAGACTTTTCCCGATGAATTCGGCGTAGGCCGCGGCTTCGTACCAGCTCACCCCGCTGACGGGGAAGTCGTCTTCACCGGAGGCAAAGGTGCCAAGTTCCCAGGTAGCGGGTCCGAGACGATCGGTCTTATCGCGGAAGAGCTGCATCGCCTCGCGGAACTGTAGAGCGCCGCCGTCCTTCACAAACGGAATTTTCCAGTATTTAGGTTCTTGATAACCACCGGCATCGACGAATTTCTTGTACTCCGCGTTAGTCACTTCAAACTTGTCGATAAAAAAATCATCCAGTTTGATGGGGGCGTGCCCTGTGGGGTCAACTTCGCCCGCAGGCACGCGAACCATTTCAGGAGGCAGCGCTCCCACAGGGTCCAAAACGATGTGAGAAATCCTCCCACCACCATTAGTGGCGAAGACAGTTTCGTAGCCGCCTTTGGAGAAGCGGAAGGCGTAGAAGCCATGAGGCAAACGATTCTGATCAAGGGGAGTTTTGCCGAGGTAATACCATTCACCCTGCGAGTCCGTATAGTCCCGCGCGTAGACGTCTGCACCCGATGGATTGGAGCGGACTGGTTCAGGCCATAAGGTCTCGGCTTTGATTTTGACCACGGCAGGATCATTGGGAGCGTAGCGTTCCGCTTGTTGCAAGAGTTTGTAGGCGGCTAAGCCCTTACGCGCAAGGACGAGCTCACGAACTTGCGGCAGGGCGGTTTCGTGGACCCAGCGGAGGCGCTGATTGCGGTGCACGACCCAGGCGGCAAGAAGAACAACGACGAGAGCGACGAGTACAGCGGGCACGAGGAATTTGGGTTTGCCGATCATGCCCACGATCGGAACCGGCCCGGTAGAAGCCTGGCGCAGGGATTTGAGAGCGTTGACGATTTCCTGAGCGAACTGGTAGCGCAGGTTGCGGTCTNNGTGCCCGTACACATCTCGTAGAGGACTGTTCCGAATGAAAACAGGTCGGTGCGAGCGTCAAGTTCCCTTCCTCGTACCTGTTCGGGTGACATGTATGCAACTGTTCCGAGCGCACTGCCGGGACTCGTCAGATATTCTTCAGATTCGATGGTCGCGGCGCTCAGGGTAACGCTGTCCGGCTTTGGCGTGACCTTAGCCAGACCGAAATCCAGTATCTTCGCCTGACCTCTGCTCGTGACGAAGATGTTCGCGGGCTTGATGTCCCGGTGAACGATCCCTTTCGAGTGTGCAGCGTCCAAAGCGTCGGCGATCTGGATGCCCAGATCGAGCAATGTCTCGATCTCCATCGGCTTGCCCGCGATCATGTGCCGGAGCGTCTGCCCCTCCAGCAGTTCCATCGCGATGAAGGTTCGCCCATCGAACTCGTCGATCTCGTGGATCGTGCAGATGTTTGCATGGTTCAGCGAGGACGCGGCCCTGGCCTCACGCTGGAAGCGGCTGAGAGCCTGCGCATCGTTGGCAAGATCGTCGGGAAGGAACTTCAGAGCGACGTGGCGACCGAGCTTCAGGTCTTCCGCCTCGTACACCACGCCCATGCCACCGCCGCCTATCTTGCGGAGGATGCGGTAATGGGAAACCGTCTGCCCTACGAGTTGGAAGGGCGTGGACACTGGATAAACATGTTGGGCGGGGCGAGGGACAG
>PMHI01000176.1:4506-4669 GCA_003156615.1 Acidobacteriaceae bacterium | reverse complement strand
GGCACAAAACTTGGCCCCTATGAAATCCAGTCTCCGGTCGGCGCCGGCGGAATGGGGGAAGTATACCTGGCTACGGATACCCGCTTGGATCGTAAAGTGGCGATTAAAGTTCTCGCTTCGCATCTTTCATCCTCGCCGGAATTGAAACAGCGCATGGAGCGGG
>PMHI01000176.1:0-4449 GCA_003156615.1 Acidobacteriaceae bacterium | reverse complement strand
GGCATTGTTCATCGCGACCTGAAGCCGGGGAACATCATGCTGACCCAGGGCGGCGCGAAGCTGATGGACTTCGGGCTGGCGAAACCGCTGGGGATCCAGACTTCGGCCTCGGGATCGGCGTCGGCGCCTTCGTTCACTGCGGCAGCCACGCTGAGCGGTCCAAGCCCGCTAAGCCCACTTACTACCGCAGGCACGATCATCGGCACCATCCAGTACATGTCACCTGAACAAATTGAGGGAAAGGAAGCCGACGCCCGCTCCGACATTTTTGCATTCGGCACTGTTCTTTACGAGATGGCAACGGGGAGACGGCCCTTTGAGGGGAAGAGCCAAATCTCGCTGGCGTCGTCCATTCTGGAGAAAGACCCAGAACCGATCAGCGCCATCAAACCATCGACGCCTCCCGCCTTCGAGCATGTTCTGACAACCTGCCTGCGGAAGAGCCCAGAAGAGCGATTTCAGACCGCGCACGACATCAAGTTGGAACTGCAATGGATTGCCGCGGAACGATCATCGCCTGGTGCGGATGCCTCGCCGCGAGCGCCTTCAAATAAGCGGGAACGGCTCAGTTGGACGATTGCGATGGTCATTGCCGTCGTGCTGGCGCTGATCGCTGGAAGTTTCCTCCACCGTTCCCATCCATCGGAACAGAGTATCCGCGCCGTTATCAATCCTCCCGACAAGACCACGCTCAATCTGAGCGGCGATGCTGCCGGACCGCTTGTCCTCTCCCCGGACGGCGCAGCGATCGCCTTCGCAGCGACAGGGTTGGACGGCAAGACCGCGCTCTGGATTCGCTCAATGAACTCGCTGGACGCACGTTCGCTCCCAGGCACCGATGGCGCGATCTTTCCCTTCTGGTCGCCTGACGGCCGTTCTCTTGGATTTTTCGCCGACGGCCAGTTAAAGACGATTGATCTCAATGGGGACTCCGTGCAGGCGGTTTGTGCCGCACAGATCGGGCGCGGGGGCGGTTGGGGACCGGACGGAGTGATCATTTTCTCTCCCGGAGTGTCCACGCCACTCATGCGTGTTAGCGCCGGCGGCGGAACTCCGACTCCGCTCACCAAGATCGATCCTGCTCAATACACCTCGCATCGCTGGCCAGTCTTTCTTCCCGACGGAAAGCACTTCCTCTATTTGGCGATTCATCACGAGCCCTCCAAGTCGGCGAACAACGCGCTCTATTATGCGTCGTTGGATGGCCGCGAAAATCGTTCGCTATTCCATTCTCAATCAAACGCCATTTACGCCAATGGTTATCTTTTGTTCGTGCGCGGCGACCAGTTGATGGCGCAGCCGTTCGACCCCGCCAATGGAACCTTGAGCGGCGAGCCCCGGAGCGTGGCCAAGGGAGTGATGAGCGACGTCGCCACCTGGCATCTGGACGCCTCAGCGGCAGCCGATGGATTGCTGGTCTTCGGCAGCGGCGGCTCCGGCGATTTGCAACTGATCTGGATGGATCGCAACGGGAAACAGATCGGCACGGTAGCCGAGAAGCTCACGAACCTGCAAGTCGCACGGATCTCCCCACAAGGAGATCGCATCGCTTTGCAGATCGACGCCGGTATGAACGACATCTGGGTGCTCGATTTGGCGCGCGGGGTTCGCACTAGGCTGACCTTTGGCCCGGTCGCGAACACGTTCCCAGTCTGGTCGCCCGATGGCAAGTGGATCGCCTACGTGTCCAGGCGCGGCGATCTTTTTGGCCTCTACCGCAAGCGCTCCGACGGTAGCGGCGCCGAAGATGTTCTAGTCACCGCTGATGCGCAGATCGCGCCCAACAGTTGGTCGAGCGACGGCAAGTCCTTGATCTATACGCAGCGCACCCCGGAAGGCCAAGGGCAGATCTGGGTCTTGCCGCTCGAGGGAGAGCGCAAAGCGTCAATGGTGCTGCCCCGCGGTTCCAATGGCCAACTTTCCCCAGACGGCCATTGGCTGGCCTACCAGTCGAGTGAGTCCGGTGTGAACGAAGTGTATGTGGTCGCCTTTGGCGGCGGGCAAGGCAAGTGGCAGGTCTCGGCCAACGGAGGAATCCTTCCGCTATGGGGCAAAGACGGCAGAGAGTTTTACTATTTGGACGGAACCCAAACTCTTCTCGCGGTTCCGGTCCGGTCTGCAGGTGGCGCCCTCGAATTCGGCGCCCCTCAGAGCATCGTCAGCCGCTGGACCGTTCTGGGGCAACCCTTTTACGACGTTACGCCAGACGGAGGGAAAATCCTGCTGGACCGAGTTTCACAGCAGGTCAGCCAATCCATCACCGTAGTTACGAACTTTACGGCGGATCTGAAGAAGTGAGCGAACCCGCTCCGTTGCCATAATCGCCGGAGCCTTCGCAACCGAGAGATCCGAAGTCCGGATTCTGGTCGACTCAAACCGGTTTAGGTGAGGCTGGATTTCGCCAATCGTCCGACATCAAAAGGCTACTTCTGTGCGGGTGTTCCAATCTCCTTCTGGTACGCGGCGCTGAGTGTGCCCTTACTCCTGGCGATCGGTAACAGAGTTGGATAGAACTGGACGAACGTCGTGTCCACGGCCGCGTGGGCCGCGTGGCAACTGTAACAGTCAGCCGACACGGGAATCATTTTGGCGGTTTTGCTGTCATCAAAACCAAAGAAGGCCCACTTGTCCGGAAAGCGCGCTTCGTCCTTTACGTGCACCTCGACGCCCATCACTTCGGTGCCCTGGTAGTTGCCTTTCTGGTTAATCGAGCCCTTCCCCTGNNTTTTATACGCCTCAGGATTTACAAAGACGTTGTCGAACATATGGTGGTCGGCCATCCCCAGAGCCGGGTTGTAACTCATGTCGAACCCGGTGGTCAGATACACCCAGTCTCGATAGTGTTCGGGGAACTTGAGCTGAGCGTCGCCCGTATATTCCGGGCCCGAACTCGGCGCTGCCGCGATTTGTGGGAAGGCGGCCAAGGAAAATAAAACCATCGCGAGTTGCATCACGATCTTCGCTTTAGCGAGCATACAAGCAGTATCCGCCGCAAATTGTTAGAGGACCAGACCGCCTACTGCACGGGTCCGGCGATTGGCTGCATTTTTGACCGTTCGGGTTGAGACGTAGAATACGATCTCCACATGGAAGCGAACTATATCCCGTTTCGTTCGCGGCGGGGGCTGTGGATTGCATTGATTTGGTTCGGCTTCGGGCTGATTGATGCGACGCAGACTGTTCTCGTCATGCGCGCGGAGGGCATGCACCACGCCTGGGTCCGCCTGTTCGTGACCCAGTTGCTATCGTGGCTGCCGTGGGCGCTGGCAACGCCCCTCGTGCTGCGTCTGGGCCAGCGCTTCTCTCCTGCACAATGGAGGCGTGTCTCCACGTGGGGCGCACACCTCTCTGCTTGCGCTATGATCGGCCTGGTTTACGCCGCCTGGACGGCGGCGCTCGAAGAGTTGCTGAATCCGTGGGCTATGGCCCCAAGTCCAGACCCGTTCATGGAACTTTGGTTGCACAAGTTCTATAGCGGACTCCTGTCGTACGTAATCCTTTACGGCATCATCTTCATGGTCGGTTACATGCTGGACTCCCGGGAGCGCCTGGCCCTGCAACAAGCCGAGACCGCGCGTCTCAACGAGCAGCTCTCGAAAGCGCAGCTTACCGCTCTGCGAAGGCAAATCGAGCCGCATTTTCTGTTCAATACTCTTAATGCCATCGCGGGCCTGGTGCGAGAGAAGAGCAACGATGACGCCGTCAGCATGATCGCTGGACTCAGCGACTTTCTTCGCCGTGTCGTGGAAGATTCCGACCGGCAACAGGTGACGCTCGCCGAGGAACTGGAGTTTGCCCAAAAGTATCTCGACATTCAGAAGGTGCGCTTTGCCGAGCGCCTGCAGGTCAGCGTGAATGTTCCCAGCGAACTCTTCCCGGCGCAGGTTCCAAGCCTGATTCTGCAGCCCATGGTNNTGACGCTCAAAGTTTTTAACGACGGTCCAAGCCTTCCCGCAGGCTGGGAGAATACTCGTTCCGGCGTAGGAATCTCCAACACCCGAACTCGCCTTCAGGGCTTATATGGAGACGCATTCGAGCTGAACATGCGCAACCGCGACACGGGCGGCGTGGAAGTGTTGCTATCCCTTCCCTTTGTTTCCCCGTCGTCCAAGGAGTGATCGGTGAGCCCGGAAGAGCGTCCCAGGGAAGAACGGCGGTCGAAGATACGCACGCTCATTGTGGACGACGAAGCTCTGGCCCGCAGCAACGTTTCCGTGCTGTTGCGGCGCGATCCGGAAATCGAAATCGTCGCCGAATGCTCTTCCGGTGCAGCTGCGCTGGCCGAAATCCGGCGGGCGATGCCGGACCTGCTCTTTCTCGACGTGCAGATGCCGGAGTGTGACGGTTTCGACGTGCTCGAGCAACTCGGTAAGGACCTGCCTCCCGCCATAATCTTTGTGACTGCCTACGACCATTACGCGCTGCGGGCTTTCGAGGCCGGAGCGCTCG
>PMHI01000587.1:13880-21247 GCA_003156615.1 Acidobacteriaceae bacterium | reverse complement strand
GTCTAGACGCTGTCGTGGTTCTTCGAGCGGACCGAGAAGGTCGGGGTGTGAAGGAGGTTGTGAAAGAAGTGGACGCGATGACCACGGTTTCACCGGGGCAAGAGTTTCTGGTGGCGGTGGATTTTCACAACGGATCGAAAGATCGGCTGTTCATCGACGCGTTGAAGCTCGAAGTACCAGAGGGGTGGGGCACGATTTCCGACAAGACAAATCCGGTTGCAATCAAGCCGGGAGACAACATTAACGCGGTCTTTCGCTTGCGGGTACCGAAGGACGCGGCCGACACGCGGCCATACTGGCATCGCGATGATCCGGAGACGGAGAGCGTGAATCATATCGACGACGAAAAGTATGCGACGCTGCCCTTCCCGCCTCCGGTGCTGCGGGCCCGGGTTGAGTACTCCGTTGCCAGCGCGGGCGGCGCTGCTGTGAAGAATGGTATCGGGGCAACCGTGGTGACACGGTTTGTGGACGAGACTGGGGTGGAACGCGCTCGCCCACTGGCCGTGGTGCCGGGATTTTCGGTTGCCTTGGAGCCGGGGACACAGGTTATTTCGACACACAACGGTGCGAGTTCCACCGTGGCGGTGGGCGTAACCAGCAATCTTAGCCGCCCGGCGCATGGCCTGTTGCGTCTGGAATTGCCGGAGGGTTGGCGGTCGGAACCGGCGCAGTTTGCGGTGGAGTTCGCGCGGCGCGGAGAGAAAAAGGATTCGCAGTTCAAGGTCTTCCCCGCCGGCTTGCAGGAAGGACGAGCGAAGATACGAGCTGTACTGGAGGCGGATGGCGAAAAGTTCAGCGAAGGCTACACGCTGGTGACCCGCGAGGATTTAGGCAGCTTCTACTATTACCAGCCCGCGATGCAGCGGGTGAGCATTGTGGATGTGCAAGCGACGCATGATCTGAAAATTGGCTATATCATGGGCGCCGGCGATGATATTCCCACGGTACTCGAGCAGGTGGGGATGGACGTGACACTAATTCCGCCGGAGACCCTGGCGAGCGCGGAACTGAGGGGGTACGGAACGATTGTACTGGGGATACGCGCCTACGATACGCAGAAAGATGTAGTCGCGAATAACAAGAAATTGCTCGATTTTGTGGCAGCGGGCGGAACGCTCGTCGTGCAATACAACACTGGTGTGGGAGATTTTAATGGCGGACACTTTACGCCTTATCCGGCGGAACTGAGCCGGGCCCGGGTTTCGGTGGAAGAGGCTCCGGTGGAGATTCTGGCTCCGGAGGATGGAGTATTTCATTATCCGAATGCGATCACGGCTCGCGATTTCGATGGCTGGGTGCAGGAACGCGGACTCTATTTCATGGACAAATGGGATGAGCATTTCAAGCCGCTGCTTTCCTGCCATGATCCGGGCGAGGACGCGCAAAAGGGCGGGCTGCTGCGAGCGCAGTACGGCAAGGGAACTTACATTTACACCGGGTATGCGTTCTTCCGGCAGTTGCCGGCAGGAGTGCCGGGAGCGGTGCGGCTTTATGTGAATTTGCTGGGCGCGGGGCATGAGAAGAAACAGTAGCCAGCCGCCGGTAGACGCGAGACTTCAGAGATGAACCGATGAGAGCGGTGGCGGCCAGTCCTAGATCCCGAGGTTAGGAACTGGAGTGCAGAATCATGGGCGGAACTTATCGCTGATTTGCGCAGGTGAGGCCTACCTAGTTGAATTCGACGGCAAGAGCATGGCTGGGATCGGGTAGTTCGTTGGCGTGATCCGACCGACGCATGGGTTCTCCAGCAAAACCGGATAGTAGTTCTCCTGGCCTGATTCGAGGTATGGGCCTCGGGAGCGCCACTGCGCTCAACATGATCGACATGATCGGCGTGGGGCCGTTCATTACCATGCCGCTGGTCTTGAGCGCGATGGGCGGGCCGCAGGCGATGCTGGGATGGGTGGTGGGCGCGTTGTTGGCGGTGTGCGACGGGCTGGTGTCCGCAGAACTCGCCGCGGCGCTGCCAGGGTCGGGGGGATCGTATCGCTACCTGAGCGAGATTTATGGGCCGCGGAAATGGGGGCGGCTGATTTCTTTTCTGTTTATCTGGCAGCTTTCCTTCAGCGCTCCGCTTTCGATTGCCAGCGGATGTATNNGGGGCCGGGCCACTTCAGGTCAGCTGGATTGTGACGCCGGGAACTGGGCTGGCGGTACTGATCTGCGGGTTGACCGTCTTCCTGCTCTATCGACGCATCACGGTGATCGGCCGCCTATCGAAAATATTGTGGCTGGGCGTGATGGGGACGATCGGATGGATCATCTTGGCCGGGCTGACGCACTTCAACGCCGCTCGCGCATTCGATTTTCCTCCCGGCGCGTTCACCCTCTCGCCTGCGTTCTTCACCGGGTTGGGCGGAGCCATGCTGGTGGCCACCTACGACTATTGGGGCTATTACAACGTTTGTTATCTGGGCGATGAAATAAAGGATCCAACGCGGAATATTCCGCGGGCTCTGCTGCTTTCCATTCTGCTGGTGGCCTGTTTATATCTAATGATGAACCTGTGTATTCTGGCCGTGATCCCCTGGCGGGAGATGATCCAGGCGGGGCATAACAACAGCGGGTTATACGTTGTGTCGTTGTTTATGCAGAGCATTTATGGGCCGTGGGCGGCGCGGTTGGTAACGGGGCTGGTCATGGTGACCGCATTTGCATCGGTCTTCTCGCTAACTCTTGGGTATTCACGGGTTCCTTATGCGGCTGCCCTCGACGGGAACTATTTCCGGGTATTTGCCAGGGTGCATCCGGTCTATCGCTTCCCGCATGTTTCGCTGGTGGCACTGGGAGTAGTCGCGGCGGGGTTTTGCTTTCTGCGGCTTCGGGACGCGATCGCGGCTCTGGTGGTCATTCGCCTGATTCTGCAGTTTCTGGTGCAGGCGATTGGGGTCATGGTGTTCCGGGTGACGCGGCCGGAGATCGCGCGTCCGTTTCGCATGTGGCTCTATCCGCTGCCGGCGCTGGTGGCGATTGCGGGATTTCTCTTTATCTTGTTCAATCGCGAGAACTGGGAGAAGGAAGTGCGGTACGCGGTAGTGATCTTGGTGGTGGGCCTTGCGATCTACATGATTCGTGCTTGGAGAGGTGGGGAGTGGCCGTTCGGTGGGCGCACCGCTCTCGGGGATCATTCTTCCAGCTAGCCGCTGGCCTCGGATGGAAGGCTTTTTCGAGCGGGCCGGCAGATTGAGCGCTCAGGCAGACTACTGGCGACGAGGCAAATCGCGCCGATCGTTGCGAGCCGCGAAGATGCTCGAGAGGTGTTGGTGGAAACTGACGCTGGGTTCCTGGGCGACGCGCGCGGGGTAGGAATCGACGGCCTCGAGAAAGCTCTGGATTTCCTCCTGCACCTGCTCACTTCGCAGATGGACGACCTCACGTGGCTGGATCCGGTCGATCACTTTCGGCCTCATTCCTACTCATCCCGGAAAAACTTAGCTCCGCACTGTAGTGATAAACACTAACCTGCCGAGTAAGTTTCGGTTTTGGGGGAACGCGGAAAATATGTGAGGGAACCAACCCGGTAAATAGCACCGTCGTGGTAAGTTTCCGCGATCAGCGGCGGATGCCGCGGGAAGTGATGGAAGTAAGGATCAACTCGGCGTGGAGTCCACTGCGGGCGAGGTGGGCGGCAACCGATTCTCGTGTTTTGCGAGCGGCGCAGCGGGGGTCGAGGAAGACGATGACCGAAGGACCCGCGCCACTGAGGGCTACGCCGAGCACGCCCGGTTGCCCAGTCAATTCCTGCAGACACGGCAGCAGAGGACAGAGGGGGGCGCGGTAAGGCTGATGGATGTGGTCCTCGAGGGCGACAGAGAGCANNCGGGGAGCACGCGGCGGGCTTCTTCGGTGGACAGCGCCTGGTCGGGAATGGCAAGGAGCAGGGGCCACTTCCCTTTTGGGCGGATGCCGACCACTTGAGCCTCGGCCTCGCCGGACATGCGGGCAACGGTGAGACCGCCCATCCAGCAGGCGGAGACGTTGTCGGGATGGTGCTCGCGGCGGGAGGCTTCTCCGACGATCTGGGCGTCCGTCCAGCGCAAACGACCGAAGTGATTCGCTAAGGCGATGCCAGCGAGGCGGGCCGCGGCGGAGGATCCACAGCCCTTGCCGATCGGGATATCGTTGTTGATACGAAGAGACAGAGGAGTGACTTTCACGCCCTCAGCTTGGAGGATCTTCTGGTAGGTGGTGAGGATGAGGTGATTCTCCATGCTCCGGCAGATTTCCTGGTCGCGTCCCGTGACCATAATGGAGAAGGTGGAGGCAGCCCGGGCATGGATCGTGATGTAGAGATCCATCGCCAGGGCAGCGGCATCGAAGGCCGGGCCTAAATTGGCCGAAGTGGCTGGGAGGGCCAGATGCAGCGAGGCTGGACGATGGGTTTTTCTCTTGTTCTTTTTCTTAGACATTAGAATGCGTGGGGCCGGATTTCTCTGCTTGTTCCAAAATTGTGATTACGGCGTCCAGAGTGGCATCGA
The DNA here is from genome assembly GCA_003156615.1 of Acidobacteriaceae bacterium. The sequence goes on along the minus strand of PMHI01000587.1, from coordinate 16,766 downwards.
GGACGACCGGTGGGTGGCGGAATGGATTCAGCGTGGCGCTTTCGCGCTCGTGCGTCGTGCCTTGAAAGAGATCGCCACGGTGGAATTCCATGGTGAAGTCGGGATCCTTGAGCAAGTTTCCGGTGAGGACCAGGACCACGGTTTCTTCCGGTTTCACGAAGCCTTGCCGCAACAATTTCTTCAAGCCGGCCAGGGTGACGGCGGAGGCGGGCTCGCATCCAATGCCTTCGGCGCCGATTTCGGCTTTAGCCTGGGCGATCTCGACTTCGCTTACTTGTTCGCAGGCACCGTCCGTAGCTCGGAGCACCTTGACGGCCTTCTCCCACGAAGCAGGATTGCCAATGCGGATGGCAGTGGCCCGCGTTTCAGCCGACACGCTGACCAGATGCTTGCCTCCAGCTTCGCGCAAGGTACGCACCAACGCGTTGGCGCCTTCGGCTTGAATCACGGACAACTTCGGTAGACGCGGGATGAGTCCGAGATCGAGCATTTCGAGCAACGCCTTGCCGATCGCAGAACTGTTGCCGAGGTTGCCGCCGGGGACGATGATGTGGTCGGGGGGCTGCCAGTCGAGTTGTTCAAGTAATTCGAGCGCGAGAGTTTTCTGCCCTTCCAGGCGGAACGGGTTCATGGAGTTCAACTGATAGACCGGGGCGCGCCGGACTAGCGCTTGCAGCAGGCGCAGGCAGCCGTCGAAATCGGTGCGGAGCTGGCAGGTGAGGGCTCCGTAATCGAGGGCCTGCGATAGTTTGCTCCAGGAGATTTGGCCTTCGGGCACGAGGACCAGGCTGCGCATGCCACCGCGCGCCGCATAGGCGGCCATGGAGGCCGAGGTGTTGCCGGTGGAGGCACAGGCCACCCAGCGGTATCCGCCCTGGTGGGCAAAGGTCGCAGCAACCGTCATGCCGGTGTCCTTGAACGAGCCAGTGGGGTTCATGCCTTGATGCTTGGCATAGAGACGTGGGACACCAGTCACGCGGGAGGATTGCGGAAGTTCGTAGAGTGGAGTGTTGCCTTCGCGCAGAGTAACAACGTGCTGCTCGGACTGGGGGGCGGGCAGAAGTTCGCGGAATCGCCAGACCCCGCTGAGGTCGAGGGATGCCGCTGAGGAACGGCGGTCCCGCCAGATGGATTTCAAGGCGGCGGCTGGGGGGCTAGCGGATTTCCAGGAAGGGTCGGTGATCTCAACTAGGTTGCCGCACTGCGGGCAGCGAAAATCCTGGGCGGCAGCGTGTGAGATCGAACCGCAGCCGATGCAGCGGAAACGGAAGCTGGCCTGAGGTTGGCTCGGTTCAGAACCCTTTTCAGAAATGGCGGAAGAAGGCATGGAGTCGCGGATTATTTCTGGCCTCGCAGATATTGGTCGGTCTTGTTGATCCAATCGGCGCGGGGAGGATTGAAAACATCGAGGTCAACCGTGTCTTCGAGCGCCTCGGCTTTGTGCGGCATGTGGGCGGGGATACAGAGCACTTCGCCGGCGTGGACGACGATTTCCTGGCCATCGATCCAGAACTTTAGCGCTCCGTCCAGGACGTAAGTCAGTTGCTCGTTGTAGTGGCTGTGTTCGGGGACAATGCACCCCTTTTTCAGCAGCACTCGCGCCAGCATAATTTCCTGCCCCACGACGAACTGCCGCTGCAGCAGGGGGTTCAGGTTCTCGAGCGGAACCGTGTGCCAGGGGATGTATTGGAGTTGGCGCTCACTGGCCGCGTGTTTGGTGACGGCGCGTCGAGCGCGGGAGTGAGATTTCGTGCCGTTTGTTTTTCCGTCATTCGATTTCCCGCTCGTAGAAACCCTACGTTTGGCCTTCTTCTTAGACATGGGATCGTCCCTGAGGCAATATTTGGCTCTTCAAAACCGTGACGACAAGGGTGAACTGACAACTCGAAACTCCAACGGCAAATGCCCACAGTAGGGAGAGCGCGCGAAGTGGCCATCGCAAGACAGCCAATCCGCGACCGGGTCCGATTCCCGAACCCATTGCTGTCATTCTGGACCTCTGTAGGGTCATCAGTGGACCTTGTCTCCGTACAGCTTCACAGCGTTGTCATGCAGATAAGCGTGGGCAAGTTCCAGGGCCCGGGTTTCAGTGATTTCATTTTCCGAGATCATTTCGGCCAGCGCGGCGGCCAGGGCCATGCGTGACGATTCCGCTCCGAGCCAGTAACTTTCTTCAGCGCCCAGGACTTCATTGTACGGGAAACAGTCCGTACCGAAAGTGATCTTGTCAGGGAACGTTTCCAGCCACATCTTGAGCGTGTCTTTAAAGGCAGAAGGATACTGGACGAGTTCGCCGAGCGAGGAATCGAGGTAAACATTTTTCATGGCCGCGAGCCAGATGGCTTCGCGCTCCAAGGGATAGCCACCGTGGATCATGACGAACGTGGTGTTTTGGTAGCGTGGATCGCGCAGCACGCTTTCCAGATTCATGATGTTGCTCTGGCTGAAGTTGAAGTAATTGCCGATGCCGGCCGCGGTGTGAATGTGCACGGGAAGGTTCAGGTGGCCGCCCTGGATCACCAGGAAGCGGAAGATGTAATCCTGGAAGGTCCGATATTCCTTCTCGCTGGGAATGCCAGCGGACGCGTATTGCCGATAGATGTATTCCGCTTGCTCGCGCGTTGGATCGGAGAACGTCGTGGGACGGAAGTACGCTACTTCAAACTTCATCGCGATTCCGCCCTTTTTCTGGTTGTCTTCGAGCACGTGGACGATGAAATCCAGATAGTCGCCAAACTTGACCGGAAGTTTGCTGACGTTTGCCTGCTGCATCCAGCGGCGCAGCATTTTCTCCTGGAGCGGGATGTAGACTCCTTCGTCCGGATTGCGCGCCGTCTCGCGCTCATTGTTGAAGGGCCACATAAAAGAGTCGGCGAAAAACACCCA
>PMHI01000587.1:7499-13852 GCA_003156615.1 Acidobacteriaceae bacterium | reverse complement strand
TATTGTTTTTTCAGCGCTGTCTTTTTCGCGATCAGCCATTTGGCGTGTTCAGGGGAGAGATCGTCGTAAGGATAGCCGAACAGAGCCCTGGCTGCAGCGATCAGTTCGGGGTTATCATCGCGCGTGCGCAGGGGGAGGCTGGTGTCGGGAGCGGAGGCCATGGCGTCAACGTCGGGATCGTCGGCGAAACCGGGGTGGGCATGATGGTCAAAGGCAGGGATTTTGGCAATTTGAGGGAGCAGACGCTGGTAGGTTTGCTCAAGGTCCGGGCCGGGGAACGGACGGGCCTGGGCGACGGCGAGAGATGGCAGGCCAACTGCACAGGCGAGTGAAAGCAATACGCAAATCAGTTGCTTCATAATCGCATCCCGTCTCTGCCAAATCTACAAGCCCTTATATATGCCGCCGTCGACCAGCACGGTCTGGCCGGTGATGTAGGAAGCGCGCTCGGAGGCGAGCCAGACGATGGTCTCGGCCACTTCGCGGGGCTCACCCAGGCGCTGGAGCGGAGCGTCGGCGGCCCATCCTTGGAGAATCTCCTGCTCGCTTTTTCCCGAAGAAGCGGAGCGGGTTTTCGCTAACTCCTTCAGCCGGTCGGTTGCCGTAAAACCGGGACCGACGTTGTTGACCAGGATTCCATCTTTTCCGAACTCGTTGGCCAGGCTCTTNNGGCTGCTTGGTCGTGATCGAGGTGAGCGTAAGGATGCGGCCCCAACGTTTCCGTTGCATGTGGGGGATGACTTCGCGCGCGAAGTAGACCGTACTGAGGAAGTTCAGCTCGAGGGCGCGTTGCCATTCTGCGAGAGTGGCGGCCAGGAAACCTTTGGCAGGCGGGCCTCCGGCGTTGGTCACGCAAATGTCGACGCCGCCGAATTTGTCGGCTACGTCTGCCACGAAGCGGCTGACCGCCGCGGCGTTAGTGACGTCGAAGGCCTGGGCCAAAACCTCGATGTTGTAGAGCTTTCTGATCTTCTCCGCGGCAGCCTGCAAGGTCTGCTGGTTGCGGGCGCACATGGCAACGCGGCAACCCTCGGCGGCGAAGGCCTCCGCGGTGGCCCGGCCAATGCCCTGACTGGAAGCGGCTATGAGGGCAACACGATCTTTCAGGCCGAGATCCATGGAGGGAGAATTATAAACGGTGCGCTGCACCTCAGATCGCTTGCGGGAGTTTCCTCGCGCAATTAATCTGTAGGGAACGAGGCATCCCATGAAACGGCACACCCAACATTCAGAAACCAAGGCGGTGCGCGGCGCGGCGAATCTGGACAAGAAAAACGGGCCGCTGGCTACGCCCATCTATCAGACTTCCACATTCGAAGTCACCGACAACGACGAGCAGGTTCGGGCCACGCACAGCGACCACTTTTACACCCGCTACGGCAATCCGACGAACACGGTTGCCGAGAAAAGGATTGCGGAGCTGGAAGGCGTGGAGGCGGCGCTGACGTTCGCCTCCGGTATGGGCGCGATCACGACCACGATCATGGCGCTGCTCAAGAGCGGCGATCACGTGGTGGCGCAGCGCGATATTTACGGCGGCGCGAACAAGTTTCTCTCGCAGTGGCTGCCGAAGATGGGGATTGAGACCACGTTTGTCGACACAACAGAGTATGAACAGCACGCGCGGGCGATCCGTCCGAACACGAAGCTGCTCTATCTGGAGTCGCCGACCAATCCAGTCTTGCGCGTCGTGGATTTCAAGAGAGTGGTGGCTCTGGCCAAGCAACACAATCTGCTCAGCATGATTGACGCCACATTCGGCACGCCTATCAACCAACATCCGGCGGAATTCGGCATCGACCTGGTGATGCATTCCGGAACCAAGTATTTAGCCGGGCATTCGGATCTGATTTGCGGCGTGGTCGCGGGAGGGCACGAATGGATGGAAAGAATCTGGGAAACGCGGACCACGCTGGGCAACTGCATGGACCCGCATGCCTCATGGATGCTGGTGCGCGGAATGAAGACGCTGGCCGTGCGCGTGGCGCGGCACAATGAAAATGCGCAGCGGGTAGCGGAGTTTTTGTCTGAACATGCCAAGGTGCGGAGGGTGCATTATCCGTTTCTGAAGAGCCATCCGCAATATGGCGTGGCACGCCAGCAGATGCGCGGCGGAGGAGGTGTGGTCAGTTTTGAGGTCGAAGGCACGGGCGAAGACGCGCGGCGGGTGAGCGAGGGCATGCGGTTGTTTACGCTGGCCCCGAGCCTGGGCAGCGTGGAGTCGGTGGTTTCGATTCCGGTGCTGACGTCTCATGCCATGATTCCGGCCGAAGAGCGCGCCAAGATGGGAGTGACCGAACAGATGATCCGGCTCTCGGTAGGCATCGAGAATGCTGACGATCTGATCGCGGACCTCGAACACGCGCTGGAAGCCGTAGCAGCACCGCAAAGAGTAACAGTAGGATAAAAAACCCAGAGGGTTCCAGCCGGCATGCGGCTGTCCATCCTTGGTTCCTAACTAAGCGTCAGAAAATGAACTTCAGCGCCAGTTGCATGATGCGCGGCAGGTGCGTGCCCGCCGAGCGCAAATAAGCGTTGCCGGAGCACGAAGGATCGCCTGCCGAATACGGCGCAGCGGATCCGTAGCAGGCCAGTTCATTGGAAACCGTTCCCCGCCCGGCGTTGTCCGCTGCCGAACCCGCGTCTCCGCCCAGCCAGTTGTACTCCACGTGATTGAACACGTTGAAGGCTTCGGCCCGGAACTCGAAATACTTGCCTTCGGTTACCGGGAAATGTTTGAGAAGCGCCATGTCGAAGTTTGTGCGCCGGGGATTGCGCAAAATATTTCTGCCCGCGTCGCCGAAGGTCAATCCCGTCGGCAGCGCGAAGGCTCCCGGATTGTAGAGCAGAGGCCCGTAACCGGAGAGAGAGCCCGACAGCGGGCTGCCGGCGGCCCCGTGGTTGGGGTTGCCGACAAGGTCGGGATAGGAACCCGCAGTGGCGAATGTGTTACCCACCCCGGCATTGTCCGCGGTGGCAAAGATACCTTCGTTGTAAACACTGAACGGCGTCCCGGTCTGCAGGAGGGTGATGCCGGACCACTGCCATCCCCCCAGGAACATATTCGCCAGTCCCTTATGTTTGAAAAACGGGTCATCGTAAACGTAAGCCAGGGTGAAATTCTGTCGTATGTCGAAGTTAGAACTGGCACGGTAGCCGTTGAGATTGTAGGCGTTGACAAATCCAGTGTCGTTGTAATCGGAAGAGTCGTCGATGGAGTGACTGTACGTGTATGCCGCATTCAGTTCCAGGCCGCCGATGTTGTGGCGCAGTGTGGCTTGCAGTGCGTTGTAATTCGACGATCCGGTCTGGTCCTTGCGCTGAATGTCGCCAACACCGGAGTAGGGTCGGAACGGATTCGCGCTATTGCCGCAGGCAACAAACAAATTGACCGCTGCACCGGATGCGACACCACCCGGCGTCGTAGGAGCAACGTAGGGAATCGGAACCCCGTACGACGTTGTCGCATCGGTAGGTACGCCATAAGCGTCCGTAGCGTAGACGCCGTTGCTTAGATTTGTGCACTCGTCGGTGATGACCTGCCCCGGCGAATACGGGTTTTGGCTCGCCGGAAGCGGATGCAATTGGTTGTATTCGTAAGAGCGCGTGAGATGTACACCCGCGCTGCCCACGTAAGAGATTGTGGCGATCGTACTTCTGCCGATATCGTGCTGAATGTCGAAGTGCCACTGCTGCATATAGGGCCAGATAGCTTTGTTAGGAAGCGACACAAATTGCAAAGGAGTCGTTGTCAAACCCGCAACTCCGAGCAGACTTGTGTTGAGGCAGTCGTATCCTGTTATTGCGCCGCAACTGGCCCCCGAAAGGGGGGCCGGAGTACTGGTGGTCGGCGTGCTTTTGCTGTCAGCTTCCAAAGACTCGGTATTCGACTCATTGCCGTTAGTGTGCTCGAAGAAAATTCCGTAACCCCCGCGAATCGCCCATTTACCGTCCCCTTTGGGATCAAATGCAAATCCGATGCGCGGCGCAGGGTTCCACCAATGGTTTGTCAGACAACCTTTGGGAACGCCGGGTGTAACTCCGCAGTCTACCCATCCGTTATAAGGGTTGCCGACCACCAAACCAGCGGGATTCACGCTGCTCGCCCCGGGCACGTAAAAGGCAGGATCGAAATTCCATGCCAGGTTATTTTCCTCGCGATAAGTGCCGTAGAAGCTGAAACGAATGCCCAAGTTCAAGGTCAGGCGCTTGGTGGCGTGCCAGTCATCCTGGAAATACGTCTCATAGATTTTGAATTCCTCATGCATCTTAAGCGCGGCGCCTTCTTGGGTATAACTCGAAATGTTACCGAGCAGAAGGTCGGCAAAAGCGTTGTCGCTCGAAACCGGAGCGGTGTTGCTGAAGGACAATTGTCCATTCACACCATATTGAGGCTGCGGAATTTCGTTCTTATGCGCATCCACGAGATAGAAGCCGAGCTGGATGTTGTGAGGACCGATGAGTTTGGTGACGCTATCGCGAAAAGTAAAGGTTGGATTTGAGTTCAGCGGTCCTGCCGGAACGTAGCCTGGATCTTCGCCAAACCCACCGCCGAACTCCCCGCCGGCAACGTTGATTCCCGGCACCTTTCCCCCATACCCGTTGTTGTAAAGTCCGATTGCAGGGTATCCACTCGGACGCTGCCAAGGTCCAGTTAAGTTCGTGCTGATGTGATCGGTGGTGTAGCTGGCGACAAATTCGTTCAAAAGGGTCGGGGAAACGTTCGCCGTGAGGTGCGCCACCATACTCACTCCGGGATTATTGAAGCTGGTCTGAACGGTGGGAAAAGTGGTTCCGTTCGTCCACAGAGGAACAGGATACTGTTCATGCCACGAGTCGTGAATGTAGCGAAAGCTGGCGCGGACTTTGTCGGTGACGTTTTGATCAATTCGAAACAGTTCCTGGCGCCAGTTCATGGGCAAGGTCGGCGTCGCGAACCAGGTGTCGAGAACGCCGTTGCCGGTAGTTCCCGAGGCGATGTTGGGCTGCGGAATCATGGCCAACAGCGGTTGAGTGATGGAGGCATTCGCCGCAAATGCAGGCACAACGTTCAGATTCGGAGTGTAGCCTTGGGCATTAAGGTAGCCAGCCACACTGGGACAATTTGCGAACGAGTCGGTGGTCACATTAGGACATTGGTCTGTAAAATCCCCGCCCCTTTCCGCTAGGGTCGGAACCGGCGTCGAAGAGAAGAATCCGGCCGCCGGTGTCAGTTCCCTGCGCCACTCTTCTGACCAGAAGAAAAACGTTTTCTGCTTATTGGTGTTGTAGTGGCCGGGAATGTAAACCGGGCCGCCGATGGTGAACCCGAAGTCGTTCTTCTTGTACGCGGGGACCGACGTTTCGAATTCGGGAGTCGCATTGAAATAATCGTTCCGCAGGAACTCGTAAAGGTCGCCGTGGAATTGATTGGTGCCAGACTTGGTCTCGACTTCGACGGTGCCAGACCCGTTGCGGCCATACTGCGCCCCGAAGTTAGAAGTGAGAACTTGCACCTCAGCGATGGCATCGATGCTGGGGTAGACATTCAGGGTCTGATTGCTGCCGTTGTCGAGGGCATCGCCGCCATCAATTTCAAAATTGTTGTATTCCGTGCGCCCGCCGTTCACGGTGAAAGCCACGGTGGTTGCGCCGGGCTCGCCTTCATCGTTGCCGGATTGGTCTGACACCCCCGGCGAGAGCGCCACCAGTTGTGTAAAATCGCGGCCATTCAGTTCAAGCTGACTGACTTCTTTGCCGGTAACCGTGTTGCCTAGTTCGGAGGATTGCGTTTCCACTTGGGCAACCTGCGAGCCTTGGACGACAACCTCGGTGCTGATCGTGCCTACTTCCAGCGCAACATTGATGCGGGCTTTCTCCGCCACCCGCAACACCACTCCCTGGGCTTCGTATTTCTTGAATCCCTGGGCAGTGACGGTCAAATCGTAGGAACCAATCGGCAGTGAGGCGATGAGAAAATCGCCGCTGCTGTTGCTGCTGCCGGTGCGATTGATGCCGTGTTCCGCGTTCTTCACTGCGACGATCGCGTTGGGGATCGCCGCGCCACTCGGATCGGTAATCGTGCCGGTGATCGAGGCGGTGTCCTGGGCCCAAGCCGCCGCGCAGAACGTCAGCAGGATCCACGCGATCCGCAACCGCACGCGATGAGATTTCATGACTAATTCTTCTCCCGACGCGCAAACGGTTCGCGCATCCCACAAGCCTATGCCGTGCCAACGCAGCCCCGGGAGCCAGAGATTTGTTCCCACGTCCCCATATTCCGGCGGGCCACCCGAACTCCCCAGTCGGTTTATTAAAACGTATGAATAGTGCTTTTATTGGGTATCTTATGTCAAGAAAAAAACGCGGCCTCG
>PMHI01000587.1:5963-7486 GCA_003156615.1 Acidobacteriaceae bacterium | reverse complement strand
TCCGGCGCCACTTTGCGATGGTGAGCGGTGACCTCGCGTTTTTCGAGCACGCAGTTGATGCCCTCGAGAACAATACCGACGGCGTCGGCTCCCATCGCTTCCATGGGCTGGCGCACGGTGGTGAGCGGCGGGGTGCAGAGAGCCGAAGCGGCAACATCATCGAAGCCGATCACGGAGCAGTGCTCAGGCACGCGCAGTCCGGCCTTGGCCAAGGCGCGGATGGCGCCGAAAGCGGTCACATCGTCGAAGGCCAGCAAGGCCGTGAACTGGNNTGGGAATCGAGTTCGAGGCCGCGCGCTTTGGCGGATTTGCGGATCCCCCGCCAACGGGGAGAACTATCGGCCAAGGTTTTGGGGCCGCGGATGAAGGCAATCTTGCGATGACCGAGGCTGTACAGATGTTCGTGCGCGAGGTAGCCACCGACTTCGTTGTCGACGATGACCGAACTCATCGAATCCCCCTTGAGTTCGCAGCCGATGAGAACGGTGGGGATGCTGCTCTTTTCCAGATCGGCGAGCAGGTTGATATCAAGAAAGAGCCAGTTGGCCAGAACAACCAAGCCTTCGACGCGGCGGTCGAGCAGCATCTCAAGATAACGTTCGAAACGGCTGCGCTCGTTGTGTACGTCGGTGAGAATAGGCAAGTAAGAAGCCTGGTAGAGCGTGTTTTCGATGCCCCGGAGTACCAGCGTGCAGTAGGGATCGGTCATGTCGAAAACCATGACGCCGACGGTGTGGCTGCGCTTACTGCGCAGTGAGCGGGCGAACTGGTTGGGACGATAGCCCAGCTTTTCCGCGGCGCGCTCGATGCGCTTCTTGGTCACCGGCGGGATATAGCGCGCCAGCGGAGCGTCGTTGAGAACGATCGACACCGTGGTGGATGAGAACCCGCTCTCCTTCGCGACATCACGAATCGTGACCATCGAAGCCTTGCCCTTGAATTGCGGAACCCAGTTTGCGAAACCTATTACGAAAACCGCAATCGAATCCTCGACCGCTTATCCCTCACGCTTGAATTCAATGCGGAGGTTGGCGGACACTACAGCAGAGAGTGAGACCAGTGTCAAGCCCGCATATCCGGTCGGAGGTTGTGGTTGGCCTGCTGCTGGCCGGCGTGGCGGCGGCACTATCGCCGCCAAATTCTTCGCCAGGGATGGCGGCCAACCCGCGAAATGGAGCGCCAGTGGCCCAGTCTGGAGCCGCAGCCGACCCCGCACAACTTTTCCGGGCGGGACAGGACGCGCTGAACCAGGGCCGGCTCGACGAAGCGGAACGCGACTTCCGCCAGGTCCTGGCGGCGAAACCGGAGTTGGGTGGCGCCTACGTGAATCTGGGTGTGGTCTACATGAGGCGCAAGCAGTGGGCGAAGGCTCTGGAGGCGCTGCATGAAGCGGAACGTCTGATGCCGCACGAGGCCGGAATCCGCCGCAACATCGGCCTTGTCTACTTCAAGCAAAATGAGTTTCTCAAAGCTATTCCGCCTTTTGAATCCGTGGTGCGTGATCAACCCGATGCGCTCGAGCC
>PMHI01000587.1:0-5957 GCA_003156615.1 Acidobacteriaceae bacterium | reverse complement strand
GCAACTGATCAAGGCCGGCGAGGGTTCGCCCGAGTTTCATCTGTTCATGGGTAAAGCGCACCTCAATCGGGAGCAGTACGACCTGGCCCTGGCCGATTTCGAGGCAGCGGCCGAGGCCAATCCCATGCTAACCTTCGTTCATTTCAACCTGGGNNGATGCCGCCGTGGAACCCGATCTGGCTCTCAACTATGACGAACTGGGGGACGTTTACACGCTCATGCAGCAAGACAGCAACGCGGAGAAGAGCTACCACGAGGCGCTGCGGCGCGATCCGCGGCTGGTGAATTCATACCTGGGGCTGGCCAAGATTTACCAGCGCGAAGAAAAGTATCCGCAGGCGCTCGGTGCGATCGATTCCGCGGGCAAGCTCGATCCCAGCCGCACCGACATCCATTACCTGCGCGGCCAGGTGCTGATTCACCTGGGCCGCAAGCAAGAGGGCAAGAACGAACTGGAGACTTCCGTCCGCATCGACAACCAACGCCGGGAAGAGCGCCAGAAACAGGTAGAAAGCGGTACCGTACCGTCCCCCGAGCTTCTCGAGGACGAACCCTGATTCGCGGCCTTCCATTCCCCCTCGAGGGAACAACTGCGGCTTGATCCCGACCGTGCCGTAATTTGCCCCCTAAAAGCGGCACCCTGCACTTTGGTGACTTGCGTCGGGCGGTATCTAAATTGCTATGCTTGACGGCGTTGACAACCCCAGGGTTCCCGACCATACTCGCAAATAAGCTGCAGAAAGTTCGAAACTGACAGACCCCTGCTTAAGGCCGCGTAAGTTTTCTGGGTCAGAACTTTCAGAACTTAAAGATAAACGGGACCCGGCCGAGTGCTTTTTCCCCAACTAGGGTTTCATCGTTTCATCATGAGGAGGATCGTCTTGTCGAAACCAGCTACCTTTAGAGGATGGGTCTGTGCTTTCTACACCGTCCCTGCTTTAGCCATCGCTGCCATAGCAGCGCTCGTCCTTTCCCCGGCCCAGCACCATAAGGCCGCAAATGGTGCCGCCGGCACGGTTTCGNNGTCGAATTCAGGCCAGCTACGCCGCTCTTCCCCTGGCCTTTGAGCAAAATCAGGGCCAGACGGATGCCCAAGTCAAGTACATGGCGCGGGGGAGCGGCTACACTCTGTTCCTAACCGCAAAAGATGCCGTGTTCTCGCTGCGCTCCCTATCTGCTGAAGGCAAAACGGCCACTGGAGGCAGCGGAACGGAGCTGCACGCGAAGAATTCTCCGAGGCAGCGCAACCCTCGGAAGGACTCCATCGCCGTGGTGCGCATGCAACTCGTAGGCGGGAACTCGCTGGCGAAGGTCTCGGCCAGCGGCCAATTGCCGGGAAAGAGCAACTACTTCGTGGGCAATGACCCTAGTCAATGGCACACGGATGTGGCGCACTACGCTCGCGTTTCTTATCAGGACGTTTATCCCGGCGTGAACCTCGCCTTCCATGGTGCGCAGCGGCAACTGGAGTTCGACTTCGTGGTGGCTCCGGGAGCTAATCCCGCGCCTATCGGTTTCCATCTCACCGGCGCACAGGGCATGAAGATGGATGAATCCGGCAATCTGGTAATCTCTTCCGCCGCAGGCGACGTTCAACTGCACAAGCCGGTGGCCTACCAGGAACAGAACGGCGCGCGGCAACCGGTCGATGCGCGATTCGCCCTTAAGGCCAACAACCAAGTCAGTTTCGAGCTAGGCAATTACGATCACAGCCACGAGTTGGTGATTGATCCCTCGGTCCTATACGCAACCTACCTCGGCGGCAGCGGGAATGATGAAGGCTACGGAATCGCCTTCGATAGCAGCAACAACGCATATGTCACGGGACAAACCGCCTCAAGCAACTTTCCCACGACCACCGGGGCGCACCAGACCGGACTGTTGGGCACGGCTAATGTCTTTGTAACGAGTATCGCTGCGGGTGGGTCAAGCCTGATCTACTCCACCTACATTGGCGGAACCGGCAGCTCTGGCGACAGCGGAAATGCGATCGCGGTGGACCAGACTTCCGGCGCCGCGTATGTCGTCGGCGGTACAACCTCAAGCAACTTTCCCACGACCGGCGGCGCTTATCAGACCACGCTTAACGGCCCCCTCAACGCTTTTGTATTGGAGCTCAGCTCCGCCGGTTCGCTCACCTACAGCACCTATTTGGGAGGCACGGGCAGTGACGTGGCGCTGGGCATCGCCCTAGCCTCCGACAACTCCGGAGACGTTTACGTTGCGGGGAGAACGTCTTCCTCGGACTTCCCGACCCTGGATCCACTTCAGACATCGGGCGGCGGGTTCGTCACGAAGCTGAACTCTTCCGGCACCGCCTTGGTGTATTCCACGTACCTGGCCGTCGCTGGCGACTCCGTCAATGCAATCGCTGTGGATTCGTCCGATAACGCTTACGTGACGGGACAAACCCATAGTTCCAGTTTCCACACCACGCCAGGGGCGTACCAGACCACATGCGGCAGTTGTACGGGCGGCAATTCCAACGGATTCGTCGCGGTCCTCAATCCGGCCGGAAGTGCTTACGTTTATTCCACGTTCCTCGGCGGCAGCGTCATCGATTCCGGCGAAGGCATCGTCGTGGACTCCTCGGATAACGCTTACGTGACCGGGCTGACAGAATCGTCGAACTTTCCCACGACCTCCGGGGCATTCCAGACCACCTACGGCGGCTCTACCGATGCATTTGTGACGAAGGTGAATCCGACCGGAAGTGCCCTTGTGTATTCCACTTACCTCGGCGGCAATGCGAACGACAGCGGCGCTGGCATCGCCATAGACGGAAACAACAACGCTTACGTGACGGGCCAAACCTCTTCTTCTAACTTTCCGACCGCGAACCCCACCCAATCTACTCTTGGAGGAGGCAGCGATGCCTTCGTGACCGAGCTCAACTCGGCAGGTTCTCAGCTCATCTTTTCCACTTACCTGGGCGGTTCGGGGAATGAGGACGACGCCGGTTTCGGAGCCATCGCCACGAACGGCGGCAATATTTACGTAACCGGAGATACCGACTCTACGAATTTCCCGACTCAGTCGCCCTATCAGGGGGCCAGCGGAGGCGGAGCCGACGCCTTCGTGGTCACGTATTCGCAGTCGACTTCCGCATCTGTCACGCCGTCGGCGCCACAGCACTTTCGCCCGCCACAGTGAGTCCCGGAGGCTCCGCCACTTCAACCGTGACGGTGACGCCGAGTAATGGCTTCAGCGGCAGCGTAACGCTCACACCTGCGCGATTTCGCCGGCGGTGGGTTCCTGCGCCCACTCGCGGCGCAGCGTCGGCCTCCACGGGCACCCCTGGAACACCCGTGGTGCTCACGGTCAGCCTACACCATCACTGTCAGCGGCACCGCATCCGGAGGATCCCAAACCGGGGCCTCCCCGTCTGACTCTTACAGTCAACTAACCACGGACGCCAGACTCAAGGCCGTCTCTGATCGGAGGCGGCCTGATTTTTTCTGGCCACGCCGGGGGCCGATTGGCACGATGCACGACTGTAGTCTAAGATTCTGTCTGGCGCATTCTGCTCCAGGCCCTTTCGCATTACGTTGCTTTTGCGGCTGATTGGCGGGCNNGCAGGTCGTGCGCGCCCTCGTCTTTGCTCTGTTGCTCTCGCTGCTCTCGGCCGCCTCTACGTCCATGGCTTACGGGCAATTTACCGTTACCGTAGCGAAAGCGCTTTCTCCATCGGCCATCGATCCCGGCGGATCTTCGCTGGCAACGCTGAATGTTGCGGCAGTCGGTAGCTTCGACAGCCCGGTTTCGTTTGATACCGTTCCCTGCACGGTAACGCCGGTGCAACCAGCTGGCACTCCGCAATGTTCGGTCAGCCCCGCCTCTGTAACTCCACCCGGCCAAGCTTTCCTAACCATTTCAACCACCGGCAGCACTCTGCCGGGGCTGTATACCGTTTCAGTGACCGGAACGAGCGGCTCGGTCTCGCAAACGGTTACCCTGACCCTGAACGTCGTGAATGTAACCGGGAATTACACTGTGTCGGTGTCGCCAACCACCGCGACTCCCAGTCCTGTGCCTGCGGGCAGCGTCGCGACCACCGTCGTTACGCTAACTCCAATCGTCGACTACCAGGGACAGGTCACGCTGGCCTGCGTCTCGATTACTCCAGTTGTGGCGGCAGCGCCCTATTGCTCATTCACGGCGACCTCCGGAGCGTCTTCCTTGCCGGCAGACACCATCGAGGTCGCGAGTGGCGTTCCAGCCACCGCCACTCTTACCATCACCACCCTTGGACCTTATAATGCAGCCAGGCTGCACAACCNNTCTTTTATGCTTTGTGGCTCTTGGTGCCCGGGCTGGGGCTGGTCGGAGTGGGGGCAACCGGTGCCCGCCGAAAAAACCTGCTGGGGGCGCTCTTGCTCCTAGCCGTTACCAGCGGTTTACTCCTGATGCCGGCCTGCGGTGGGCCCTCCAGCACAAATGCCCCCAACGGGGAGATCACTCCGAATAATACCTATACGTTCACGCTAACGGGCGCAGACCTAAACGGCGCGGCACCCAGTAACTCGACCAGCAGCCCGGCAACCGTCACACTGGCGGTGAACTGAGATAGGCCTCGATTGATGTTACGGAACACTGCGTGGCATCGTCTCGGACTGTGGTTCGTGTGCGCTGGCGTCGTCCGTGGTTTGCTGATCTTTGTCTTGCCGGTCGTTGTCTTGGTCTTGCCGATTTTGCCATTCTTGGTCTCGGTCTCGCCCTTGCGGGCAGCGTCGGATGGGGGCCAAGACAAAGATAAACGCACGACCCAGCCGCTCGCCGTGCGCTGGGCCGAAGAGCAGCCGGGATGCACCTTTTCCCGGGGCGACGACGGCAAGTATCGCTATGGGCTGTGGTCGGGTGATGCGGGCATCACCTTGGCCGTCGACGCCCGCGCAGTGCAGGTGATCCACCATCGCAATTGGCCCATCTTCGGAGTTCTGCTGACCATTCGCTACAGAGGGGTGGACAGCCTGGATGCGACCCCGGACGGAATCACGCTGCAGTTCATGAAGCACTTCAAAGTCGTGCAGACTTCGCTCGACCCGGACGGTTACAGCGAGAAGATTCAAAGCGACGCCGATGCATTCGACGATGAGACAAGGCGCGCGGTCGCGAGGCATCCCGAGAAGAAACAGGCGCTCGAAACGCGTCTACAGGACTATCAGAAATCGGCCAATGAAATGATCGAGTTCCTCAGCCGGAACAGTCTGCGCCCGGCGCGTCTGGATCGGGCGAATCCGGAAGTGAGCGGCTGGGTCTTCTTCGACACCAAGACGAAGTGGCTCGGAGGCTGGAAAACACAGGAGGAATTCGTCTTGCGGCTCCCGCTTGACGGAAAGATTTTCGAGTTTCCCTTCAAACTGCCGCCCGAGAAAGGCGAATTGCTGCTACAGAAACGGGAGTGAAACCGGGCTTCGGGCCTCGGACTTCAGCTGGGGCCGTCTGGCTTACGACGCGGTGCGCCGGGCCTGGCGCTGGAGTTCGCCTGCCTGACGCATGACCACGTCGCGCAGAGAGACGAGTCCCTTCAGCTCTTTGCCCTCCACAATGGGCAGGTGCCGGAAGCCGAACTCGTGCATGATGAAGAGACACTCTTCAACGGTCTCATCTAAATTCACGGCGCGCGGGTTGGCGGTCATGACTTCAGACACGGCGGTGTGCCCGGGCGTCCGGCCCGCGGCAACGACCCGGTTCATGATGTCGCGCTCGGAAAAGATGCCGGTCAGTTCTCCATTGCGGAGTACGGGCAGGGCTCCAATATTGTGTTCCATCATGAAGCGCGCCGCCTCGAGCACCGTGCGTTCAGCGTCGATGGAGTAAACTTTGCGGTCCTTCACAAGATCACGGAGGGTGGACATGGCAAACTCCTTTGGGACTCAGGGTGGCGAGTGAAATTGGCCCCGGACCCCCACGGCCCGGTCAATTCGTGGGCACCACTTTACCATAAAAACGCCACG
>PMHI01000599.1 GCA_003156615.1 Acidobacteriaceae bacterium | reverse complement strand
CGCGAAGCGGCTTCGTTCAAACTTTCAAGCAGGTCTCACCTGCGACCGAGATCCCGAGCCGGTCATTCACTGCATCCTGAAGTTTTTGTTTGCTCTGGACTCCGTTTGTGGAAACATAGGAAGCAGCTCCTTTTGTCGCCTCCACAGTTTTCTACTCACGGGATATCGCCACAGAGTAGCAACCCGACGCCGATGTCGTTTCTTCCAAGAAGGGCGATCCGAACCATTGAAGCAAACGTCCTTTATCATTCACTAGTTGAGCAGGCAAGCGATGAGAGGTATTGGCAAGGTTTGCCCGAAACGGCGACTAGCTCCTGTGCATCACTACTTCCCAGAAGCCGAATTCTGTCCTGCTTGTCTTTGTGTCCCCTCAACTTCCGGATTGCCCGTCATTCAGTAAGGATGGCGACCAAGCGCACGATGTCACATACGAGCCACATCAGATTCGAGAAAACGATCGGGCAAGACTCGTTTCAGCGAAAGAAAAACTTCTTGAATGCCGCGTGTCGCTGTTGTGCTATGTCCAAAATCTGAGCGAACTCGGATTCGAGGTGTAGATCATTCAGCAATGGGTCTTTGTCAAATTAGGGATAGCTGAAGAAACCGCCTTCAACGCTCATCCGAAGCGCACGTAATGCGGAACTCTTGTCTGCCAAGACGGCGTACGCCTGCGCAATCTTGTACGTGGCTTCCGGATCCCCGACTCCTCGCTGTTTTACTGTTCTCTCCAGTCCACTCAAGAGCTGCAAGCCTTCTTTTGCGTGCTGATGAATCGCGTCACTCAAAGCCTTTCCAATTCCCGTATACAAATTTGGATCGAGTTGGTACGCGCGATCGAAATCACTTGCCGCCTGGTCGAACTGCGTTTCGTGAAATTCTCCGAAGCCACGGTAAAACAGGGAGAACGAGGAATCGTCGGCCGGCAGGCTCTCAAGAAACTTCTGGTACTCCCCCAGATAGAGGTAGCTGTTTAATACTGCCCCGTTGCCCTTCACGAAGGGAGCCAGTTGACGCGCCCGTTCGCACTCCGCCACCGATTCGTCCAACATTCCAGCAAATCGGTATGCATATCCCAGTTCCCAGTGAGCGGCGGCGTAATTGCCGTTCGTCTTTAAGGCGTCTCGCAACAAGGGCACAGCCTGCTCAACTTTTCCCGTGTCAATCAGCAGATTCGCAAGGAAAATTTGGGCGTCAAGCAAGTTTGGTCGTATCGCCAACGCTCTCTCGTAGGCGGCTTGGGCACGGCGATATTGCTCCCGCCCGCCAAGCTCGAACGCCGCGTCCGAATTATAGGAAGCTCCCAAATACGCCCACCCTGGAGCATAATTGGGATCGATCTCCGTGGTTTTTTCGAACATGTTGATCGCCAGGGGAAACTTGTGCTGTCCGTAGAGATCAAGCCCCGGTAGAAAATGTTCGTAGGCGAGTGGACTAACCGACGCTTCCGGTTTTAGATGCTCCGCCTCACCTGGAGGCACGTTCAGTTGCAGTTCTGAAATCAGTTGGCCGGTAACTTTATCCTGAACAGCAAGAAGATTGTCGTACTTAAGGTCGATCACTCCTTGGCCTATAATTTTCTCGGTTTTGGCATCGACCAACTGGTAGGTAATGCGCAAATTGTTGCCATCGCGTATGAAGCTTCCCGTGAGCAGCGTATCGACTTTGAGATCTGCGGCAACTTTCTGAAGATCAATCGCCGTTCCTCTATATTTTTCAATTGCCGCAGAAGGGCGGACGTTGAGTGAACTCACGTAGGCCAATTTCGTGATGAGCACATCCGCCAGTGATAATCCAAGAAAGTCGCTCGTTGAATCCTCGCCACGATTTTGCAGCGGAAGGATCGCCAGGCTCCGGGGAGTCAACGACTCTTCTTTCCCAGACCGAGTGTGGACAAGCTTCGTCACGACGATCACTGCGAGGAGAATCGCAAATCCGACCGTGGAGAGAAAGATCAGTCTGTTGACTCGAGATCGCCTCGGCTGCGGATGCGCCAGCTTTGGAAGCTCCGCTTGCTCGGTTGGTTGATAAGAAGACAAAGGAGTGTCAGACATTCTCGCGCCGGAATCCACAGGTAATGAATCGGTAAATTCCAGCTGCCCCAAGAACCGGTAGCCGCGTCGGCNNATTCCAAGAGCACTGCCAGAAGTAGGAAGGGCTGTTCCTGCAGCCGGACTCTGCTGCCTTCTCTTCGCAACTCGCCAGCCCGCAGATCGACTTCGAAATTTGCGAAACGCACCAATGATGGGAGAGTGGACGGCATCCGCGTACTTCACATTTTCGAGAAGTCTAGCACGCAACCGAACACAATGCGATACCCCACATTGCATTGCAAACAGACGACTTATNNTGGGACAGTCTGAAGGGCTTGGCGCTGGGCCTGACGATGCTCGTTAGTTTTATTTAGATAACGGCTTTCTCTTACTCATTTTGGGGGTGCTCTATGCACAGAATAGCTTTAACACTCGTCCTTGCCCTACTCACCGTCAGCGCCGGTCACTCCGGCGAGTCGGCGGCGGATTGGGCGATCAATGCAACCGCAATCGAGGCCTGCAGCTGTCCTCACTTCTGCATGTGCTATTTCAACTCGCATCCAGCAGCTCATCACGAAAACGGAAAGACGGAACACTTCTGCAAGTTCAACAATGCTTACAAAGTGAACCAGGGACACTATGGCAACGTTGATCTCGCTGGGGCCAAGTTCTGGATCAATGGGGATCTGGGTGGCGACTTCTCGCAGGGACAGATGGATTGGGCGCAGGTGACGTTCGATAAAGGGGCAACCGCCGAACAACGCCAGGCGCTCGGGGAAATCATCGGGCATGTGTTTCCGGTGAAGTGGAAATCACTGCAGATCGCCGAAGGCAATATCGATACCTGGACGTTCGACAAAGACCACGCGCACGCCACACTAAACGGCGGCAAGACGGCAGAGATCAAGTTGGCGCGATTTCAGGGAATGACTGACGAGCCAGTCGTGCTTACGAACGTCAAGTATTGGGGTACGCCGCGCAATGACGGTTTTGTCATGATGCCGAACGAAATCGAAACATACAGGGAGGGACCCAAGCCGTATGAGTTCAAGGGAACAAACGGGTTCATGCTCACATTTGACATGACTTCCAAGGATGTACCCGCAGCCAAGGGATCTTCAATGAACTATTAGTCCAAATCACTTGCATATGGTGCGTGCGCCGGGAATCTCCCGGCGCTTTTTTCTTCCCTTGGAATGTTGTGTCCGATCAAGATTTTGTGAACGCTGAGCTCCAGTACGGCCTACAGAGTCGATCAATTACGCGAAATGTTCGGGTGCACGCTGCTCGTGTGCGCTCTCCGCTTGATTATGTCATCGACAACGGTCAATTGGAATATGATTCGGGGGGACTCACCGCGTCAGAAGCCAGATGCTCCCTTCGAGCCTGGGTTGGTGTTTGGGAATGACCCAACGAACCACTGTCATGGGCCGCATCGTCGGCATAACCGGAAATTGGTGAGAAGTCGGGAAGTATTCTCTGCGGAACCGCTTGACGGAAATGCCCGAGTGCGACAATTGACACTACCGAAAACCTAGCAAATGAAAACTCTGAATGATAAAGGA
>PMHI01000341.1 GCA_003156615.1 Acidobacteriaceae bacterium | reverse complement strand
ATGCCCATGAAAGCACCCGCAATCGTCAAGTTGCCAACTCGCCACGCATTTGGCATCGGCGACGGTCGCACATTGTCCGTGGTCAAAGCCATGCCCAGGAAGTCGCCGGTGATCATGATGAGGACCATCAACATAGGGGTAAGGACAGCGTGTCCGGTTATGATCAGACCCACTGCCAGGAAAAGAACCTGCACAATCTTCTTGGTAACGGAGTTCAGGGTGTAAGTCAGGATTCGCTGGAACGTTACCCGGCCTTCTTGTATTGCGGCCACGACNNGCGGGCGCGTCATTGGCGCCATCGCCGCACATGCCGACGGTGTGACCGCTCTTCTGGAACGCCTTGACGAGGTGATACTTATCTTCTGGAAGCACTCCGGCAAAGACCGCAAAGTCTTCTACGCGAACACTCTCCGGGGTTGGGCCGGGCGGACAGATCGCTCCGTCCAGTCCCACCGCTCGCGCGATGATCGCCGCCGTGGCCGGTGCATCGCCGGTCACCATCACGGTGCTCACCCCCAAACCGTGAAGCTCCTTGATAAGCTGGGCCGCATCCGTGCGAGGTGGGTCGCTCAGCGCGATGATTCCTGCGAGTTGCATCTTCGTCGTTGTGCCCACGGCAACAGCCAGAACCCGATAACCTTTCTCCTCTAATTCTTGCGCCGTGGCAGCTGCTGTTGCCACTGGGTCGGTCAGTTTGATCACCGCCGCGAACGCGCCTTTCACGGCACGCAGCGCGCCGCCGTTGGCATCCACGGCTATCGCCTCGGACATTTTCGTCGCTGGATCGAACGGGATGAACTTGGTCAGTTTCGGTAGATTGGGGGTATTTTCTTTTGTGGCGGCAGCCCGGATGGCTTTGTCTACGGGATCCTGTCCGCCATCGGAACTGGCTAGGGCCGCCATTGCCAGCACGCGCCCTTCATCGAAGCCAGGCGCAGGACGGACGGCAGTTACCGCCAGTTCGTTGCGCGTTAACGTCCCCGTTTTGTCCGAGCAAAGAACGTCCAGCGTTGCCGCCTCGTCCACGGCTGACAATCGTGTTGGAAGCACACCCAAGCGCCCCAGAGCTTTTGCGCCCAGCGCCGCTGCCAGGGTAAACGTGGCGGGCAGCGCTACCGGAATGGAGGCCAGAACTGCCGTGAGAACTAGGGGAATGATCTCGCCAATCGGCATTTTACGGGCATGGGCGTAAGCCACCAGCATTATGATGATTACGCCATTGAAGATGGCAAGATTTCGCACCACGCGTACAACGGTTTTTTGCTGGGTACTTTCGACATGGGCGGTGCGGACGAGTTCCGCGGTGTGCCCAAACTTCGTGCTGGCCCCGGTTGCGGTGACGATCGCCGTGGCTTCTCCGCGCCGTACCAACGCCCCGGCGTAAGTTTCGAAACCCGGTCCGGCTTCGATGGGGATGGACTCGCCGGTGAGCATGGACTGGTCGAGCAGGATCGAGCCCTCGACCAGCTTTACGTCGGCTGCAACCACTCCACCGAGCGACAGCTTTACCCTGTCGCCTGGCACCAGTTCAGTCGCGGGTATATCCTTCCAGCCGCCGTCGCGCTGCACCGAAGCCGTAAGAGCGAGCCGCGATTTCAGCGCGGCAAGAGTAGCCTGTGCGCGTCCCTCCTGGAAAAACCCGAGCACAGCGTTGAATACCAGGAGCCCAGCGATGACGGCAGCTTGGACATATTCGTGAAGCGCTGCCTGGAGGATGATCGCGGCTTCAAGCATCCATGGGACCGGCGCCCAAAACTTGGCCAGCGCCATACGCCATGCCGGTATCGTCGTGTCCGGTATTGCGTTCGGGCCGTATTTTGCTAGCCGCGCTTTGGCTTCATCGCTCGTGAGACCGGGCGACGAGTTATCTTGATCGCTGGCTTGTGCTCTGCTCGCTAGAGGAATCGGG
Organism: Acidobacteriaceae bacterium; assembly: GCA_003156615.1. Next base: position 5,315 of record PMHI01000341.1, on the reverse strand, counting down.
TTGGCAGCGCCGGAAGGCATCGTTTCACCATGACTCTTTGAACCTGGAGATTTCACGGTGGAGAATGTACGCGCCCTCGGGGCAACCGCACAATCCCCTCATCCAGCCTGAGTGCTCGGCCTTCAGCAGCATCGGCGTGGTTACCGCGTCCAGTCGCATGGTGATTGAAATATTACGGTCCCCCGAGCTTCTCGACTGGCCTGCCGTGGACACCCACGTTCGCGATGCGTCCGCCGGCATCGTGGTGCTGCTCCTTAGAGGTGCGGCACTTGTAATCGGATGGTCGAGTCCGGCGGTTGTCATTGATGATTTCCTCTGATTTTCTGTGTCCCTCGGGATTCGAGCTTAGCAGTGACCCTGCCATGCTTCTGAGCAAGAGTGATCACTCTTGCTCGGCCAAGCGGATGTAGCTCAATGCCAGTTAGGAAGGCCTGAGCCTTTCCAGGAAACAACCAATCTTCCGGCACGAGGAAGTGGCTGACGCAGTTTGCAGGTTCGCAGTTCAGTTAAATGGGAACCGTACGAGCGAGCCTGCGCCGGCCCCCTTGGCACCTCTGACGGATGCTGAGGCTTTGGGGATTGTTCGCCAACCAATCGACGGCGTTTACATCTCAGATTTACGGAACGATTTTTATCAAGAAGCTAACAGTCGCGCTCTGGAGCATCATCGCCCCTCTGGGGCCAAATGGGGCGATGAAGGCAAGCCATCGGGCTGACATGGATTCTTTCTCTCGCCGTCGATTTTAGGAAATGACTGTCTCAGTATTCGAGCCGGCGTCCTCGGAAATTCTTGACAAACCGGTAAAATGCTGAGTACCTAAGGGCTTGCGAAGTCGCAATCTGAGCGATGTCGGCGATTGCGTCCTTTATCATTCGCTACTTGGGCTGGCAAGCCCGCGACAGGTTTTGGGGGCATTTGTCGAAATGGCGACTATTTTCTCAAGTGGATTGCCGCGGCGAGCAGAAGAGTTCGGCCCCATAGTGGCCGATACGTGCATTTGACCGCTAAAATTGACCTCAAATCGTTGCGATCCACTACACCGAGTAGTCCACGGTCGCTTGCCGACGGTGCTCCCTTGGTGAGCATCCCCAGAACTTCCTGAATGCTCTACCAAAGGCGCTGTCCGTTTCGTAACCGATCGACGAGGAGGTCTGGGAGATAGTTTCGTCAGAACTCGCTTGGCGATTACCGGCGAGCAACATCTGAACAGCATGCGGGAAACCTCGCGCGCGGACCCGATAGATCCGTCGCCACGCAGAACGGCAGGCCACGAGCTCGGCACCCAGAGCTTTGATGGCCTGTGCTTCCTTTCTGCCGGTTTCCTCGAGATTCGACAGATCGGTGTCAACCGAGCCGCGCCTACAACTCACCGGAGGCGCGGCAACACGGACTATTCGCTTTGTTGAAGCCCTGAGACGCAGCTACCTGGCGCGGATAAGTACCGGTATGTCGGCTAGTGTCCAGCTTTCAAGAATGGAGTTGGACTGGCTCGTTATCATGTCCCATGTGCGTTGTCGGTATTCATTGTCGAGGACGAAACCGATAACTCTCACAGCGGATGGGATTCGTTCAGGAACACTGTTCATGAGGGCCACCGTGGCGGATGAAGGTGGCCCGTGCCTCGCCGTTGGCCTAAATGCTGTAGTTGTGGCGTGATGGCTCACTGCCCTGTCGCGCGAATCACGCCTTTCGGGAGCCGCGCCCGTTTGTTACCGTGAAAAGAGCCTTCGATACGAAATCGAGAACCGCCTTACGGCGCGCCTTGATACGCCGCTGAGGACACAGGTCAACGCCTTCCAATGACTCGACCGCGAGATTGTTCGTGAAATAAAAGACAACCAACGCCGAAATCGAGTGGATGCAATGCTCGACATCCAGATCGCGAAACTCTCCGCTGGAAATGCCCTCCTTAAGCAGCGTCGCGAGTTTGCGCTGCACCGGGCGGATGTACGGTTCTGCCATCCGGCGCAGGCGCTCTGACCCTTCGCTGCCCTGGTGGCGCAATTGCTCTTGCTGCACGAGTTTTGGAGCGAGAGGACACTCGGCAATAAAGTCAAAATAGGAATTGACGTACGTGAGCAAACGTTCCTGAGCCGAGGCCTCCCGATCCAGGGCGCGGGAAACGCGTTCGAACCATGTGGAAAATATCTCTTCCAGCACCTCGTGGTAGAGTTGCTCTTTCGTTTTGAAGTGGTAGAAGAGCAGCGTGTGTTTCACTCCCGCCGCACGTGCGATACCTTCGGTTCGAGCACCTGCATAGCCTTTGAGCGCGAACTCCTCAGTCGCTGCCCTGAGGATAGCTAGTCGTCTGGCTGGTTCGGCTCTACTCCTTATCGACCCTTCGACAACGAGTGCCATGGCTTCTCCCCCGTGTCTTTATCCGGTACGTAAGGCAAGATTGCTAAACCGCATTACGTTGGCATACTGACTAACTAGTCAGTATAATTCGTCTTTCACACGATTCGACATGTTTCTGTCGCGGACATGTAGGCCTCAGGCTCGTGCCTCCAGAGAGCGAGAACAGAGAAAGACGTCATGATGAGGGGCTTTCGCTACTTCCGCATTCTATTACTCATCGCCGTTGCTCCATTGGGTGGCTGTTTGTTCCGGTCCCGCCCAGTTGCCTTCCGTCCGAGCACGGCGCGGCTTGAGACGGCGAGCAGTAACGACCTGGTGGAGCGAATCAACGCCCAGGCCGCCCAGATTAAGACGCTGAAGGCTGCTGTCGGCATTACAGCTTCCGTCGGCGGCAGCGAATGGGGCAAGATCACGGATTATCAGGAAATCCATGGCTACATCCTGGCCCGGAAGCCCGCCTCGCTGCGGATGATCGGACTTTTGCCGATCCTGCGGAACCAGTTGTTCGACATGGTAAGCAGCGGACGAGAGTTCAAGCTCTGGATTCCGCTCAAGAACCGGTTCATCGTCGGTAACGGCGACGTAGCAAGACTGTCGACGCAGCCCCTGGAGAATCTGCGCCCGCAAGTGATCTACGACGCCTTGCTGCTCGAGGGCATAGACCTGGAGAACGAACTTGCGGTGCTGGAGGAGGGCGAACACAAAGTAATCGACCCTGGTACACAGAAACCAGCGCTGCAACACGACTACACGCTCGACATCATTAGGCGGGACGGCCATGGGTGGTACTTATCGCGCAAGACGGTGTTTGATAGAACTGATCTCCAGCTACATCAGCAGCACCTGTATGACGAACACGGGTCCGTTGTCACTGACGTACTGTACGACGAATACAGGGAATTCAATGGGGTGCTTTTCCCAACCCGTATCGAGATCTGGCGACCACGGGAGGAATACTCCATCAAGCTTAAAGTAACGAAACTCACTATCAATGGGCCCATTATGGATGATCAATTCGTACTGGAACCGCCTTCAGGTGCGGCCCTGGAGTCGCGCTAGGTGCCCTGTTACTCCATTGGATCGACTCTCTATCCCGGTTCTCCATGCGAAGAAACGGAACCGAGCTTCCGTGCTAAAGAGTTGCCAGAGTCCGGTTCGACCCAGGGAAACCGCTGGAGAGACCAATGAGTGACGCAGTCTCACTCGGAGCGGAACCGGCGATCTGGCGTCCCGCGGCCAATCCCTGGCTGATTGCTGTGACCGTCTCCATGGCAGCGTTCATGGAAGTGCTCGACACTGCCATTGCGAATGTGGCTTTGCCCCATATCGCGGGTAATCTTGGCGCGAGCAACGATCAGAGCACCTGGGTGCTTACCTCATATCTGGTAGCCAATGCTATCGTTCTGCCGATTACCGGGTGGCTGGTGAGTTTCTTCGGGCGCAAGCGGTTCTTCATGACGTGCATGGGTATTTTCACGGTCAGCTCCCTGCTCTGTGGAATCGCTCCCAACCTCGGCTTTCTGCTTCTGTTCCGCGTGCTCCAGGGTGCCGGAGGCGGAGGTCTGCAGCCAATGGCGCAGGCGATTCTGGCCGACACTTTTCCGCCCTCCAAGCGCGGCCTGGCATTTTCTATTTACGGCATTACCGCGGTCTGTGCGCCTGCGATCGGGCCGACCTTGGGCGGGTGGCTTACCGATAACACATCGTGGCGGTGGATCTTCCTCATCAATCTGCCGGTCGGTCTTCTAACCCTGGCGCTGGTATGGCGATTGATCGAAGATCCGCCCCACATGGTTCGCCGCGAGCGATCCGAGATCAAGCTTGACTACGTCGGATTTTCACTCCTCGCACTGGGAGTCGGCGCTTTGCAGATTATGTTGGACAAGGGGCAGGAGGACGACTGGTTTGGCTCGCATTTCATCATGACTTTGGCCGTCGCCGCGGGGATATGCCTGACGGCCTTGATTGTCTATGAGTGGTTTCACCAGGATCCGATTGTCGACGTGCGTCTTTTCAAGAATGCTAACTTCGCCACTGCGAACATGATGATGTTCATGGTCGGCGCCATCTCCTTCGCGACGACCGTCCTAATGCCGCAGTTTCTTCAGACGCTCATGGGCTATACAGCGCAGTCGGCGGGCATGGTTCTTTCGGTGTCGGCCATACTGCTCTTGATCGAGTTGCCACTCGTCGGCCGTCTGATCGGAAGCTTCCAGTCGCGCTATCTCATCGCGTTCGGTTGGATCACTTTGGCCATCGGCATGTACGTTTCCACGCAAAGAATAGATCTGCTCATCAGCTTCCGATCCGCGACATTACTACGCATCGGCCAGTATTTGCCGATGGGTTTCGTCTTTGTTCCGGCCACGACGGCGGCTTACATCGGGATTCGAGCGGACAAGAGCAACGCGGTTGCAGGTCTGGTGAACTTCACACGCAACATTGGGAGCAGTGTCGGAACTTCGATTGTCACGACGATGATTGTAAGGCGATCGCAATTTCACCAGTCGCGGCTGGTTGGGAGGACAAATATGGGGAACCTAAGATTTCAAAATGCGATCAACGGCTTGGCTCAGCAGCTGACCCATGCTGGATTGAGCCTGCATGAGGCGCAACGGCAGGCCCTGGCTCGAATTTACGCTTCGGTTCAGGGACAGGCCGCTGCCCTGGCCTACATCGACACCTTTTGGGTGCTCGGAATTGCCGCCTTTGTTATGTTCGCCTTGTCTTTCGTTTTGAAGAGAAATGATCCACACGCAGGCCGCGGCAACATTTCGGCGCACTGAAGGAACCATTTCTTGCGGATTAACCTCAAATTCAGGGTTAGTCGGCGATCTGGAAGCCGCCCAAATGGTCGCCAGAAAGAATCGATACCGATAAGTCGGCCAGCGTCCGAGTTTCCGCCTGCTCGCGTGGACTCCCGATTTCCGACCGGATGCGCGTTTGAACGAAGCCG
>PMHI01000344.1 GCA_003156615.1 Acidobacteriaceae bacterium | reverse complement strand
CGGCGCTGGTTCATGCCGCGGCAGGCGGCGTGGGGCTTCTGCTCGTGCAGATGGCGCATAATCTCGGCGCACGCGTGATCGCGACCGTTTCCACAGAGGATAAGGCGAAACTGGCGCGTGGAGCGGGCGCGGATGAAGTGATCCTCTACACGCAGGCCGACTTCGAAGCTGAAACCAAACGGCTGACCGGCGGCAAGGGNNGATGTGGTCTACGACTCGGTGGGCAAGACCACATTCGACAAGGGACTGAACATCCTGCGGCCGCGGGGGATGATGGTTCTCTTCGGTGGATCGAGCGGAGCGGTGCCGCCCTTCGACCTAATCATTCTGACGCACAAGGGATCGCTGTTTCTGACCAGGCCGTCGCTCGCGAATTACATCTCGACACGGGAAGAACTGGTGGCGCGATCGGGCGCGGTGTTCAGCATGATCGCCGCCGGAACGCTCAAGCTGCGCATCGAGCATACCTATTCGCTGGCCGAGGCGCAGCGGGCGCAGCGCGATTTGGAAGGACGGAAGACGACGGGGAAGCTGCTGCTGATTCCGTAGGTGGGCCGACATCAGGTGGGAGCAATCGCTCGAGCGCCTCTCACCGGGTCAAACCAGATAGGGTCAAGTCTGATACGGTCCAATCTGACAGGGTCCAATCTGACAAAGATTCGAAAAGTTAAGAGCGTCGCGATCGGCGTCGCGCGTCATCCCCCTGTCGGCTTTTAACATTCTTTACCCTGGCGATCTTTACCCCCGGCGATCTTTACCCCTGCCATCCGGCATTTTCCTACTCTTGCTTTCGGGTGTAGTGTTTCGCGTACTCCGGAACTTCCTGCGCAGAATCAAGCCGTGAATCGCTAATCGGGGTGCCCGCAATCATTTCCAGCGGAACAACTCCAGCCCAGGTGGGAAAAGAATAGTCTTCTTCATCGTCGATAGGCGGGCCGATCCGGACCTTGGCCGAGAATTCTTCGATGGGTACTCTCAAGACCGACGTCTGTTTCAATTCGCGCTCGTTGGGCTGGCGGGAGTCGTCCCAGCGGCCGGGGAGAATGTGCTCGGAAAGAATACGCAAGGCTTCGGTTTTTTCCTCCGGATCATCCACTAGAGTCGCCTTCCCAAGGACAACCACCGAGCGGTAATTCATGGAGTGATTGAAGACAGAGCGGGCGAGCACGAGTCCGTCGAGCAACGTGACCGTAATGCAGACCGGCGCACCGTCTTTCATTTGCCGCAACATGCGGCTGGCAGCGGAGCCGTGAATGTAGAGGCTGTCGTCCCTGCGTCCGTAGGAGGTCGGGATCACGAAAGGCTGGCCGTCGGCGACAAAACCGACGTGACACAAGAAGCCTTCGTCGAGAATGCGATACGCGGCTTCGCGATCATAGACGGCGCGGTGAGCTTCGCGGACCAGACGGGTCCGCGGCGTAGGCGTGTAAGGTTGTGACATTGGGGAACGAACTCCGGGGCAAACGCCAAGGATGGGTGAAGAGAAAGTGTAACACCAGGAAGCGGGCTTCGAGCGAGGCTTGCCCTGTTTTACCGAAGCCCGGAGCGAAGCCGAGGGGGAAGTCGAAGGGGCTTTTGGGCCTTGGCACGTATAGCGGAGTCTGGACTCTGCGAGCAAAGAATCCAGACGAGGGCCGATCGCGCGCAGAAACTCACCAATTAAACTTCAAGGCGAACTGGAACTGCCGCGGATCGTATGCCGCAGTGGCCTGGCCGGCATTGGTGAAGATCTGGTTGACGGCGGCCACGTTGAATCGGTTCGCAATGTTGAAAGTATCGGCGATCAATTCGACGTTGTAGCGCTCACGGAAGTAGATACGTTTGGCGACACGCATATCGTTGAAGACGGTCCAGGGCTGAACCGCGCCGTTGCGCGGGAAGTTACCGTCAAGCGAGATCAGGGCAGCAAGGCCCTGCCCACCAATGAAGTCGGCGGGGCACGGCTCCTGAAAGACCCCGCTGGGCGAATACCTGGAGTTGTATACCGGATATCCCTGCTGGGTACAGGTGGCATTGACGTAGGTGTTGGGGCGGCCAGTATCGGGAGAAAATTGAAAATTATCCGAGCTTCCCGTAAGAATATTGAAAGGCCGGCCGGAAGAGAACTCGATGATAGGCGCAAACGTCCAGTCGCTGAAGAATCGCCGCGCAAAGCCGTTTCCGCCAAGCCTGCCCGTCTGGTAGACGCCGCTGAAGACAAAGCGGTGGCGTTGATCGAACAACGAATTGGAGCGCTCCGCCGCGGGATCGTAGCTGTCCTGAGGAGCGAGCGGCGCCTGCAGGTCAGTGGAATCGTCAATGGCGTGCGACCAGGTGTAGGAAGCCAGGAATTCGTAGTGGCGGTTGAAACGCTTGCGCAGGTTGGCGCTGAAGCCGTGATAGACCGAGCTGCCGTTGGAGTAGTTAGCGTCCATGTCGCTGAAGGGGATGCAGCCGGCGAGAGTAGTGTAGTTGCAAGTGTTGTTGAGTCCGTCCGCCGCCAACACGACGGGCAGTATCGTGGTAACGCACGGAGCCGAAGCGGGGTTCGATAGATACGCTAGAGCGAGAGCTGGATTTACCGCTGAGGGCCGAAAGAAGTTGGTGAGCGCGGCAGAAACCCACGGTTGTCCGCTGGGATTGACACCGCAAGGAGCGGTGCCTGCTCCAACACCCAGCGGCCCTCCGACCGTGGCGTAGGACGTGGGATCGGTGAGCGCCGCCAGATAATTGTTCATTACCAGATCGCCGCGAGTCGTGTTGGCATTGATCGGGCGATTCAAATGGCGTCCGCCATTGAAGTTGTAAGCCAGATTCAGAGCGAAGCCGCCGCCCAAGTCTCGTTCAATGCTGAAGTTTGCTTGTTGAGAATAGGCGTACACGAAGTTCTTGGCCTGAGGATACCCGAATGGCTGAAAGACCAACGGGAAGAAGGTGGCCGGCTTCAAGTAGTTCTGGTCGACGAACAGTCCCGGAAACTGCGGATTCGAGGCCTGCGACGGAGAAAACGGTGCCGGGTTGAAACGCTGCTCTCCCGGGATGTATCCCGGGACAGTCGGCAAGCATTCCGGAGTGGTCAGGGTGCCCTGGAAGGTATTGACCGCATTTAAACTGGCCGGAGAGCCTCCCGATGTGGCGCAGGGCGCGCCGGCGCCGAGAAACAATTGGCCGCTTTGCGAGGCGTCGGAGGCGTCCCCCAGGAAGTAAAGACCGAGCAGCGGATGGTCGAAGAAGATGCCATAGGATGCACGCACGACAGTCTTGCCATCGCCTTTGGGATCCCACGCCATGCCGAAGCGCGGTTGAAAGTTGTGGGTAGCGGTCTGGATGCCCTTTTGTAAACCCAACTCGTTGTAGGCGGCTTTAGCAGTTGCGTTCAGCGGGCTGAGCTGCGGCGGGAACTCGATGTCATAGCGGAGGCCGTAGTTCAGAGTCACGGTTGGGGTTGCACGCCAAGAATCCTGCCAGAAGACCCCCAACGGCTTGTTCGAGAAGCTATCGGTCGGACTTCCATAACCTTGGACAAGTTCATTGGGGAAACCAAGCCCGTAACTCTGTATGGGCGTGAAGCTGGGAAAGGTGGGACACAGAGTTGCAGGCAGCCCGTTGGCGGAGCAAAGGTTGGGGAAGAAATTGGCCGAGTCGGTCGTGCCGAAGTTGTAAAGGCCACCGTAGTTAACCGTGAACGTGGCGGTGAGCGGAATATAGTTGAAGTCACCCCCGAACTTGGTGTTGTGGCGGCCGATTGTCCAGGAGAAATTGTCGGTGAACTGATAGCGCTGCTCCGTCCGTTGGATGAAAGAGTACGGCTCACGCCCAAAATAGGCGTAACCCGGAACGTCTACGGCGACATCGCCGCCGCCGGGAATCGCGGTATTGTAGTTGTAGTACAAACCACGGCGCGCGTATTGAAAGCGGAACTCGGTGACACGGTTGTTGCCGATGCTCCAGGTGTCCTGAAAAACTCCGGTGACGTCACGATAGGTTTGCTCCGATGTGCGGGAGTAGGCGTTCTGCCCAAAGACCTGGTTCTCTCCGTTGACCTCGATTCCCGTGACCGTGCTTGGGCTGACGTTGACGCGGAACGTCAGCCGGTTGCTGTCGCTAAGATTATGGTCGACGCGGAGGGAGTACAGGCTGGTACCTTCAAAGACCGGGAAGTTGCCGATTTGCGAGTTCAACGTTAGGAAGTTCGATGGTAAGGAGTTGCACAGAACGTTTGGCGCTCCGAAATTGCAAGAAGTTGGAAATTGCGTGAGCGGACTCGATCCGTTTGACGGAATGGGAATTGCCGAGCCCGCGAGGGCGCCAAAGATTTGCGGGTAGGACCCGTTTAACGCGATTCCAGACGAGCCGCCCACAAACGTCGCATAAAGAGCGGCTTCCTTCCCATAACCAGCGGCCAACGCAGGGCTGTCGGCCGCGATCGCCGCTTCTGCGGCGGGTAGGTTCTGGAAGAAAGCCTGCTGACCGTCAGGACCTCCAGTCGCGTACACCCCCTGCTGGATGGTTCCGGAGGGAAGACCGAAGGCGTTGGAAAGATCGACATTATCGGTCAGGCCGAAGCAGGTTGCGCCACCAGTTCGCGAGCAGTCCTCGCCGAGGGATGCAAATCCCGTCTCGTGCCGCCGCGTAATCTCGTAAGCAAAATAAAAATACGTCTTGTCCTTCTTGATCGGGCCGCCAAAAGCCGCGCCCGCCTGCACTCGCGTGTAAGCCGGATTCGGAACGGTGCTGAACGGGTTCACCGCCTGGAAGTTCCGGTTGCGCAGATAGCCATAAACGTCGCCGTGGAAATCGTTCGATCCCGAGCGCGTGATGATGTTCACCACCCCGCCGGCGGCGCGGCCGTACTCAGGCGCGTAGTTATTCGTGATGATCTGGAACTCCTGCACGGCCTCCTGTGACACGGTAGAGCGCACGCCGTTGACGGAATTATCCGTGGCGTCGGCCCCGTCCACATTCACCAGGTTCGAGCGGGCGCGCTGGCCGCTCATGTTCAGCCCGGAGGTGGGCGCGGCGCCGGTGTTCGGGGCGTTGTCGCGTACCACCTGAGAATCCGTCAATGTGAAATTGATGTAGTTACGGCCGTTGATCGGCAGATTGTCGATGCGGCGTTGTCCGATCGTGTCCGTGGTCGAGCTGCGCGAGGTCTCCACCAAATCCGCCTGAGAACTTACCTCCACCACTTCCCGGCCGGTAGCGACTGCCAGCGCGACTGGAAACTCAACCAGTCCGCCAACGGTGATGCTCACATCCTTGGCTTCAACCTTGCCGAAGCCCCCCGCTGCCACGGTTACGGTATAAGTTCCCGGCGGCAGCAGTCGGGCAGTGTAGCCGCCCTGGCCGTCGCCGGTGGCGGTGCGTTCCAGAGCTTTGGCGACATCGCTTACCGTGACCGTTGCGTTGGCTACAAGATTTCCCTTGGGGTCCTTCACGGTTACGTGCAGGTCGCCCGTGGCAACACCGCCTTGACCGAATGCGATGGAGGAAAGCAACAGGACGAGCAGTGAGACGCAGAAAGTTTTCAGGTTGCGGATCTTTATGCTGCGGATCATAGAGTCTCCCTTGAGTCCGCCAGCTCGGAACTGACGGCAGAAACAACTCCAACGGCGGTTGGCCGAAATACGCACGCGATTCGAATGGCTGGAAGGTTCCCGGTGGTTTTTACACCAGAACGGGCAACGAAAACAAGTGAGGAATGATCAGGTTTGATCAGGGTAAGCAGGCCTAGTGCGCCAGTCAACACTGGCGGGCGGCTGAGGCCCGGCGACACCGAGCGTGAGAATGTCACAGACAGCACGGAAAGTGTGTGTGACATCCCTCACGTCACAAACCTAGATCGATGCCGACAGACGAACCGCAACGGCGGGATTCTGCAGCCGGCCCAACCGCATGGCTGCGCCGCTCAGTTGCTCATAACGTTCGACGACCC
>PMHI01000231.1:4222-25224 GCA_003156615.1 Acidobacteriaceae bacterium | reverse complement strand
CCGCTCGCAATCAAGGGTTGTTGGAGCGCTTTAAGAATGAAGTGCGGGTGGCACGGCGCGTCTCGCACCCCAACGTTTGCCGGGTATACGACGTGGGAGACGTCGAGGGCCACACCTTCTTCACCATGGAGTATGTCGACGGAGAAGACCTAGCTTCGCTGCTGCGGCGCATCGGTCGGCTGCCTGAAGACAAAGCCCTCGACATTGCACGCCAACTCTGTGCCGGATTGGCGGCGGCTCACGCCAAAGGAGTGCTCCACCGCGACTTGAAACCGGCGAACATTATGCTCGACGGCCGTGGCCAGGTGGTAATCACCGATTTCGGCTTGGCGGGAGTCGCCGATCAGATCCAGGGGGCCGAGGTGCGCAGCGGAACTCCTGCCTACATGGCGCCCGAGCAACTGGCAGGCAAGGAAGTCAGTACACGCAGTGACATCTATTCTCTGGGACTTGTGTTGTACGAAGTCTTTACCGGCAAGCACGCCCTCTCCGAAACCTCGGCCGAGAACTCGCGCGCACGTGGCGATAGAACGCTGAGCCGGCCTTCGTCGGTGGTCAAAGATCTCAACCCAGTCATTGAACGCGTCATCCTCCGCTGTCTCGAGACCGAGCCCTCGGCCCGTCCCGCGACGGTTCTCAGCGTAGCCGCCGCTCTACCCGGCGGTGACCCACTGGCGGCGGCTCTGGCGGCGGGTGAAACGCCTTCCCCGCAGATGGTGGCTGCATCTGGCGAAACCGCCGGCCTCCGCCCAGGAATCGCCGTCTCTTGCCTCGCCGCAGTGCTGCTGGCTTTGGGTCTGAGCACCTTTCTGTCGGCTCATTACAGTGCGCTCGAGAAGATGCAGCTCGAATTGACGCCGGAAGTGCTCACGCGAAAAGCGCGCGAGATTATCGTCCGGCTGGGATATCCGGAGCGGCCTGGCGATAGCGCCTTTGGCCTCGATAACGACGACACTTTCCAGGAGTACGTGGAGAAAAACGACAAGCCCCGTCCGAACTGGGATGCCGTGCTTGCTGCGCGGCCTTCCCTGTTGCGCTACTGGTACCGCCAGAGTCCCGGGGACATGATGGCAAAGGGTTTTCGAGACTTGCTCAACCCCGGGATCGTGGTGAGCGACGATCCTCCGACGGTGCTGTCCGGGATGATCAACCTGGAACTCGATCCTCAGGGTCAACTCACTAATTTCCAGGCGATCCCGTTGCAGAAAGAAGATCCGGGCCGACCATCGGCGGCGTTCGATTGGAACTTGCTTTTCACCGCGGCGGGGCTTGATCCAACGAAGTTTCAGAAGGCGGAGCCGGCATGGAACTCGCTGGGCGCCTCCGACACGCGCATGGCGTGGACCGGAACCTGGCCGGGGACGATACGCCCCATGCGCGTCGAAGCCGCTTCGTGGCACGGCAAGCCTGTTTTTTTCTCCCTTAGCGGCGATTGGACCAAGCCGGAACGCATGAAGAGTCCGGAGGATTCGACCGCAAAGAAAGGGCGTCACGTCCTTTTGCTCGCCTTCGTGCTGTCTTTGTTGTGTGGGGCCATTTATCTGGCGCGGCGGAATTACCGCCAGGGGCGGGGCGACAGGGAGGGCGCCTTCCGGCTGGCTTCGATCATGTTTGCACTGGAGATCCTTCTGTGGCTGTGCCGGGCGCACCTCGTGCCCAGCATCGACATGTTCGATTTGTTTGTGCTGGCAGTCAGTTCCGGTCTGTTTCTTTCCGGGCTGACCTGGATTTTGTATCTTGCGCTCGAACCTTGGGTGCGGCGGCGCTGGCCACAGACCATGGTTTCGTGGAGCCGCCTGCTTTCGGGACAGTTTCGCGATCCGCTGGTGGGCCGTGACATTCTGTTCGGCGTAATGCTGGGCGTGGTCTGGCTTCTCATCTTCCAGATCCGTTATATCGCCATGATGCATATGGGAGCTTCCCCGCAACTTTATCAAACCGAATACCTGGCGGGCGCTCGCCATGCGCTGGGAGCATGGTTGACGCAAATTCCTGCTTCGATTCTGGGAACTTTGGAGTTCTTTTTTCAGCTGTTCGTGCTGAAGGTCTTGTTGCGCAAGGACTGGCTGGCCGCCGTCGCGTTTATTGCCCTCAACGCGCTGCCTCGGGGACTTACTTCCTCTTATGTGGCGGTGGAACTGCCGATCGAGATTCTGGTTTATGCCATTGCCGTGCTGATCGTCTTTCGCTTCGGGCTGGTGCCGCTGGCTTGTGCGATTTTCACCGTCGATATGCTGAGCAATGTCCCGTTCACCGCCGACTTCTCGGCCTGGTACATGACGACCTCCGTTCTGGCTCTGCTCAGCGTGGTGGCGCTGGCCGGCTGGGGCTTCTATTATTCGCTGGGCGGGGAGCCGATTTGGCGGCCGGAGATCGAGTAGCAGTTCTCCGTTCGATCTCCCAGGGGTGCGGTGGTCGGCCCGTCGCTCTTGATCCGCCCAAGGTATTCGGAATAGCTCGATGCTCGCCGCATGGGCGGAGGGGAGGCGTGCGTCGCGCGTGACCGGCACTTCTTTCCAGCTGCAGTTCATGAGGTCCTTCGGAAGCATAAGAAAGTCCTGCGTCTGATCTTCGCCTTTTTGCATCTAATCCTTGACAACATCCCGCTCAGGTCTTAGCATGGGGTTGTTGGCAATCAAAAGCACATTGATTACAAAGCACTTATTTGCATCAAGAGGAGACTGTTATGGCCAAGATTATTGGAATTGACCTTGGAACAACCAATTCTTGTGTCGCGGTGATGGAGGGTGGAGAGCCCAAAGTGATCGCGAATGAAGAAGGGGGGCGGACTACTCCGTCCGTGGTTGGGTTTACCAAGACTGGGGAGCGGTTGGTGGGGCAGGTGGCGAAGCGGCAGGCCATCACCAATCCGGAGAACACGGTTTATTCGATCAAGCGCTTTATGGGGCGGCGTTTCGACGAAGTGACGGAAGAGATCAAGATGGTGCCCTATAAGGTGGTGAAATCGGGCGACCACGTGGCGGTGGTGGCGCAGGGTAAGGAGTACACGCCTCCGCAGATCTCGGCGCTGATTTTGCAGAAGCTGAAGAAGGCGGCGGAAGACTATCTCGGCGAGAAAGTTACCGAGGCGGTGATCACCGTACCCGCTTACTTTAACGACGCGCAGCGGCAGGCCACGAAAGATGCCGGGCAGATTGCCGGGCTCGACGTGAAGCGCATTATCAATGAGCCTACGGCGGCGGCGCTGGCTTATGGACTCGACAAGACTAAGGACGAGACGATCGCCGTGTATGACTTTGGCGGCGGGACTTTTGACATCTCGATCCTGGAGGTGGGCGAGGGCGTGATCGAGGTGAAGGCTACCAATGGCGACACGCACCTGGGCGGCGACAATCTGGATCAGCGGATCGTCGACTGGCTGATCGATGAGTTTAAGAAGGATGAAGGGCTCGACCTGCGTGGCAAGGGCAACGAGATGGCGTTGCAGCGTCTGCGGGATGCGGCCGAGCGGGCAAAGATCGAGCTTTCGACCACGATGGAGCACGAGATCAACCTGCCGTTCATTACGGCGGATGCCAGCGGTCCGAAGCATCTGGTGAAGAAGCTGACGCGGGCCAAGCTGGAATCGATGGTGGAAGACATCATTCAGCGCTCGGTAGGTCCCTGCAAACAGTGCATGAAAGATGCGGGCGTCGATGCCGGCAAGATCCAAGAAGTGGTGCTGGTGGGCGGACAGACTCGCATGCCTCGCATTCAGGCTTTGGTAAAAGAGCTGTTTGGCAAGGAAGGCCACAAGGGGGTGAATCCCGACGAAGTGGTCGCGGTGGGTGCGGCGATTCAGGGTGGCGTTCTGGGCGGCGAAGTGAAGGATTTGCTGCTGCTGGACGTGACTCCGCTGTCTTTGTCGATCGAAACTTTGGGCGGGGTGGCTACGCCGATGATCCCGCGTAACACGACGATTCCTACNNGTACACGTGCTGCAGGGTGAGCGTCCGATGGCGGCGCAGAACCGGACGCTGGGTAAGTTCCATCTGACGGGAATTCCGACGGCTCCACGGGGCGTGCCGCAGATTGAGGTGACGTTCGACATTGACGCCAACGGAATCCTGAACGTGACCGCGAAAGACACGGCCACGGGCAAGGACCAGAAGATTACGATTACGTCGTCTTCGGGTCTGTCGAAGGAAGAGGTCGAGCGCATGGCGAAGGAAGCGGACGCGCACGCGGCCGAGGACAAGGCACAGCGTGAAGCGATTGAAGCCAAGAATCAGCTCGACAGCATGGTCTACAACGTCGAGAAGATGCTGCGCGAGAACGGCGACAAGATCTCGGGCTCGGAGCGTGGAGACGTTGAGAACGCCGTCGCCGACGCCAAGAAGGCCCTGGAGTCGAACGACAAGGCGCAGATGGATAAGGCCCGCGAGAGCCTGACCAAGGCTTCCCACAAGCTGGCCGAGGAAATGTATAAGGCAGCGCAAACGAAGGCTCCCGGGGCGGGAGCCGGGCCGGGCGGCTCTCCCACGGATGGGGGCGGTGCAGCTCCGGGCGCAGACGGCAGCGGTCAGAAAAAAGACGAAGGCGTGATCGACGCCGAGTACGTGGACGTGGAAGACAAGAAGTAAGCTTCTGAGACCTGTCATCCGAGCGGAGGGGGTGCTTCCGCGATGCGAAGCACCCACGGAGTCGAAGGATCCCTATCCCAGTTGAGGGTATGTCATCGAGCGAGGGGAGGGATCCTTCGACTGCTTTACCGCCCGCCTCGCGGGCAGAAATTTCGCTCAGGATGACAAACGTCATGAATCGAGATGGCAACGACCTCCAAAAAGGACTATTACGACGTTCTAGGCGTGAAGAAGTCCGCCTCGGCGGACGAAATTCGCAAGGCGTTTCGCAAGCTGGCGCGCAAGTACCATCCGGACGTTAATCCTGGGGACAAGTCGGCGGAGGAGAAGTTCAAGACGCTCTCCGAAGCTAACGACGTCCTCAGCGATCCCAAGAAACGCAAGATTTACGACCAAGTCGGGTTTTACTCCGACAACATTGATCCGGCTACGGCGGAAGCCTATTCGCGGGCGGGCGGCAGTGCGGGCGGGTTTCCTGGGGGATCTCCAGCCGGCGGCGCGGGCCCGGCGGGCGGCCAGGGTGTTCCCTTTGATTTCAGCGGGTTTGATTTCTCGGATCTGGCGGACGGCGCGAGTCGAGGCCGGCGAAGCGGAGGCGGTGGCGGCGGATTCCGCGACATCTTCTCGGGAATCTTCGGCGGCGGGCGCGGTGCGGCGGCGGCTGAGGCTGGACCCGAAGAGGGTGCCGATCTTGAATATCAGGTCAACGTGCCCTTCTGGACGGCGATACGCGGCGGCGTGATGCGGCTGAACATTTCGCGCCAGGATGTATGCTCGAATTGCCACGGGCAGGGTTACATTGAAGCGCCGGGAAAGTGTCCTGAATGCGACGGCACGGGGCAGATTACGCAGACGGGCGGACGCATGAAGTTTAATGTACCGTGCCCGAGCTGCCATGGGACGGGGAAAAACATTTCCACCTGCCCGGTCTGCCACGGCGAAGGCACGGTCACCCGAACCGACCCGATCGAAGTCCGCATAAAGGCTGGTACGCGCGATGGGCAACGCATCCGGCTCGCCGGCAAGGGCAACGCCGGGCCGCACGGCGGCGCGGCCGGCGACTTGTACGTGATCATCCGCACCGGTGATCATCCCATCTTCCGGCGCGATGGGGACGACATCTACCTTACCGTCCCGGTCAGCGCCACGGAGGCCGCGCTGGGCGCCAAGATCGAGGTTCCAACCATCGATGGGCGGGCGCTGCTGAAGATTCCTCCGGGGACGCAGTCGGGACAGAAGCTGCGCCTTCGCGAGAAGGGCGTTCCCTCGGCCACCAAGGAGGGAGTCCGGGGCGATGAGATCGTCGAAATAACGGTAACCGTGCCCATGCCTCGAGACGAGCGCACCAAGGAATTGCTGCGGGAACTGGCCAAGCTGAACCCGGAAGATCCGCGGGAAGAACTTTGGAAGAAAGTCTAAGGGTTCCGGATCGGAGCCAACTTCAAAACCTCTAACGCAACAGAGTCGGGCTGGCTGTGGCGGCATCACAAAATCGGCGGCGTCGCCACGGCAACGGGGTTGGTCGCTGCGGGGCCAAGGGCCTGGGTTTTGGCCGGCCCACAGCATCGTGGTCTGTTACGTCCGTACCTGCTCTCGGTGATAAAAATTTTCAAGAATTTTCTTGCATCTGTGGAAAATTCCCGTAATCTCTACTCTGCGAACTAACTCCAGCGCGATTTCTGGAATCTAACCAAACCAGAAAGCTCGGTTACGACCTGCCCGCTGCGGAGCTGCTGAGAGTGAGTCGTTTGAGGAGGAAGACATCGAAATTGGCAACAGCTAGCGCCCCGCGTCAACAAACCGAAAACCCCCAACCTCTCGTCATCCCCAACCGGAAAAAATTCGTTCGCCTCACGCTGTGGCCTCTGGTGGCCGCCACCTTCTTTATGGTGTCGGGCGGAACCTATGGCACGGAGGAAATTGTTCATGGCGCCGGGTATGGACGCGCCATCCTGCTTCTGCTGCTCACGCCCCTGCTCTGGAGCCTGCCTACAGCCTTCATGATCGGCGAGCTGTCAAGCGCCCTGCCTTATGAAGGGGGCTACTACGCCTGGGTACGTCGCGCTCTGGGCAACTTTTGGGGATTTCAGGAAGCCTGGCTCTCGCTGGTCGCCTCCATCTTCGATATGGCGATTTATCCCACGCTCTTCGTGGCCTACCTGACCCGCATGTTCCCCTGGTTTCAGGAAGGCTATCGCGGCCTGGCGGTGGGACTCGCAGTGGTGATTGCCTGCGCGATCCTCAATATCGCTGGCGTGAAAGTCGTCTCGCTCACGTCCCTCTGGTTGTTTTTCGCGCTGTCGGCGCCATTCGTAGCAATCGTTGTCCTCGCGCCGTTCAAGATGGGAGCACTGGCGAACGCCGTGACCAGGCCGACCACTTCGACCGTCGACATTCTCGGGGGGCTTCTCATCTGCATGTGGAACTACATGGGCTGGGACAACGCCTCGACCATCGCCACGGAAGTGGAGCGGCCGCAGCGGACCTATCCGCGAGCGATGCTGGTTGCAGTAGGGATCGTGGCCTTGAGCTACATCCTTCCCTTCGCTGCCATGTGGATGACCGGGCTGGCTCCCTCGGCATGGGAAACCGGATCCTGGGCCGATATCGCGGGTCTGCTGGGCGGACCACTGCTGCGTGTCGGCGTGGTATTGGGAGGAATGATCAGCGCATTCGGGATGTTCAACGCGCTGGTGATGAGCTACTCCCGCCTGCCTCTAGCCATGGCTGAGGACGGCATGCTGCCCCGTATCTTTGGCAAACTGCATCCGCGATCGCGGGCACCGTGGGTGGCAATCACGGTCTGTGCGGTCTTCTGGGCTCCATGCCTGCTACTCGGCTTTGCCCGGTTGGTAACCATCGACATTCTTCTCTACGGTTTTAGCCTGATGCTGGAATTTGTGGCGCTCGCTGTCTTGCGCTTTCGCGAGCCGGATTTGCCACGGCCCTTCCGGGTTCCTGGCGGATTGTTCGGCGCGGTTGCGATCGGCATCCCACCCATGCTTTTGCTGGGCTTTTCCGTCATCCGCAGCGAGCACGAGCAG
The DNA here is from genome assembly GCA_003156615.1 of Acidobacteriaceae bacterium. The sequence continues at coordinate 17,597 of PMHI01000231.1, read as the reverse complement.
GTGTGGAACATGAGTTCGTTCGCCTTTGGCATGATTCTGATCGCGGCGGGCTTTGTGGCGTACGCTGTCAATCATTTGTTGAAGCCGCAGGGATGGGCTCGGACCGAACAGAAGACCGAACCAGCGGCGTAGGACGTTCATCGGCCATGGATTTGCTCGGGTGAACACGGATATGGCTTTCCTGATCCGTGGGAATCTGTGACGATCCGTGGCCGTGTTGTTTTTGTTGTAAATTGGTGGCGGCGAGAGTTCTGACCCGAGAATCCGATGAAGCGTAAATCCAAGGGCGCGTACATGATCTCGGCCGTGGCCGAGATGTATGGCATCCATCCTCAGACGTTGCGCCTTTATGAGCGCGAGGGCCTGCTCAAGCCGTCGCGCACGGAGGGCAATACGCGTCTTTACACGGACGAAGACTTGCAGCGCCTGGAGTTCATCCTGTCGCTGGCGCGCGATCTGGGCGTGAACATCAGCGGCATGGCGATCATCCTGCAAATGCGGGAGCGCATGGAAGAAATGCAGCGCCAGATCCAGGAGTTCGTGCAGTATATCCAGCAGGAAGTGCTCACCCGCGCGAATGCGGCCGCCGATCCGTCGAAGGGCGCGATCGTGCCGGTGCGCCGGCCGATGGTAGTGCCAGCGGTGCAGCCGGGGAAAAAGCGGTAAGGCCTGGCAGTCAGCATTTCAGCATTTCCGACAGTGGATGGTTCATTTGCGTTCCCAATTCTCTTACGGCAGCGCCGGCTGGAACCAAGGCTTGTCGCGTATCCTATGGAGTCCCTCAGCACCGACGGGGATGAGTGCTGAATGCTGAGTGCCGAATGCTTCCCTTCAAGCTGATCTACAGCGACGGCTACTACCTGCCCATCGGCGAACACGTTTTCCCTGCCGAGAAATACCGGCGCATCCGCGACCGCCTATTGGGGAGCGGTGTCGCCGAAGCGACGGACTTTCTGGAGCCTGAACCGGCTACCGATCAGGACATTCTGCTGGTTCACAACTCAGAGTACGTGCATAAGCTGAAAACCGGCACGCTGAGCCCGCGCGAGGAGATGGAAATGGAGGTTCCCTACTCTCGCGACCTGGTGGAGGCATTCTGGCTCGCGGCCGGAGGATCGATCCTGGCGGCGCGGCAGGCTTTGATGGACGGCGTCGGCATCAATATTGGCGGCGGATTTCATCATGCCTTCCCCGACCACGGGGAAGGATTCTGCATGATTCATGATGTGGCCGTTGCCATCCGGCGGCTGCGGCAGGACGGTAAGATTCGCAATGCGATGACCGTCGATTGTGATGTGCACCAGGGCAACGGCACGGCGGCGATTTTTGCCGGGGCCCGCACTGCAGGGGAGCCGTTGCCTTCCGCCGGGCCTTCCACACCGAGCTCTCCTCTGCGGAGTGCAGTGCTTCCAGGCAAGATGAGCGGGGCTCACGGCGGAGAGGTTTTCACCATTTCGCTGCACCAGCACAACAACTATCCGCTGTGGAAGCCGCCTTCCTCGATTGACGTGGATCTGCCTGATGGCGTCGGAGACCGCGACTACCTGGCCTGGCTCGACAACGCGCTGAGTTCCGGGCTGCGTCAGTTCGAGCCTGATCTGCTCTGCTATATCGCCGGCGCCGATCCCTACCGCCAAGACCAGCTGGGCGGGCTTTCGCTGACCACTGAGGGGCTGAAGGAGCGGGACAAACTCCTGTTCCGCGTGGCCCGCGCCCGAAGCATTCCCGTGATGGTGACCTTCGCGGGCGGCTACGCTCAGAATGTGGAAGACACGGTGACCATTCACTCGAACACCGTGATCGCAGCGAAGGAAGTGTTTGCCGCGGGGCCGTGACACCCTAAAAGCATCTCAAAGACAGCCGCTTGGACCGGAATTCGCTGGGTCTTATCGGACGCAGCGGCAGCATGCGGGTCCACCCGGACGACCGAACGAGATGGTCGGGCCCAAAGTTGAATAGGCAACGTCGTGCGCAGGAACTCTTCTGAAAGAACTTGAAGACCTACGCATGGCTTTCCGCCGCGATCGAGGGGGAAGCCCCGGGCGGAAACATTAGCAAGATTCGGGAGTCCACTGCGGCGTGGATCACCATCGGCAACAACAAACTTCCCGTCATCAGATAAAGTCCGGCAAAAACCAGGCCCAGGATGCCCGCACCTACCGCACCCTTCCAGCCTTGATAGATGTGAGCGAGACCGAAGAGCAATGAAGTCAGCACCACTCGCTCGAGCAGGTTCGTCTGCGGCGCGTATACGCTGAGGTAAAACAAAAGGAATCCGCGGTACCCTAACTCCTCGTTAATCCCCGCGACCGCGCTAATCGCTACCCACCACGACCGTTCGCTGTGGGAATCGGGAAGCAACGCGGCCAGGTGACCCTGCAACCGTTGCCTGATTTTCTCGGCTTTGGGCCGCAAACGTAAACTGGACCACGCAAGCGCCCCCACCATGACCACTAGCGCGGTCATGGTCCATGCCCACGATCGGGGCGCGCCCAACCCGAGACGAACGGCCGGAATGCGGGCGCTGCGCCAGTAAGCCAGAATCAACCCCGCGCCTATCCCCTGCGCCCCGATGGTCTCTCGGTATAACTGCACCCGGGCGTTGGGCACTCCGGCCTCGATTCGCTTCCGAGCTTTCTGATACCACACATAGCCCAGCCAGGGATCGGCCAGCACCGCGAAGGCTAGCCATAGGTGAGGCAGAATGGCGGTCATAAGGCGCCTCCTTTAGTTTCAGATAATGTAAATGTATATTCGCATTTACATTATGTCAAGGCTTTCTTGTAAGATCTTTCCTATGCCCCAGACCACGCTCCCCGCGCACCAGGCTCGCAGCCGCGAGTCCCTGGCGCGCCTGCTCAAAGCCGCGGCCGAAGTGCTGAATAAAGATGGACTGGAAGGCGCAACCATCCCTCGCATCGCGGCACGCGCCGGCCTGTCTCCCGGCACCGTCTACCGCCGCTTTCCTGACAAGGATGCCCTGCTGCGCGAGGTTTGTCTCCGCCTGCTCGAAGAAAACTACCGGGGGACGAAGATGCTGTTAGCTTCCGAGCAATTTAAGAAGATGTCTCTCCTCGAAATGTCGCGCACGGTGATTGCCCTCACCCTGAAGGGCCACCACTCCCACCGCGGCCTGCTGCGCGCGTATCTCCTTTTTTCCCTGCAGCATCCCGATACGGCATTCATTCGAAAGTGTGAGCAACTCGAGTGGAAGACCTTAGAGGACGTCGGCGACCTCCTGCTCAGCCACCGCAGCGAAATTCATCACCCGGACCCAGAGTCCGCGGTAAAGCTCGCCCTGCTGATGCTGGGCATTGCTGCTTCGGGCATATTCATCCTGCCCCAGCATCCCAACGATTACGACCGCTTCCTGCCTGATATGGAAGGTCAACTCAATCGTGAGTTGCCGAGAATGTTCCTGCGTTATTTGGGAGTGAAAGACCAAGGCTAGGAACTGCGATCACAGATCAGGAATCAGGAATCATGAGGCGTAGGTTACAGTCGACAGCCAGGAACACCCTGCGCCGCTGTTAGAATGGTGATCGGTCTTATGTTCGAGAATCTTCAGGAAAAACTGCAACGTGCCTTCAAGTCCCTTCGGGGCCAGGCCCGGCTCTCGGAAGAGAACATTGGCGAAGCGCTGCGCGAAATTCGGCTGGCGCTGCTCGAAGCCGACGTCAACTTCAAAGTGGTCAAGGAGCTGATTGACCGCATCCAGGCCAAGGCCGTGGGCCAGGAAGTGATGACCGCGCTTTCGCCGGGTGAGCAGGTCATCAAGATCGTGCGCGACGAACTGGTCGAGACTCTGGGCAAGGATACGGCGCGCATAAAGTTTGCTTCGCAGCCGCCCACGGTTGTGCTCATGGCCGGACTGCAAGGCTCTGGCAAGACCACCACTTCGGGAAAGCTGGCGAACTGGTTCAAGACGGGTGGGCATCGTCCCCTGCTGGTTTCGGTCGACGTGTACCGTCCTGCGGCGCGCGAGCAGTTGAAAATTGTGGCGGAGGCCGTGAAGGCACAGATTTACGAAGGCCAAGTGGGCGAGGCGAACACGGCGACGGTGGAACGTTTGGTGAAGGAAGCGCGCCGCGAGGCCATCGTTTCCGGCTGCGACGTGCTGATCGTCGACACGGCGGGCCGTCTCCATATCGACGACCAGCTCATGAACGAGATGCAGTCGCTCAAGACGCTGCTCAATCCATCCGAGATTTTGTTCGTCGCCGACGCAATGACCGGGCAGGACGCGGTGCGCTCCGCCGACGAGTTCCACAAGAAGCTCTCGCTCACCGGCGTAATCCTCACCAAGATGGATGGCGACGCCCGCGGCGGCGCGGCGCTTTCTATCCGACAGGTTACAGGCCAACCCATCAAGTTCATCGGCGTGGGCGAGAAATACGACGCGCTGGAGCCGTTTCATCCCGACCGCATCGTGTCGCGCATTCTCGGCATGGGCGACATTCTCTCGCTGATCGAGCGCGCCGAGTCGCAGATCGACAAGAAAAAAGCGCAGGAGATGGCCAGCAAGGTTCTCAGCGGCGATGGCTTCTCACTCGAGGATTTCCGCGATCAGTTGCGGCATGTAAAGAAGATGGGATCGATCAAGAGCCTGATTGGCATGATGCCGAGCATCGGCCCATTTTCCGGCTTGCAGAAGGCCGCCGACCACGTGGACGAAAAACAAATCAATCGCGTCGAGGCCATCATTAATTCGATGACCACGCACGAGCGCAATCACCATGAAGTGATCAACGGCAGCCGCCGCAAACGCATCGCCCGCGGCTCCGGCACGAGCGTGCAGGAAGTGAACAACCTGCTCCGCCAGTACGCACAGATGAAGAAAGTGTTCAAACAGATGGGCAAGCCCAGCTTCGCACGCAGGATGGCGGGGATGAAGTTGCCTGGGATGTAACTGCCGGTGAAAGCGAGGAGGCGACCTTCGCTTTTGTGTTTCGACCTACATCATCGCCCGCGAAAGCACCGTGTGACATTGTCCGCTTCCTGCCAGCCTCGCGTTGAGCCGCAGCGCCTCTCAGCTTTCGTCTACACTTGGAAAGTTGGATGATCAGTTGCCGCTTGCCCGACTTTGTTCGATAGGTCGATTCTGAGGTTCGAGTCTGGCAAATGACAGCTGGCAACTGCTCTTATGAACTATATCTACGGCATCAACGCCGTCACCGAGGCGCTCAAGGCCCGTGGACGCGCCTTTCAGTGGGTTGGTATGGCCAAGGAGCGGCACGACATCCGTCTGCAGCGCATGATCGAAGACTGCCGCCGCCTTGGCGTTCCTGTGCGTTTTCTGACCCGCACAGAACTTGACCGCATGGCCGGCAACGCCACGCACCAGGGAGTGGTAGCGGTCACATCGGCCAAACAATACAGCGATCTTGATGATGTGGTGGAAGCGAAGCGCGGACGGTATTCCTTGGTTATCGTACTCGACGGTGTAGAAGATCCTCACAACCTGGGCGCGGTCTTGCGCACTGCCGACGCTGCCGGCGCCGATGGCGTGGTCATTCCCGAACGTCGTGCGGCGGCAGTTACCGGGACCGTCACGAAAGCCTCGGCGGGGGCGAGCGAACATTTGCCGATTGCGAAGGTAACGAACATCGCCCGCAGCGTGGAGCAATTGAAAGAGCGCAACCTTTGGACAGTTGGCCTAGACGAGCGCGCCAAGCAGACTTACGACGCCCTCGACTACAACATGGATTGTGCGCTGGTTCTGGGCGCGGAGGGCAAAGGCCTGCACGACCTGGTCAAGAAAAAGTGCGACTTTCTGGTTTCGATTCCGATGCTGGGAAAAGTGCCTTCGCTGAATGTGTCGGTCGCAGGAGCGGTCGTGATGTACGAAATCGTGCGGCAGCGACGGGCGCAAAGCCGTCTGCTCAGCCCAGAGGCCTCCTCGGGTGCGAAATGAAGTTGCGCAGCAGGCGACTTGTTTTCCTGTTCGCTGTTTGCGCATATGCAGCGAATGCCTTTTCTCTTGATCGCGAAGCGTTTACTTTCACAAAATACGACCTTCATGTCCGCGTAGAACCCGGACAGCAGCGGCTGGGAGTCCGGGGCAAGATCACTCTCAGAAACGATTCGCAGACGCCGCAGAAGATCGCCGTGCTGCAGATTTCTTCGTCGTTGGACTGGCGATCGATCAAGACCGGTGACAAGCAGTTGCAGTTGGTCTCCGAACCCTATACCTCTGACATCGATCACACCGGAGCGCTTTCAGAAGCCATTGTCACCCTGCCGGAAGCAGTCGCGCCCAAGGGTACGATCGATCTGGACGTCGGCTACGAGGGTGTGATTGTGCTCGACGCGACGCGGCTCATCCGCATCGACACTCCCGAGGCGACGGCCCACAGCAGCGATTGGGACCAGATCAGCGCAAAATTCACAGCTGTTCGCGGAGTGGGATATGTGGCTTGGTATCCGATAGCGACCGAGGCCGCGGATCTTTCGGAAGGGCAGAACTTGTTCGAGGTTCTGGGCCGATGGAAAGCGCGTGAAGCTGGATCGAGCGTGAAGATCAGCTTTGACTATCTTCCTCTGCCGGACGACGCGAACCCGCCCGTCACCCTGTGTGGCGGGGGCGAAATACAAGGTGTGACGCGCGGCGGCAGTCCTAAGTATCCGTGGGCTGATTGTGACTATCCAGTTCTTGGTCTTTCCGTGCCCGCCTTCGTGATTGCCGCCTATTCGGTCGCAGATCGGCCGGCAATCACGGTTTTCAGCCTTCCTGAGCACGCAGTCGCGGCCGAAACCTATGCTGATGCTGCGGAAAAGGACGTTTCGCTTATCACCGAATGGTTTGGAGCGCCGCGCCTGAAGGTGACAACGGCCGATTTGGCCGATCCGAATGCGGCACCGTTTGAAAGCGGACCGTTGTTGCTGACGTCGCTAACCAGCATCGATCCCAGGCTGGCAGGCCTTGCAGCCGCTCACCAACTCACGCATGCCGCCTTGTCTTCGCCGCGCCCCTGGATCAACGAGGGTCTGGCTCACTTCATGCAGGCAGTCTATCTGGAACGTCAGAGTGGACGCCAGGCAGCCCTGGATTACATGGGATTGCACCGCTCCGCGCTGAGTGCGGTTGAAAAAGAAAAGCAAACAACCGTACCCAGATCGGAAGATGAGGTAAACCATTCTTTAGTGAACACAGCCGACGAGGAGCTTTACCGCAGCAAAGCGATGTGTGTGTGGTGGATGTTGCGCGAGCTGGTTGGCGATCAGGCGCTGAAGAAGGCTCTGGCATCGTACCATCCGGAGCAGGACAAGGAACCCTCCTACGTGCAGCGATTGATCCAGGCGCAGACGCAGCGCGATCTGGAGTGGTTTTTCGACGACTGGGTCTATCGCGACCGCGGCCTGCCTGACTTTAAAGTGGAATCCGCGTTCACGCGCAACACGTTGCCTGCGGGTTACATGCTTACGATCACAGTCGACAACCTGGGCGCGGCAGGAGCGGAGGTTCCACTTACGGTGAAGTTTGCCGGAGGAGAGATCACCAAACGGCTGATTGTGCGCGGCAAGAGCAATGGCGTGATTCGAGTGGAGGTTCCGAAACCACCGGAGGAGATCGTGGTCAACGACGGCAGCGTGCCCGAGAGCGACACGACGAACAACGTGTTTAAGATCGAGGGCGATGCTACGAAGTGATTGTCGGAGACTTTGACGCCGCGCGTGCAGCGTGCACATCCACCGCCTGGGGATCGCTGGCGTGTCGTGCACAGAAGGGTTGAACGGACCTCACGGGCACATGTTTGCACGGCACGCGGCCCATTATTCTTCAGGGCTCCTGCCCAGGAAGCGAGCCACTGAAACGCACCAACATATCCAGCTTGCGCGCGGCTGCGCCGGAATCGATTGACTTCGCCGCCACGGGGATTGCATCTGCCAGGTGATCGGTGCGTCCCGCCGCCACCAGTGCGGCCGCAGAGTTCAGCAACACCACATCGCGGCGTGGAGATTTCCTTCCGTTGAGAACCTCGCGAATGATGGCTGCATTTTCGGCCGCATCTCCGCCAGAAATATCGGCGAGCGAGGCCCTGTTCATCCCGAACTCTTCGGGATCAACCTCGTAGGTCCGCACCGACCCCTCGCGAGCTTCGGCCACGCGGGTCGATCCGGTGATGGTGATCTCGTCGAGTCCGTCGAGGCCATGCACCACGAGCGCGCGATGCAGGCCCAACATGCTGAGGGCCTCGGCGAGCTTTTCGACCATGTCAAGCGCGTACACACCCACGACTTGTCCCGAAGCGCGCGCCGGATTGGTAAGCGGGCCGAGCAGGTTGAACATAGTGCGCAGGCGCAGCTCCCGCCGCACCCTCTGCACTTGCTTCATGGAGGAGTGCAGATCGGGCGCGTACAGAAAACAGATTCCGACTTCGCGCAAGCATTGCGCCGCACGTTCCGGAGACAGCTGGATGTTCACGCCCAGGGCCTCCATCACGTCAGCCGAGCCGCATTTCGAGCTGATGCTGCGGTTCCCGTGCTTGGCTACCCGTACACCGACTCCCGCAGTCACGAAGGCTGTGGCCGTTGAAATGTTGAAGGTGCCGCAGGCATCGCCGCCGGTGCCGCTGGTGTCGACCAGCGATGACTCGCTCAGCGCGTCGCGGCCCGTGCCGCTCAGGTCGAGCGCGCTCGATGCGGCACCGGCTCCGGCGGACGCAATAGGCAAGGTCGTTGCCGCAGCGCGGATGGCTTCGGCGAAGCCGACGATCTCTTCGACGGTTTCGCCTTTCATGCGCAAGGCCACGAGCAGGGCCGCGATCTGCGCGTCGGTGCAGTTTCCCGTGAGCACTTCGGCCATCACTTCACGCGCTTCCGCGCGCGCCATCGACTGGCCGTGATTGGCGATGCGATGGAGGGCGTCGAGGATCATGGCTGCGCCCTAGCGTAGCATCTTTGTGGTCCGGTCCTGGAATGGTTGGAAGCCGACAGAGAATCATCATGGTTGGACGTTTGCTCTAATCCGTTTCCCTTCTATAAAATTAGGGGTTGCTGCCCGCTGTCGATAGCCACAAGCAGGTTCCTTCCGATTCTTAGCTGACGAGCGTAATTATGAAAATCCATGAGTACCAGGCAAAGGGGATTCTTAAGAAGTATGGCGTGATGGTGCCGCGGGGGACGATGGCGACCTCGCGCGAAGAAGCTGAGGCTGCAGCCAGAGAACTGCTCAGCTCGGGGGCGACCGGAGTTGTGGTCAAGGCTCAAATTCATGCGGGCGGGCGCGGCAAGGGTGGAGGCGTAAAGATCGCCAACTCTGTCAGTGATGCGGGAGATCTCGCCGAGAAGATGCTGGGCATGAGGTTGGTCACGCATCAGACTGGCCCCGAAGGGCGCATCGTGCGGCGGTTGCTGATCGAAGAAACTCTGCCTATCGAAAAAGAGTTGTACCTCGGGATTCTGGTTGACCGCGCGGAAGGCAAGCCGGTATTTATGGCGTCGGGCGCGGGCGGAATAGAGATCGAGCAGGTCGCCGAGGAGAATCCCGATGCTATTCTGAAGCAGCACATCGATCCCGGTATGGGCCTGGAGGCGTTTCAGGCGCGCAAGATGGCTTTCACGCTGGGACTGAACCCCAAGCAGATCAATCCCGCGGTACAGTTTCTCTCGAACCTCTACAAGGCGTTTCTCGATACGGATGCTTCGCTAGTCGAGATCAACCCATTTATTACAACCACCGATGGCCGACTTTTTGCGCTCGACGCCAAGCTGACCTTCGATGACAATGCGCTGTTCCGGCATCCCGATATCCGCGAACTGCGCGACATCACAGAGGAAGATCCGCTTGAGGTTGAGGCCTCGAAGTACAGCTTGAACTACATCAAGCTCGACGGCAGTGTGGGCTGCATGGTGAATGGTGCGGGGCTGGCAATGGCCACGATGGACATCATCAANNTTTGGCGGCATCCTGCGTGTAGATACGCTGGCGACCGGAGTCGTGGAAGCCGCAAAGAAAACCAACATCAAACTCCCCGTGGTGCTGCGGCTGGAAGGCACCAACGTGGATGAAGGCAAGAAGATCCTGATGGAATCTGGGTTCAACTTCGTGGTGGCCGACACCATGAAGGATGCTGCCGATAAAGTTGTGGCTGCGGCGAGGGCAGTGTAAGGAAGCAAGCCAAAGGCGCGATGATTGCATCGCAAAGGGAGCGATTCTTCGGTGCTTCGCTTGCCCGGGAGAGGCTGCTTCTCCCGGCTAGCACACGACCTTCGCCGCGCAAAGAATGCTTGCTCAGGATGACAACGTAGTAATACACGCAGCGAGGAATCATTTTTATGGCAATCTTAGTGAATAAGAAAACGCGGTTGCTCGTGCAGGGCCTGACCGGACGTGAAGGCACCTTCCATGCCAAGGCCTGCGCGGCTTATGGAACCCAAGTCGTCGGCGGGGTGACGCCGGGCAAGGGCGGTACGACGCATGAAGGCTGGCCCATTTTCAACACAATGCAGGAAGCCGTGGAGAAGACCGGCGCCGACGCGACGATTATTTTTGTTCCACCGCCGTTCGCGGCCGACGCCATCATGGAGGCTGCCGACGCCGAACTCGACCTCATCGTCTGCATCACCGAAGGCATCCCTACGCTCGACATGGTCAAGACCTGGGANNATCTCGCCCGGCAAGTGCAAGATGGGAATTATGCCGGGGTCGATTCACAAAGAGGGCTCGATTGGCATTGTGTCGCGCTCGGGCACGCTGACTTATGAAGCAGTGCATCAGCTCACGCAGCGCGGCATCGGACAGTCGACCGCCATTGGCATCGGCGGCGATCCGATTATCGGAACGAACTTCCTCGATGTGCTTGACCTGTTTAATCGCGATCCTGAGACCGAAGCCGTGATCATGATTGGCGAGATTGGCGGCGACGCCGAGGAGACCGCGGCGGAATTTGTGAAGACTCACATGAAGAAGCCGGTGGTCGGCTTCATCGCCGGCCAGACCGCTCCTCCGGGACGCCGCATGGGCCATGCTGGAGCTATTATTTCCGGCGGTAAGGGAACGGCAGCGGAGAAGATCAAGGCCATGGAAGCAGCCGGCATTCGAGTGGCGAAATCTCCAGCGGCCATCGGGGAAACGCTGGTGGCGGCACTGGGAGTTAAAGTCTAGTACCGAGTAGCGAGTACCTAGTACCGAGAGAAAACAAAGCAACGACTAAGGACGAACGACGAACGGCCAACTATGAAGACTTTGCAACGCACTCTTACCATCGTAAAACCTGACGCCGTCACCAAGAACGCGGTCGGCGACATCATTGAACAATTCGAGAAGAATGGCTTCCGCATTCTTGCCATGAAGATGCTCGAAATCTCCAAGTATCAGGCGGAGCAGTTTTATGCCGTCCATGCGAGCCGGCCATTCTATAACTCGCTCACCGATTTCATGTCGAGCGGACCGATCGTCGCTCTGGCTCTGGAGAAAGAAAACGCCATTGCCGACCTGCGCAACCTCATGGGCGCCACCAACCCGGCCAACGCCGAGGAAGGCACCATCCGCAAGAAGTGGGCTTCGAGCATTGAACACAACGCCATTCACGGCTCCGATGCCGAGGATACGGCGCGCTTCGAATTGAGTTTCTTCTTCGCGGGATACGAGCTGGCGAAGTAGGGCTGCCGACCGTCTTCGCCGAGGAGACTCCGCGGGGTGACGGCCTTAGGGTGCCGCCCGTAGAGAAGCGCGCGATGCCGGACGAGATTCAGGTCTCTGTTGCCCCTTAAGTCTGAACCGGAGTGGTGTGCGCAACTGGCGAGCACTGATTCTTGGCTAGCCTACAAGTGGAGTGCCCGCGCCACAGCGGTCATCCAATCGCTTCGTAGAGGTGACCTTCCACGCGATCCGCTACCTTGGGCAACTCTTTACGGGCGTGCAGCAGGAAGTGAGGTGACGTGCGGTGGGCCTCGAGCGCGGCATCGTCCTTGTACTGCTCGTAGATGAAGAAGCGCCGCGGTTCGGTCTTGTGCCGGTGGACCTGATACATGAGGCAGCCGGGCTCCTTGCGGGATTCTTCCGTCAGCTTCGCAAAAATTGCGGGGACATCGGCGTCGTGCCCTGCTTTCGCCATCCAGGTTACGGCCAGAACCACCATCGTGCGCTCCTCACTTTATTTTAGTAAGTAGTCTTAGTGCAATGACCAATCGGAAGTCAAGACTAGACTCACCGGGCTGAGGCTGTTTTCATCTCCCTAGCAAATTCGTCCATGAAGATGACTTGATCCCGATCCGGACCAGTTGAAACCATGCCGACCTTCGTTCCTGTTTCCTTCTCGACGAAACCCAGGTAATCGCGAGCCGCCTTGGGCAACCGCTCGAAGTCAGTGATGCCTTGCGTTGAAGTCCGCCACCCCGGCAGCTTCTGGTAAACGCATTCGATCTTTTCGTAGCCGCTGGCTTGCGCTGGAACTTCCACCGTTTTCTTGCCGTCGATCTTGTAGCCCACGCAGACCGGAATCTCCGCCAGTTCATCGAGCACATCCAGCTTGGTCACCACCAGCCAGGAGATTCCGTTAATCATGCCAGCGTAGCGTAACAGTGGCAAGTCGAGCCAGCCTGTGCGCCGCGGACGCCCCGTAACCGCCCCGAACTCGTGGCCGCGCTGGCGCAACTGCTCGCCGGCATCGCCCTTCTCCTCGCTGGGGAACGGACCTTCGCCGACGCGCGTGCAGTACGCCTTCGTAAGCCCGATGACCGAGTCGATCGCATTAGGGGCGACCCCTGTGCCAGTCGCCGCGCCTCCTGAAGTTGCGCTGGAAGAAGTCACGAAGGGATAGGTTCCGTGATCGATGTCGAGCATCGTACCTTGGGCCCCTTCGAACAGGATGGACTCACCGGCAGCCAGCGCCTGGTTCAGCAGAAGTGCCGTGTCGCGGACAAAGGGTGCGATTTTCTCGGCAGCCGCGGCGTATTCCGTGTACATTTTGTCGGCATCGAGCGGTTCGGAATTGAACAGTGCGTGCGCAATCATGTTCTTCTCGCGCACCGCGTTTTCGATGTGTTTCTTCAGCAGTTGCAGATCGAGCAGATCCGCGACGCGAAGGCCGCGGCGGCCCATCTTGTCTTCGTAGGCCGGGCCGATTCCGCGCGAGGTGGTACCAATCTTCACTCGTCCGGGAGCGTTTTCCGCCGCCAATTCGATCATGCGATGGTAGGGTAGAATCACCTGGGCGCGGTTCGAGACAAAAAGATTTCCGTCGACCCTCACCCCTGCCTCCCGCAGCGTGCCCACTTCCTTCAGAAAAGCCACGGGATCCAGAACCACGCCGTTGCCGATCACGCTGCGGCAAGCCGCCCGTAAGACTCCGCATGGAACCAGCTGCAGTACGAACTTCTTACCGTTGATGATGACGGTGTGGCCGGCATTATGGCCGCCGGCATAGCGAGC
>PMHI01000231.1:0-4193 GCA_003156615.1 Acidobacteriaceae bacterium | reverse complement strand
ACCGGGGGTCGCACACTCCTTGCCCCGCGGCAAATACTGAAAGGCTTATGGGATGAAAGCGGAGAAGATGTGTACCAAGTATCTTATCGCGCCCGTGCGACGGATAGCAACGCGTGGCCGTTGGCCAGGTTGGCCTCGTTGGCCTTTTGAAACAAGAAGCTTTCAAACTACACTCGGCAGCGCCACGAGCGTCAGGGTTGGAGATTCGACCCTATCTACTGCAGTGAGGTCGAGAGATCGATCACCCTCTAGGAGTTGCCGGAATTCAGCACCATCAACACGGATCGCTGCGTTCTCCATAGGATGGGCGCGCCAACGGCTTATTGCGAAGACATAATCGGGGCAGGGGCACGGTGGTCTCCGGTAAGATAGACGTAAGAGAATCGTCTAGATGAGGAGGCCATTGTGAAAAAGGTGTTTCACTTCGAGGCTCCGCGCGAGAACTATCATTGCGACGCGGCCATCCTTTGGTGCTTCGATCACCGATTCGACCTGGGGTGTCGCAAGTTCCTCAAGCGCATCGGCGTGGCAAATTCCGACCCCATCAAAGTTGCCGGCGGCGCCAAGTGCCTGGCTTCGCCGGAGCACGAGGCCGAACGTGAGTTTGTCCTCGAGCAGATTCGCACGTCTATGCGGCTGCACGGCACCAGCCGAGTAATCCTGATGGTGCATTCCGACTGCGGCGCCTATGGAGGCCTTGCCGGCGGCTTCGGGGGCGACGCCCAAGCCGAGGCCGCGCATCACCAGCGTGAACTGGCACGTGCCGCCGCCAATCTGTTGGAAACAATTCCCGGAATCGAAGTGCAGGGTTACTTCGTCGATTTTGAGGGTATCTGGGACGCCGAAGTCGCAACCGTACAACCTCAGCAACAGCAGCCCGTCGCATGATGCCCAGTGCTTGAATCAAACATCACAACTCATGCCCAAGTTCGAAAAACACATCTTCGTATGCGGCAACCAACGCCCTCCGGGAAATCCGCGGGGATGCTGCGATCCCACCGGCCAGGCGAAACTGCAGAAACTATTCAAGCAGAAACTGGCGGAACGGGGCCTCAAAGGCAAAGTGCGTGCCAACCAGTCTGGCTGCCTCGATCAATGCGAACACGGCCCGAACCTCGTGGTCTATCCCGAAGCCGTATGGTACGGCTTCGTCACCGAGGCCGATGTCGATGAAATCATTGACTCTCACATCATCGGCGGCAAGCCAGTTGAGCGCCTGATGATGGCCGATGGCTGCCTGAATACTGCCACGTGCGAACATCGGAAGATCAGTGGTCAGTGATCAGGGGGTCAGAAAAATCAAGAGAGAGCTGGTGGAAGAGCATGGTGCCGCCGTGTCCGTGGCTGGCCACCGATCATCGACCACTGGCCACTGAACACTTCGGATTTTCATCGACAATCTGCTCCTCAGGATCGACCCGTACAATCATGGCTGGGCGCTAGCGTGCTTCGTCGGCACGCACGGCGCGGACGCCGAAGATGCCTCCGATGTCATTCCCCTCCGTGGCCTGGAACCGAACCGCCACTTTGCTCTTGCCCGCGATGAGTTCCGCCGGAATGACATAGCTGACGTCAACGAATTGCTTTTCCTGGTCGGGACTGCGCGCCAATTCGATGTGATCGCCAATCTTCTTGCCCTCAACCAGGATGTCGACTGTGCTCTTTCGCCACCTGTCGCCGCCGTAGGTCACCCACAACGCGATCGGCCGCGTATTCCCGACCGGCACATCGAACGAGAACCAGCCCTTGCCTCCACGGCCGTGACGGCCTCGCCAGAGCAGAGGGGCTGAATCTTCCCCTTGCTCGTTGAAGTCGCGCTCCGACTGCATCTCACCCGGCTGAGCGAAGGCGATGGTGGCTGCCTGAAGTTTCTGTTGCTTCTCCTGCTCCGCTTTGTATTCGGCGGAACGCTTGGTCCACTCTTCCGGCGTGAAGACATCCCAATAAACCGCGTATTTCCGGCGCGGGAGAACGTAGAAGGGCGCAAACTCTATGTCCTCGGCGAGGCCGACGCCGCTCGTCTTGAACCACCCTGGCTTTCCGGCTTCCGGCTTGAGCCATTGATCGATCGGCAGTTTCGCAACCACGAGTGCCGGCGCGGACGGAGCGGGCATGTTCTCTTCGTCGTCTTGATGGATTTCGGGCCCAAGATCTCCAGCGAGCACCAGCGGCCCCCACAGCAACGCCGTGCGATGGGGATCATCCGGCAGCGGTTCCTGCCGCAACACTTTCGGAAGATTCAGATCAATCGTGTCGCCTGGCTTCCACACCCGCCTGATTTTGACATAGGAATCAGCCGGCGGAAGATCTTTCAGAGGCTGGCCATTTACCTTGACGCTGAAACCGTCTCCCGCCCAATACGGCCTCCGCAAAACCAGCGTGAATTCTTGCGGCGCCTTGGTTTGGATTCTTACGGACGCGGACGGGCCCATGGGAAAATCAGTCTTCATTTCCACTTCGACTCCAGCCGAATCCCAGCGCGCGGTGGAGGGAGCGTAGAGGCTGATCCAGAATTCCTGGGAACTCTTGTAGTAGTAAATCCCTGCACCATGAAGGGCATGGCTTTCCATGCTAGTGCCGACACAGCAAGTGAAGTCCTCGAACATCTGCTGGTATTCGTGCTGCACGCCGCGACCCACAGGCAGCATGTAGGTGACGGTTCCGTCCCTGGCATCCTGCGAAGCCAGGATGTGATTGTAGAGTGCCCGCTCGTGAAAGTCAGCGTAGCGAATATCGGGTTCGACGGAGAACAGCGTGCGCGTCATCTTCAGCATGTTGTAGACGCCGCAAGTCTCCGCCGTCCGGCCGTCGACCATGTCGTCGAGCTTGTCGGGTTCGCCAAAATACTCGTTCTTGCCATGTCCGCCGGTGGCAAAGCTGTAATGGTTGACGACACGGTCCCAGAAAAACTTCGCTGCCTCCTCGTCCGCCGCATTGCCCGTGTACACATACCGCATCAGCACCCCATAGAGCTTGGGGACCTGCGTGTTTCCGTGCGTGTGAGCGATCACGTCTTTGTCTTCCGCGAGAGGATCAATGATTGCTTTTTGGTGGAATTTGTCGGCAAGTAGGAGCCAGCGCTGGTCCCCGGTATCCGCGTACAATTCGGCGAGGACTTCGTTCATTCCACCGAATTCCGTTCCCAGCATGCGTTGCAGTTGATCATCGTTCAACCGGGAAAGAATCTTTTCCACCCATCCGGCAAACTTGGTCTCTACCTGCAATGCAGTAGCGTTATCGGCATACCTGTATGCATCTCTGAGCCCGGCAAAGAGTTTGTGCTCGACATACCAGGGGGACCAGAGACCATTGAGATCGAAGCCTCCAGATTTGATGATGCCATTGCTCAGATCGACGAAACGTTGTTTCCCGTCAACGCCCTGACCATCCTCCAACGCACCGATATAGCCGTCGCCCTGCGCGTCCTGGACCTCCTTCAGTTGGCCGACGATGTAGTCGGCACGCTCCTTGAATCGAACGTCGCCCGTGGCCGCCCACATTAGGCTCACCGCCGACAAATAATGTCCCGCAATGTGTCCGGTCAGATTGCGCTTCGGCCCGTCCCATCCACCGTATCCTTCGGCTTTCGGTTTCAGCCCGGCGCTCTGCCGCAGAAATGCGAGCATGCGATCAGGCTGGAGTTCGAGCAGATACTTCGCATCGGCTTCCTGAGCCGCCTTGAGCGGACCTCCCGTCAGCCTGACATGGCTCAAGGGCAGAGGATCCAGTTCGATCGTCTTGTTGCTCTCCAGTTGAGCCGGATTTTCATTCTGGGCTGATACCGGCACTTGCGTCATCACGCAGGCCAACAAAGAAACCATGAGGACGATTGTCTTCACGCAATCATCTACGAAGAACAGTTTCCTGGCGTTTAACATCGCGCACCTCGTGATTCTGCAAATTGGACCCTCTTGAGCAACCGCCATGTCCATCGCTTTCATTGACTTAGCCGTTTCACGGACGTACGATTCTGCTGCAGTGGTCGGCCAAACCATCTCGCATTATCGCATCGTCGAGAAGCTCGGCGGTGGCGGGATGGGAGTGGTCTACAAGGCTGAGGACGTGAAGCTGGGCCGGTTTGTCGCCCTCAAGTTCCTGCCTGACGACGTAGCCAGAGACCCGCAAGCGCTCAGCCGCTTTGAGCGTGAAGCTAAAACTGCTTCCGCACTGAACCATCCCAATCTCTGCACGAT
>PMHI01000514.1:4833-7039 GCA_003156615.1 Acidobacteriaceae bacterium | reverse complement strand
TGCACGGCATGTTGTTTGCCTTCATTCCGTCTCGTTCGATGTCGGCAAAAACTCTGTTGTTTAGACGACCTATGCTCTTACACTAGATGTTTTGACGAGTAGCCAGGAATATGAGCACGCAGATTTGTCGTGGCTTGACAGACAAACAATGGCCAACGCTGAAAACTCGCCTGATTAAAGACGGCGATGTACTGAATGACGAAGCAGCTTGGGGCTGCGCCATTAAAGTATTTGAAAGGAGGATTGCGGAGCGGTTCCTCACATCTATTGAAGCACTCGCACGTGCAGACTCGCCTCAAAAACAGCCACAGTGGTCAAGAGGGGTGGACGGCGACCAATCGCAAGTTGTTGATAAAGATGGTGAGCGCGGGAGGAATCGAACCTCCAACCTACTGATTAAGAGTCAGTTGCTCTGCCAATTGAGCTACGCGCCCACGGTGGGGATAGGTTATTGATTTGGCTGGATTCGTTAACGCTGCTGCTCTCGTCCTTGCCGCTGGATTTTGCGGGCACTGTGCCACTACCTGTGCGGCAACTTTCGCTGCTGCGCTTTGCGATCAAGTCTAGCAGGAGCAGCTCTTTCGCATCCACGACATTATAGCGGTCAAACACCGACCTTGTCTTCCAGCCGGCCGATCTTCATGATCGTTTTTTCGTGCGCGCCTAAGCGGCGTAGATTTCGGCATCCGGTCCTGACGGAGATCGTGAACGAGCAGTCCAATGTAGCGCGGGACGGCGCGGCCGCATTCACACTTGCCCTCTATCACCCTTCGGTCACAAACGCGACACGCCATCCGGCCTAGTCCGACGACAGTGCAGCACATCTTGCACCACATTTTCCGAAAATCTCCGATCGGCTTCCCATTTTCGCGATTGGAGACGCGGTCTTCTGGTTTCCTCCCAGCGATACACATCAAGATGACTGACCCGCGAGCGGGTGGGGTGAAAAGTGCTTGACCTATAGTAAGTATTAACTTACAGTTAGTTATGACTTACCAATGCCGGCAAACATCGGATGAATTTCCCGTGCTTGCGGTCCTGGCCGATCCCACACGTCGCTCTCTGCTCGACNNGTGAGCCGCCCGGCTGTGTCGCAACACCTCAAGGTCCTGAAGGAGGCCCAACTGGTCCACGAACACCGCCACGGCACCCGGCACTATTTCGGCCTCAATCCCGCGGGCTTTGCTGGGCTGCGGGAATATGCGGATTCGATGTGGCAGGAGGCGCTTAACGCCTTCGCTGCCTATGTGGCGGACCAGAAGAGGGCCGCGGCGAAATCCGGCCCCCACCCGGCCGCCAAAGACAAGAAAGGAAAGATGGCGCATGACGAACAAGTCCGTCCCGATTGAGCCAGTCGTGAAGAGCGTAACGGTGGCGTGTACGCCGGAAGAAGCTTTTCGCTACTTCACCGCCGATATCAACATGTGGTGGCCGGTAGCCACTCAGTCCGTTGTCGCCTACGCGAGCGATTTCAAGGACACGCCCGCAGCCGTTATTCTCGAGCCTCGGGTCGGCGGTCGCATCTTCGAGCGCGCGCGCTCCGGCGAAGAGCACGTCTGGGGAACCGTGCTGACATGGGGGCCACCGTCGCAAGTCGTGTTCAGCTTCCATCCTGGCCGCGATGAGAAGGAAGCACAAACGGTGGAGATCAGGTTCTTCCCGGCGCCGGAAGGCGCAAGAGTCGTGCTGACGCACAGTGGCTGGGAGAAACTGGGCGCGAAAGCGCAGAAAGCCCGCGACGGCTACAACCAAGGATGGGAGACCGTGTTCGTCTCCGCCTACCGCGAATACACGCGCACGCAACAACAAAGGCGAAGGTGAGATTTGAAACGAGGATCAAAACTTTGAGAAAAATCCTTGAATGCCCGCTGCCGACATATTGGATCGCCGCCGGACAAAGTTATCGATAGTAGCCGAACGCAGCTCAATCGATCCCTCCCCGAGTTAGTTGTGAGGAAGGTCTTTCTTGAAAAACCCAAGAAACACATTACGTCCCGTTGTGGCGTCATCGCTTTGGCAGTTCTCGTAAATCCAGAATCCGGGATAGAACTGCAGGATGTAGTCCAAAGCTTGTTTCACACTCACGTGGTACAAATCGCCCACAACTTTTTGTTTGGAGGCGCTGTCTCCAGGGCGAATCCACAGATCCGTGAGAGGCCCAATATTGTGTGCCTTCCTGTAAGCTATCACCTCGGGAGCAGACAAG
>PMHI01000514.1:0-4754 GCA_003156615.1 Acidobacteriaceae bacterium | reverse complement strand
GAAGGGTAGCTGAGAGCAGGAAAATCCGGATATGGCTTATGAAAATCGCAACGGCCCCAATATGTGAGCGAACCCGAAACATTAGCTTTGGCCAAGATCTGCGTCAAGAGCGGCACCGCTGCCCCTGGATCCAAACCACCGCGCTCTTGGCTGACACACGAACTCAGCAAGATTAGAAATGTCGGAATAATCCTAAAGTGCTTCATTCCAAAATACCCTTCGATTTTCAGCAAGAACGCGACTTCTGTCTGTTGGGAACCAATCCAGCAAAGGAGGTCCTCTTCTCCCCGTGCAGCCCAATAAAATCCTCTTACGATCTGAAATGCTTCACCTGGGAGCCGCCACTGTCACCGTCCGGAAAATAGCAGACGGAGCACCGCTATCCCACGCCCATGTCCCAACGCCTAAGAGGATATCTCAGGCTAGGCAACGATCGTTCGTATTGNNAGGCCGCATCAAGGGTGAAATCACTATGGGCAAAACAAATTTTACAAACGTGGATGAATACATTGCCGCACAACCCGAGAAGGCGCAGGTCGTACTACAGCTTGTGCGAAGCACGCTCCGCAAGGCCATGCCAAGAGCCGAAGAGGTGATCTCGTACAAGATCCCTGCTTACAAACTGAAGGGTGAGATAGTGCTGTACTTCGCTGGCTGGAAGCAGCACTACTCGTTGTACCCCGCTGGCAAGCGTTTGGTCGCGGCGTTCAAGGACCAACTTGGATCATACAAGATCAGCAAGGGCACAATCCGTTTTCCACTTTCTGAGCCGGTTCCTGTGAAGCTGATCGAACGCATTGGGAAGTTCCGCGCGAAGGAAGCCGTCTAGCGGGAGGAGGTTTTCGCCGCACCTAACGAGCACTGCTCAAGTGGATGGGGCGCAGAGGGCGCGCTGATTTC
Organism: Acidobacteriaceae bacterium; assembly: GCA_003156615.1. The sequence continues at coordinate 3,854 of PMHI01000514.1, read as the reverse complement.
GAGGCGTGTTTTTCTTTCCAAACGCACTCAAGCTAGATGTTGTTTTCAGACCAACAACCCGAAAATGTGGAGACTTTTGTGTCGCACGAAAAATAGCATATTCGTAAGTCATTGAACGCATTGAGCGTCTCTGAACGGCAAATTTGACAGTCTCTGTGCGCTTCGCGATTGCGGGCACGTCTGTGGGGGGGAATCAAACCAGCCGACCTGAGAGGCCGCACGTTCGACTTCCCTCCATGGCTGACGTATCCTTTTTCTGAATACCGGAGGCTAGAATGAGCCTTTTTCGTGTTGCTACCCTTCTCGTCATGTGTGGTATCACCCTCTCAGCTGTCGGGAAATCTGGAACGCCACAGAACTCAGCAGCGAAGGAAGCCGCCCAGCCGGGTGACATTCCCAAGTCCATCGCGGAAAGCGTCAGCGGCACGCTCCAGTTTGCGGAAGGGAATTTTATCGGACTCGCTGAAGCCATGCCGGAGGACAAGTATTCCTACATCCCTGCAATGGGCAAGTTCGACGGCGTTCGCGGCTTCGGGGAACAAGTGAAGCACGTCGCCTGCGCACAGTTCGCTTTCTTCAACGAATTTGAGGGCAAGAAACCGCCCGAAGACTGCGAAAAAGGTGGCCACGATCCTGCGAAAACCAAAGCCGAGTTGATTAAGTATCTCAAGGACTCCTTCGACTACTCGAACCGAGTCCTCGCCACGCTCACGGCAAACAATGCGCTCGACCGTGTCGAAGGTCGTTACGCCGGACCGAACACCAAACTCGGCATCTCGGTCGTTGCTGTCTGGCACATCACCGACCACTACGGACAGCTTGTCGAGTACCTGCGCTTAAATGGCATTGTTCCGCCGATGACGCAGAAATACGGGCTGAAGGTTCGGTGACTCGTCGGTCGGCGCCGACTCTGACATTCCCTTCCTGAAGCCAGCAAAATGCGAGTACGCGAAGCTGCAATAGCCTGCCTTGAAAAACGTTCTTGTTGTCGCCGACAATCGTATTCGCGGATGCCAAGAAGAACGGACTAACCTCGACACCATACGGAAGATCAGTTTGGCGCTGCCCAGCGTAGAGGGGAGCCCAGCCAACGGGTCACCCGCGTTCAAGATTCGCGGACAACTGCAGGCGCGCGTGCCTACTCACCATTCGGCTGACCCAGGTTCGCTGATGGTTCGCGTTGGCTTTGACGACCGCGCCGAACTGCTCGCAGCCGCTCCCGACGTTCATCACCGGTCACTACCTCAACTGGACAGCCGTACTGGTTGGCCCAGGGACATTTTCTTGCTGTCCACGGGCTAGCAATCGGCTCCGGCCTGTGGGAAACTGTGAGCATGGCGATCGCAAAGATAAAAGCTGGTCAAATCGTAGTATCGGATGGGCTGGTCGGAGTGTACAGGGTTGTAGCAGTTTCCCCGGGCGGAAAAATGGCGGATGTTGAGAAGTTTGATGTATCGAAGCAGAAGTCACTTGGCGACCCTGTTCGCTCGGTTGCACTGGACAAGCTGACCGCGTACAAGGAGGACGCCAGCCAGGCTGCCGCTAGGATCGTGAGGGAAGCAACGACTGAAGACTAGCCAAGCCGCTGCCCGTATCGTGAGAGAAAACGCACTGCCCGATGCCGCGAACTGCTCACAGCAGTGGATGACGAAGGATGCGAAGGGCTGTCTTTCGGCTGCAGGGGAAAACTACTCTCGGTGCATGAATGATCTACCGCGGATTCCTCTTCCGCGTCCTTCGTGCACCTGACACATTCGCTGAGTGGTGCCCGGAGGTGATGCCGAACAGCGCGAACGCCGGGGCGGAGACAACGGTGATCAGAGTTGAGTACGCGCTGCGCCGCGTTCCATAGCGCAAACGAAAACTTCCTCTACCACCGCTGACGTTCCGCAGCCAGTCCCTCGGAACCTTCGCTGGTCACGGGGCGACTTGGAGGCAAAGAATCCGGTCCCATCTGCGGGCGCCTCTCGACCGTGCCGATTACCGGAGCGTCGTCCATTCCATCGGCGTAAGCCATGGAGACAAATCTCTGCTCGGAACACAAGCGATCGATCATCCGCTGTTGCCCCGCGCTGAGCACCGCGTGAGGAAGAATGGGAAAGTGACGGAACATCCACAGAAAATACACGCGCTGAAGAAAAGATGGCATTAAATAACGCGGCCCGATAGGGGTTTGCACTTGCACAACACCGTCCGACAGTTTCTCCATCCACATAAACTAGGCCCACCTGAGTACTGAGTTTGGCCAGAGCACTTCCGGGGCCGCCATTATTGCACCCAGCTCGGTGCCGTGGGAAGCAGTTTTTCACAGATTCCCGAGAATTCTGTCAGCACCCGGGCCAGTCTGGCCCGAGAGCTGGCACATTTAGTTGAGTTTCGGGCTTCTCGTCCTAGTTGGACCGGCCCATGGGCTCGGCTGCACCAAAGATGACGCATTCGAGACGCGAACCCTGGCGGAGAGCGAAAAGACTAGGCGGGAATTTCGGGCAGTATGTCCATGCGCCGGATTTCGGCCGCGACCCCGAAGTCGGTGCCAGGGCCCTGCTCGACGCGCAATACTCGGGCATGGCAGCACACCCAGTACTTCTCCCCCGAGGTCAGTTCGGGAGGGAGGATCAGGACTAATTCTACCTCCGAGCCTTCCATCATGTTGGACTTGGTGTAGAGGAATACGCCATTCGTGCTGACGTCGCGAGTCCGGGCGCTCAACTCCACATTCGCGTCTGTGCTGCGGAGGCGCACCGGCAGCGTGGCGACGACTCTTTGGCGGGAACGGCGATCGATCTTAGAGGTCATGAATCTCTAATTTCTAGGTCCCAGTTTCTTAGTTGCCGGTTTCTCGCTGCCGGTTTCTAGTTTTCGTTTCCTGTCGTTGTGTACCCCTCAGAGCCGGAAACTACAAACTACCACCCCGCGGGCTTCGATAGTATAGAAAAACATAGAAGGAAGGGTTATCAGCTGCATACGTTTCGGTAGTTGTACCGTTTGATTTTCCACAGGCGTACGCCCGCCCTCAGGTGCGCTAGACCGCAACCATCGAGAAGCGCAAGCTGCGGATCGTAAGCAAAGCTCCGTCCTCGGCCATCGGCGCATGCGAACGGTGCAATACCCGGTTCCAGTCCAACTGCCACACTCACTCAGCTGTTTGTTGGGATCAAAGCAGTGTTCCTCGCTCACCGGTGCAAGCCGATGGAAATAGCAGTCAGAACGCCATGCGGCTCGTGCGGGAAGCTACAGAACATAAATAAACCCGTCTTACGCCCGCTCGGTTTTCACCGCTCTGAAGAGCGCCAACGATGCGATCAGGTCGACTATCGCAATCGCAATCAATCTCTGCCGTATCACAACCCAGCGTATACACGATGTCCGTCTGTCGTTCGCTGAATGCGGTTTTCGATGCGCGAAGCAACGTCTTGCTTGGAGGCATATGCCGCGCCACCGCTACGATCCCCAGGCGGGTACGAGATAATCATTTTGGAATCCGCGTCAATCGCCGTTCGCGCCCAGCAATCGCCCGCGCCTCGCTCCATCCACGCCGAATGCCAACTTGCCGGTTGACTTGATTGTGGTTTTAGTCGGCCAGAAGCAATAGGAGAGAATAACGATTAGCAAGCAGAGGGCCGGCGCGAGCGCCTGTGGAAACCAAACGGCACCACTCCCTACATTTCCGGGCGGCGCAGGCGTGCGGCCGCTACCACCAGAGCCTGCTCCATGGTGGCAACATTCGTGCCTCGCAGTTTGGCCTCAGCCTCGGCCAGTTTGTCGGACTGGTTGGTCTGATAGTAGGCCTGCACCAGAAGTTCCATGCTGAAGGGATTGTCCTGGTCTCCTTCAAGATAGCTGATGGCTTCGTC
>PMHI01000427.1 GCA_003156615.1 Acidobacteriaceae bacterium | reverse complement strand
GCGCAATTTCGTTTCGGCCAATGTCGTTTTTCCTTAATGAGTAGACTGCGTTTGCTGATTTTAAAAGGCTTATGCTACTCCTTAATTAGTAGATTTTGCCTTTAATGACTGGACTTTGCCTTTAATCGGTAGACTACACGGAAGAAGCTGTTTGCCGCGTGGCTCCTACCCCCAGTAGTCACACTAACGCTGCGGTCAAAACTAAAGGAAGCATCTTCGAGATGGTGTATCGTCGCCTCGTCCTACGCTTGGGACACAAGCCGACCATTGGGCCATTGCCCATCGGCTTTGTCGGCTGATCTGGATCATCTTGCACCAAGGGGTCCGCTACGAGGAACGCGGCCCGGCTGTGTGCGCAAAGTCGAAGCAAGCACGCACTGCAAGAATGATCCGCGAACTCCGAAGCCTTGGCTACCAGGTGCAAGCAATAGCCCGGGTCTGGGGGTGGATTCAGCGCAGCAGATCATTGCCGAAGTGGGGGCCCAAGCAGCGACGTTTGCTTCGCCCAAGAACTTGTCGTCCTGGGTGGGCGCGTGCCCTGGAGATGACGAGAGTGCCGGAGTATCCAAGAGCCACCGCTGCCCGAAGGGCAACCGTCAAATGCGGCGCATTCTCAATCAATGTGTAGCGAGACGAAAATGGGCAGCACACTAAGTTCGGGAAGGGGTGTGTCTTGTCCCAACAAAAAATCGGAATCTTCATGGGCTAAGACGACGAGCTGCACCGCCCGAAGAGGTTGCTCGGATGATTTCCGGATCTTGAGCTCCTTCGCCGGTGGATCGAGCTAATTTTCATCGCTCCCGGCCCCCTCGGCGACACATCCGGGCTAGTGCTACATTTTCGCCCCTGAGTACAGTTTTTCCGTAATTAGTTCCGCGCGCGAACTGCATTTCCTCTGCTAACAGCAACGTTACATTCTTGATTCCATGTGACTTCCCTTCTCTCCAACCAACTTACTGCGTGACGGTCAGCGTGAACTGGTAGCTATTGCTAATCGGTGACGAGCCTCCCGTTGTGGCTTTAATTGTGACCGTGTAATTCCCTGGCGTGTTTCCTGTTGTGCCGGTGCTGCTGTTACTGCTGCCGCCGCACGATCCCAGCCAAAGCGTGGAGGCTCCGAGCACCAGGATCAGTCCAAGTATGCGCCTGCCATGTAGCCAGCGCCTGCGCGATCCCCGGATGAACACAATTCCGAACAATCCGGGCAATAGCGCTGCGTAGAAGATTCGTGTATTCCGATCGAACGGCCGCGCCTGCCCACTCGTCGAAGCGTTCGTCGTAATGTTCACTGTGACTGCGGTCGCCTGACTGGGATTCGTTGGACTAAATGTACAATTCGAAAGTAAAATTGCAGGCGAGCTGGAACAGGTGTAGGTGAGCGGGAGAACCGTTGTGGTATTCCCGCCGCTGGTAGTAGTGAAGCCGTTCGTGCTGCTGACGGTAAGATTGACGGTGGCAGTCTGCCCTTGCGTCACGCTCAACGTGCCGGACGATCCGAGATTGGAGATCAAGGTGAAACTCACGTTGCTGGCCGTGACTGTGAAGATCACGGCCGTGGAAGCGGAAGTCGACCCCGAAGTTCCGGTGACCGACACGCTCTCCGACCCAGCAACATTAAGAGCAACCGAAATCGTCACTGTGGTTGACCCGCTGCCTCCGCTTACGCTGGTCGGATTGAAGCTGCACGTAATCCCGCTCACATTAGCGCAACTGAAACTCACCGTCCCACTGAAATTCGATCCGTTGCTCGGCGCAACTGTGATCGACGCCGTCAGGCTGTTGCCGGCCACCACGTTGGCCGGGTTTATCGATGAAGCCGTGAGTGAGAAGCCGCCTATCGCGGCCGCCCAAGCTTTCGACAGATTATTCACGTCCACGGATCCCAACCCAGTCACCAGGTTGTAACCATTGCTGGAATCGTCAGTTGAGGCATTGAATCCTAGCACTCCCGTTGAAGGGCAGTCCACGCTGGATGGCTGCGGAGATCCCGGTGTTCCGCCAGTGCAGTAAACCGTATTCGTGCCGCTTGTGACCTGATGAAATGCTTGGTTCGAGGTGTTAGCAGCCAACTGGTACAGCATCGAATTGACGTTGCCCAGCCCGCCGGACGCAGACAACGATTCGTTTAGCAGTGTCACGATTCCGGCGAACATTGGAGCGGAAGCGGATGTGCCGCCAATAATTGACAGATAGTTATTCACGGCATCTGCTATGCCGTTTGCACAACTGCTGCCCGTGCCCGAGTCTCCCAATTCTGAAAGCTCCGTGCAGAAAACGTACCCGGGAAAATTGGGCGATGCCAGGAAAGAAACGTCCGGGGTGAACCGTGCCTTGGTTTGCCCCGAGATGGTTACAGTCTGCCATGACGGCTGTGGGAAGCCCGAAACACATGCGGTAAAGCTCGTATTCTGAACTTCGCAGTTGCTCAGGCCGCCGCCGCTGGCAGAAATTCCGTCGTAATTGGGGGCGAGGGCCAGGTCTTCCTGCGCTTGCTGCTGGTCCGTGATGGGAACCCACCCGGTAACTTTCGTGCTTCCTCCCTGTTCACAAAAAGAGTTAGTGGAATTTGCCTGACAGTAAAGTGCAAACTCCGCGTCGTCGTTCCACGCCTGCTCCGGAATGTATGACAGCGCCGATCCCCCATTGCTGTTATTGCTCGTTCCCCAATAAGCACTGCTTTGAATATCGCTAAGAGAAAGCGAGTTGCCGCCGGCGCCGGTGACCTCCGGGCTACTTGCCGGGTAGCTGACCGCCCAACCTCCGGTGGCAGAAGCGCCGTAGGGATCAGAATTGGGGTTTGGCTGCGGCTGCGGGTCGCACTCGGCCGCGCCGCTATCGCCGCTCGAATTTACAAATGTGATTCCTTCCGAATTTGCCTTTTGCAGCTCGACTTCGTCTGCCCCCGGCTCGTCTGTAGCTGGATCATAGATATTGTTGTCGCCGAACTCGCAAACACCGTAGCTCAGGCTGATCACGGGAGCCAGTTTTTGGTCCACCGCGTAGTACCAGGATTCCCAAACACCGCCGCCATTAACGGTGGCGCTGGTTGTGTTCTCGGGTGTGTTCACAAAGATTAGCTGCGCACCCCGGGCTACTGCACCCGACCATTCCAAATCAAGATCAGATTCGGACAAATCGCCGCTCGATGGCACCCCGGGATCTTCTACGCCGTTCGCCAGAACATACTGGAAATGAGGATCGTTGCAGGCCGTGATCACGCCATTAGAATTGGTTGTGCAGCTGATTGAACTGAGGCCGAAACCTGTTCGGAAATTATTTATATCAGACAGGTAAATATCCGTCTGCCCCATTATTGCAAGCTTTTGCCCTGTGCCATCGATCGAGGAATTGTAAAGCGGGCTGATGTCGTAAATAGTCGCGATGTCACCCGGTGCGATGAATTGTCCATAGGTCGAACTATAGTACTCCGGCCGGACACGAGGCACCGCCCTCGGTTTCAAATAGAAATCGTCTAAGCCACGGATTCCAGTTACGATACCCGCCAGCGCTGCCGGGATCTTCGGTGCCGTAGCGTTTGCGACGTGCGCTTCGCCATTCACGTTGTAGCGATGGATTTCCGTCCCGAAGGCGCTCTGGATTTGAGCAGCGCTCCCACTGAACACAAACCAATTTCGGCCACGCGCAACTTGAATGTTTGTGAAACCCTGATTGGTGAGCCAGTTCGTGATCGTCTGCGCGTCATTGGGAGTTAACCCGAACCGGTTCGCCCACTGTTCGGGCGTTAGCCACTTGTGATAATTCGGCGACTTGCGGTCCTGTTGCTCCGCCAATAATTGCGTCAGGACCTGATGCTGGCTCGCGGCAGGAATCGTCAGAAGCATGATCGATCCAAATCGTAAGGCAGGATCTGCGGGGCCTTGGTCGAATTGCGGGAGAGCCTTGTGCTGAACAGATCCGCGAAGCGCGATAGTCTCACCGCTATTGAGAGCGCCCGTGATGCGGTCGGGCGTGGCGCAGAAGCTTGGGATGGAAACAGCGGCGGAAATCAACAAAGCGGCGAAAGACCACTTCACGGCTTGCACACATACCCCCGGGCAGAATGGGTTCTGCATGTCTCGTGGTTCAGCTGACACTGATGGTGTTGCCCTTCTAAGAACACTCGTGGAAAGTGGAAGTTGTGTCGGGGTAGTAGAAAAGACATTCATTTACCAACGATGACATTCATTGACAAATTCGACAAATGAACAGTTCTCCAAGGAATAAAAAGCCCGGTTTCCAGCGTTCTTTTCGGGAAAATCGTGTTCTTTGGGGCAGAATTGATGATGCAAAAACGCATCAGCAAGAGCAAGTAGCTACTTGTCATCGTAATCAAACTCTTGTAAACCGGCGCTTGCGCAATTCCGCCACGCAAGGTTGGCTCATCAGTTTGTCGGGGTTTCTCTTGGAGCGGCAAACGCCTGCGGTTCTGGCTCAGGTTTGGTGCAACCACCGGTGAGTCTAGGTAATCAAGATTGAGTGGCTAAGAAGTTGTCGTACAAGGAATTGCTTTCAAGTCTGAACGGTTTGACCGTGCGAAACGTGGTGCCAACGGAGCTGGGTTGGGTCGTCGAAGCGGAGGGATCAGGTAGCGCCCTCTGCCCTGATTGTGGAGTGACTTCCCATTCCCG
>PMHI01000577.1:10709-15809 GCA_003156615.1 Acidobacteriaceae bacterium | reverse complement strand
CTGACGCGCACGCCCTACAACGCGGCGCACCGCGCGCAACGGAACCAGTCGACAAAAATGTTGGACATCTTGCCGCAGGGCGACGATGTTTTCGTGGGCGCGGGATATATTCGAGTGTTCCAGGATGTGCGCGGGAAATACGGTTCGGAAGGCGCGTATCTGATGACGCCGCCGCCGATTGGGCCGCTGAATACGAGCGGGATCGACGACACGACGGACGCGTATGACACCATCGACTGGCTGGTGAAGAATGTTCCCGAGAGTAACGGCAAAGTTGGAATGCTCGGGAGTTCCTACGAAGGGTTCACCGTGGTGATGGCTCTGGTCAATCCGCACCCGGCTCTGAAAGTCGCAGCGCCAATGAGCCCCATGGTCGACGGCTGGATGGGTGACGACTGGTTTCATTTCGGCGCGTTTCGGCAGACGAATTTCGATTACTTTACCCAGCAGACCGCGGCGCGAGGCGAAGGTCATCCTGTCGTCCGCCAGGGATATGAAGACTACGACAATTTTCTTCGGGCCGGCTCGGGGGGAGATTTCGCCAAAGCCGGGGGCTTGGACCAACTATCGTGGTGGCACAAAATCTCGGAACACCCAGCCTACGACGCCTTCTGGCAAGCCCAGGCGCTGGATAAAACGATGAGCGAACAGCCACTCAAAGTTCCCACGATGTGGATTCAGGGTTTGTGGGACCAGGAAGACATGTGGGGAGCGATTCACTGCTACTTGGCAATTGAGCCAAAGGACACGCGCAATGATATGAACTTTCTGGTGATGGGCCCATGGCGCCATAGCGGAGTCAACTACGACGGCTATTCGCTGGGGCCGCTAAAGTGGGAAGGTGATACCGCCCTGCAATTTCGTCGCGACGTGCTCAAGCCGTTCTTCGATCAGTATCTTAAAGACGGTGCGCCGAAGGCCGCTACCCCGCCGGTGCTCATCTACAACACCGGCGAAAATCATTGGGACCGTCTGAAATCTTGGCCGCTGGCGTGTGAGACTGGTTGCGCAGCGAAGTCCAAGCCGCTCTATTTGTCGGCTGGCCTCGGTTTGTCGTTCACTCCTCCGAGCGGACACGATGCTAAGTCGCCCGCAGGCCCTCAAGACTACGATGAATATGTTTCCGATCCCGGCAAGCCTGTGCCTTATCTGCCGCGCCCTATTGTTTTCTCCGATGGCGATGCCTGGAGGCGCTGGCTGCTCGTCGATCAACGTTTTGTCGCCGATCGCACGGATGTGCTGTCCTACACGACACCGGTTTTGACTGAGCCTTTGCGAATCAGTGGCGCGCCGGTGGTGAATCTTGTCGCGTCCACAAGCGGAACGGACAGTGACTGGGTNNTGAAGCTCATCGACGTCTATCCAGACGAGGTTCCGAGCCGACCGGAGATGAGTGGCTATGAGTTGAACATTGCCATGGATATTTTTCGGGGCCGTTACCGGGAGAGTTTTGAGACGGCGAAGGCAATTACACCAAACACCCCACTGCCTTACAAGTTCATCCTGCCCACCGTGAATCACGTATTCCTGCCTGGTCACCGGATCATGGTGCAGATCCAATCGAGCTGGTTTCCCCTCTATGACCGGAACCCGCAGACTTTTGTAACCAATGTCTTCTTTGCCAAACCTGACGACTACGTTAAGTCGGTTCAGCGCGTTTACCACGTGACGGGCGCAGCCAGTTTTATCGATCTGCCCGTGGTTCCCGTGCAGTAGCTGTCAATGTAATTTAGGAGGGATCCCATGCACCCCCGCTCTTTTATCGCCAGTCTTCCGCTCGCCGCCGCGGGGCGTTCTCTTCGATAAAGGTCGTAGAGGCTTCCGCGCACAATAGCGCATCACAGCAGTCGGCTCTGGATCCAGCACAAGAACTCTCGAGGTTTCGGTGGGCACAGAACGATTTGATCCTGCATGCGGGAGATCGCCCATCGGGCGCAAGCTTCGCTACCCGATCCTCGACAATGGGACGTTCGGGCTCGGCTCGAACGGCGCATCCCCTTGCCGCTCTTACAGCCATCGAGATATTGAAACACGGCAGTTGAGCTGTCGACGCGGCCGTTGCAGCCAATGCCTGCCTGGGGTTTTTCGAGTCGACCAGCTCGGGGCGGGGTGGGGATTGCTACGCCTTGCCGTGGGATCCAAGGCTAAGCAAGGTGGTGGGCCAGCCAAATCTCCGGAGAATGTCGGGACTCGCGAGCCTAGGATCCCCGTCAGAAACCCTGTCGAGCAGGGTCTGTCAGATACGATTCAAGCGGTCGAGGCGTGCGGTCGCGCCTTACAATGAAGGCTTAATGAGATCTGCCTGTTCGTTATTTTTCTTACTCTGCGTGGCCGCTGTGGGCGTAAGCGCACAGCAGAGCGATGAAGGCCAGCCCACCCTGACCGTGCGCTCCACGTTGGTGGAGGTGCCTGTACTGCTGAAGACCAAGGAAGGAAATGTCGTTTTTGGACTCACGGCTGACGACTTCCTGGTCACCGACAATGGCGTACCGCAGCACCTGACCCTTGATCAGGACACCGACTCGCAGCCGCTGGCGTTGGCAATCGTTGTTGAAACGGGGGGTGCCGGAGCACGACATCTTACTGACTACCGCCAGCTAGACTCGATCCTCGACGCGCTGATCGGCAACGTGGAACACCGCGTCGCCGTCATCGGCTTCGACAGTGTGCCGCATCTGCTTATGCCTTTTACTTCAAGAACAGCCGATGCCTCCCAGCAGCTTGCCGGCTTGAACGAAGGCGATGAGGGGGCAGCCATTCTGGACGGTATCGCATCGGCCATTGCGCAACTGCGGGCACAACCCACGCGCTATCGCCGTGCGATTCTGCTGCTCAGCGAAACCATCGACCAGGGCAGTAAGACAACAATTGATGACGCTCTGCGCCTCATCAGCGACACCAATACGGCGATGTACAGCTTCAGCTTTTCCAGTACGCGCTCTGCAGTTTCGCATGAGGCATCAAAGTTTGGGTATAGCAGCAGAGAGCCAGGCCCCGAGCACGGCTGCTTCAGCCGCAATGGAGCCGATTCCGAGTACGAAGGGCACTACAGCAAGCAGGTGCTCGACTGCATCGGCCAGCTCGCTCCGCCCCTCCGGCTGGCGACCATGACCTTTCTTACCGCACGCAATGCGCTGCGCACCAAGACCGCAGAATCGATCGCGGAGCTCTCGGGAGGCGAGTTCTTCCACTTCCATGATGCCAAGGATCTGAAGGCAGGTCTCATCGCGGTGTCGAACGACGTGCCCAACTACTATGTACTGAGTTTCCGCCCGACAACACCCGCGCCCGGGCTGCACGCGCTGCATGTGGAGACCAAGGGTCGTCCGCGCGGGGTGCTAACCTCCCGACGCGAATACTGGATTGAGGACGACACGACGCGCCAGGATCCCTAAGCGTGCTCTGGAGGTCGGACGCTTGCCCAGCTTAGGAGGTCGGGAAGCCCCACGTGCGAAGATCTCTTTGCCAACCCACCACGGCGGCCTCTGCGCACTCCGTTCTAGAACGAAAATTTCACGGCAATCTGGACCAGACGTGGAGCAGCCGCGCTGACCACTTCCCCGAAATGAGGATCGTTCACTTCTCCGTCCACTGCAGCCGGACCATAGAACTGTGCGTGATTGAACGCGTTGAACGCCTCCAGCCGGAACTCAAACGATTTCGATTCGGTTACTTTCAACACTTTGGTCAGCGTCATGTCAAGATTATTGATTCCGGGACCATAGAAGAATCGTCGGGGAACATTTCCCAATTGCCCAAGCGCCTCCGTGGTGAACGCTGCGGGCGTTTTATTGAACTCAGGTCGCCCGTTTCTGGGATTGGTATTGAGGTCGAGCGGCGCGCCGTGATACTCCGGTGTATCGAGCAGGTAGTTGTTAACACCATTCCCCAGAGTTCCGAGCAGCGAGTTATCGGAATCATCTAACAGGGTCACGGGCAGGCCGGTACTGAAGCGCGCAATGCCGGCAATGCTCCATCCCTCGGTCCAGCGATTGTTACGCCCAGAAAGGAGATCAAAAGGAAGATTCACCTGGAAACTCCCCACAAAGTTGTGACGCATATCCCAAGCCGAAAGCGCGCGCGTCGCCCCGTGGTTTAAGGGATTCAGCTGTTCGCCCAGATCCGAGCCTTGATCAATGGATTTGCTGTAGGTGTATCCCAGGAGGAAATTGGATCTCTTTCCGACGTAGCGCAGATTCGTCTCCAGCGCGTTGAAACTGGAATTCTCAATCGTTTGTTGCCAGGTATCCTCCTGATAGTTGGAGCCGATGCCATCTCGCACTCCGTGATAGACGTGTCCGCTGGCGCTGGTGATGAGGGCATCCTCAGCAAAGGGGCCGCAGGTGGGACTACCAGCGGCGACTTGACTGGGTTGACTGAGGCGGAGACAAAGAGCCTGGTTGGCTGGGTTGTTGGACACGACAGCGAGAATGTGGTGTCCCTCATTCCCCACATAACTCATGGTCATGAGCATGCTGTTCGTAATCTGCCGCTCGAATGACAACATGTAGTTCTCGGTGTAGGGAACAGCATCGCGATCGTAAAAGGAAACGTCGGCGGAGATGGGAATTTGACTCGCAAAGCTTTGCATGTCCGGATTCTTCGCCGAGACTTTATGCGGCGGGAACGCTATTAATAGGGGAAACGGATTGGTATTCTGTCCGCCATCGGCCGCGTTGATAAAGGGCGTCGCAAAAAGTGGCGGCCCGGCGGTGAGGTAGTTGTCGCCAAATGGCGGAACGCCATACATGACCCCGGCCGACAACCCCGGAAATGCGGTATAGAAAATTCCGTAGCTCGCTCGAATGCTGCTCCTGCCGCTGTCGCCAAAAAGGTCCTTCAGAATTCCGCGGTCAAATCTCGGCGCGTACGCAAGACCAATTCGCGGGGCGAAGTTGTCTGGCTTCGATGGCGAGAGCGTACTGGGGACTCCGGGATCACCGGGAACGACCAAGTCCTCTGGCAGGCCCGGATAGAGCACCGACTGCCTTCCTGGGATGATGGTCTGGATGTTGTTGTACTTCTCCCAGAACGGCATGATGTAATCCCAGCGCAGGCCGACATTGATCGTCAAATCGCTTCGCGCCCGCCAACTGTCCT
>PMHI01000577.1:0-10668 GCA_003156615.1 Acidobacteriaceae bacterium | reverse complement strand
CGAATTTCAAGGTGTGCGTTCCGATCACCTTCGAAAACGTATCGCTTAAGTACAGAGTGTTGTTTATCTGGGTTTCATTGGTGATGGGGACGCCCATTACGAAGGAAGGAAAAACCATGTTTTCCACGCCTTCAAACTGCGGAGCTTGGATCGAGAATCCCCCTGCCGTGGTGTTGGTCGAGAAGCCCTGCGCCGCCTGGCTTACGCCGAGGCCGCCCTTGGGTTGCCCAATTACATTGGCGTTACGGAGATAGCCCGCGTGGACCTCATTGACCGTACCGCTGCCGAAAACCTTCGTGTCTCCTACGCTGACAAGCTGGGCGCGTCCGAACGTCAGTGCGTCGAAGCCGGGGACACTTGCTCCACCTTGTTGCCCCGGATAGGGATTGTCGAGGCGGTAATCGTCAAAGAAATAATATGCGGATAGCTGGCTCCCTCGTCCTAGATTGGCGTCGATTCGTCCGGAAGACTTGTCGTCGCGCACCGTCTGCGCATAGGCCGAAGTGGAGAATTGATCGGTACCACCATTGGGCATGGGAATGTATTGCAGCAAGCTCTGTGCGGGCGCGGAAAAAGCTGATTGAGGGATGACCGCACCCTGACCGCCCGTGGTGTTCGGAAAAACACATTGCGTGCTATTGGTGCAGTTGTAACCATAGGCGGTTCCATTTAGGTTATTGGGGGTGATCGTTGCCGGGTCGATCATTGATGCGGTGAAGTAGAACGGCTCAACACTGGTGACCGCATATCCCAACGAAGTCCGGAGGACGGCCGCCAAGCATTGGTCGTTCGAACACGCGCTATTCACAACCGACGCGATCGGAGTCCCATTACTGTTGATGTTGGTGCGGAATGCAGTTGGGGAGTCCGAGAAGTTTCCGGCTCTCTCCTCGAGGGAAGGCACCGAAATATTTCCCGTTTCCACACCTTGGTTGGTGCGAGTGCCTTGATAATCCGCAAAGAAATAAACTTTGCCACGGCTGACGGGACCGCCAAGAGTGCCGCCAAACTGATTCTGCCGGAAGACGGGCCGGCTCGGATCGAAGTAGCCGCGGGCGTCTAAATCCGTGTTGCGCAGGAATTCAAAGCCATTGCCATGAAACGAATCGCTACCCGACTTGGTGATGACGGTCACCATGCCGCCGTTATAGTTGCCGTACTCGGGATCGAAATTGTTGGTCAGAACTCGGAATTCATCGATCGAATCCAGATTCGCCACAATGGATGTTCCGCCATTCATGTGCTCCTGCACATCGATTCCGTCCACCAAGAAACCGTTCGACGATTCCCTCTGACCGTCAATCGATAAATTTCCCGGATTCAAATCGCCAGACGGTGAGAGACCTCCGGTTACTCCTGCCATGATCACCGAGTTCGGAAGTAAAGTTGAGACGGGGGCGACTCCAGGCTGAATCGGCAGAAGATCGGTATAGCTTCGTCCGTTCAAGGGCAGTGCCGTCATTTGCGCGCTGGTTACGAGTTCGCCTAGGTGAGTTGCCACGTTATCGACTTGCGCCTCGACTGAGGCCGCTTCGGCCACCACCGTAATATTTTCCGAGCGCTGATCTACCATGAGCACCGCGTCCAGTTTGAGCGCTGCATCGGCATCGATGGTCAGGTTCGTTTTCTTTTGGGTTTTGAAGCCTGTGGCTTCGATGGCCAGATCGTAGTGGCCCACTGGAAGGGTCGGGAATGAATAGAATCCCGGTCCATTCGAAATCGCTTTATACTCAGATTCAAGGGCGGTGTTGACCAATGTAATTGCCGCTCCAGAGACAACCGCGCCACTCTGGTCTTTGAGTGTTCCTGATAGGCTGCCATTGGCTGCTGCCCATAACGAGATTGGCAAACAAACCACAACGACGATTCCCCAACTGCTGAGAAAGGAAAGGGCAATCTCGTTCCTAGGCTTATTACTTTCTCTCATGTCGGGGTATCGGGACGCGTAGCCGCGCTCTTTTCGCTTTGTTCTTGGGAATTTCTCAGGCTTACTCCAGTAGTACGAACAGGTGCATAAAACGGATTTGCTGCTCCGACTATTTTTGGGTAGGGGTTTGCCCGAGGATGAACGGCTAAGGGCGGATCACCTTAACACCAGCCGGCCATGACGGACGCCCTCGCGACTGATAAGCAAATCACCGAGTTTCTGCGCCTGCTGGGATTTGCCCTTCACCACGACGACTTCCAACACGTGTCGTGCTCAAGATGAGAATGAACCGTCGAAATGATATTTCCCTGGCGATGGTGATCGTAAACAGTGACGGCTCCCACGACGTCCAGGTTGGGCACAGCGACTGCTGACTCGATACCCGCCGTTCGCGAATCAGATCTCGATGCGCCCCAGAGCGATTTATAACCCTGGCCAGCGATGAAAGGTCAACCTGCTCCAAGAGTTCAGAATCAATGGCGACGCCATGCGGCTTAAACGGCCCATAAGACTAACGTGCAGGTTCTGGCACCAGTCCGGCCAAGATGCTTCGTGCCTGCTCTGCGTCTAAGGTGTTCAAGTCGGCTGACTGCTTCAGGTAGCGTTCGCCTGCCGCCCGGTCTCCCGATTTCAGCGCGATAACTCCTGCGTGGCGGAACAGTTTTGCATCGCGAATGCCGACCGCCAAGGCGGTCTCAATCTGCTTGCGTGCCTCCATGTCACGACCATTGAGGTGCAGAGCCCAAGCGTACGCGTCAAGTGTGTACACGTCATGACGCCAAGCATATTCCAGTTCTGCCACTTTTAGAGCTTGGGCCGGCTGCCCCAGATGGTCGGCATAGTAGAAAACCAGTTCGCGGTNNGCCAATTCGTACAGATTGCCGGCGCGAGGCGCGGACTGGTAGCGTTGCTGGAGCAGGACCACCGCGTCGCCATAACGCTTCTGCGCGATGCGCAGCTGAGCTAGATTGCCCAGCGCGTCGGGATAGCCCGGGAAAGCCGTCAATGCCTGCAGTAGAAGTTTCTCTGCGGTGGTGGTATCGCCCGAGGCGAACCGAAGATGGCCCATCTGCGTGAGGATCCAGGCGCGCTCTCGGGCTTCAGTTGGCGGGGTTGATTGATACGCCAGATCCATTAGCTCATAAGCGCCCTCAGCATCTCCGAACAGTGCGCGTAAATGGGCCGCCCGAGTCAGGGCGGACAGGTTCCCGGGACGAAGATTGAGCATCCACTGGGCTGAATTCTCGGCATCGCCGTAATTGCCGAGTTCGATGTTCGCGTCGCTCAGCAAGCCATACACCATGACATCATCGGGTACTCTCTTGTTCAGCGCTTTGGCCTCTTCGAGAGCCGACGGATACTGGTGTTCGCCCAGTAGGATCGAAACCTTTATTTTCTCGGTGTCGAAATTGTCGGGAACCAGTTCCAGCGACTTCTTCAAGGCATCCTCCGCTTGAGTGTAGTAGGCCGGGTCGGACGTTTCTTGCGCGCGGCGAACGAGTGCCATCGCGAGAAGGTTGTAGCCCGCATATTGTGTGGGCTTCTCAACGATCTCTTTTCTGGCTTCCGCGACGCTTTGCGCGGCCGGTGAAGGAGCTGTTACAGGAGTGGTTGTGACTTGCCCAGCCGTGAAAGTAGAAGCAATCATTAACAGTGCCGAAAATCGATGGTTCATGGGAAACCTCATTCCTTAAGAAAAGTGTGGCCGCCGCTCGAGGCACGACGGCCACATGGGTTAACTACATCACGGGACAAATACCTCCGGGTTGTCCGGTGCAGCCCGCCTGCCCGGGTCCGGTGTGAGCGCTATCGCGTCCACTATTGGCTGGCCTGACATAGGGGAAGGAATCGTTGAAACCTTCGGTTTTGGTTTGTACGCCATCTCCGAGCCGAGTCCCGTAAGTCACGGGATTGACCAGGATGCCGGCTACGGCGCGGGCGGAGATGTCAAACACATCGTCCACCGGCCTTCGTCCGTTCGGGTAGCCGGCCACATCGCCGGCGATGAAGCCAAGCCGCAGTTGGCTGCCCACTGGGGTCGGGGGAATGCCGGTATTAAGCCGCAGCAGATCGGCAATTGGACCNNTTCGGTGCAACCGGAACGCCCAACGAGCTGAATACAGACGCCAGCACGGGTTCCAGGACGAAATTCGCGAACTGCGAGTCGTTTTTGGGAAAGTCCATGCTGAAGCGGTCTTTAAAGCCCGTGCCAATGATCAGTTCGTTAATCAACGGATTCCCTTCACGGTTTACATGCTCGAAAGGGCCGCCGTTTTGGTCTGGATTGGGAGAGCGCCGCACCGTGATCTCATGTCGCGACGTGCTGCCATAGGTTCCAATGACCGCTCGTTTGTCGCCGGCACCGTGCCGTTGGCCGTCCACCGTCAGCATCGCGATGGGAACTTCGAGCACTATGGAATTGACGTTGTAGCCACCCACGGCGTCAGGCGCATAGTTGTGCGTATTGTCATCATCGATTGCCTCGGTCAGGATCGGACCGACTCCTCTGCGGAAATTCAGCGAGTCGAATGCGGCTCCCAGGTCGATGAAGAATGGGTCGTCCGCCGTCCCAGCCCATACTGTAACGCCGTCACCCAGGCGATAGATGCCCTGGTGAAACAACGATTCATAGTTGGGCATGGTTCGTGGACCCACGTTGGAGGGCACCGCGTACAGGCTGTCTCCGCCGTTCAAGCAGGTTGATTTACCATTCTTGATCATGGTCACGGTGTAGGTCTGGCGCAAGCTCAAACCTTCCGAGCCCGATCCACTCAATGAGGTAATCTCTGGAATGCCGGCGATGCCGCCGACGAATCCTGTAAATAGGTTCGGCTGGCGGATTTCGGTGTTGAAACGGAACTGGAACGTAACGTCATCCAGTCCGTCCTGGTTGTTGTCCACGTGCATCTCGTAGAGCACACTGGGATCAAAGGGAAAATAGTTGGGCCCATTCGCGGGCTCAAGCAACGGGTCGACATTCAGAATGAATGTGACCTTGCTCGGATCGTCATAACTGACAAAGGCGTACCAGTCGGTGACGTCCGCGCTATGGTCCAATGCGGTAATCGGCGCTTCGCGATGGCTTGACGCGAACATGCTGGAAGGTACCAGCATGAAAAGCGACATCGCGAGGGCCACGATTGATTTTAACTTCTTCATGGTTTCTCCTCTGTTGGATTAACATCGCGGACGTCGCCCGCCGTGGCCTAGAATCTTCCCCACGCAGGACGCTTCGCCGGAGGAAACGACGACGGGATCCGTCTACGTGACTTAGGTACGGTAGTAACCAGGAAATGGATTGACCCGTGCGCGGTTTATTTGCGGAGGGAGATCATCCTGAGAAATCTGGGAGTGTAGACCTATCTTCGAGCTGAAGTTGAGTCATGGGATGGGCCGCAACCCAGCCCTGTCGGACCGCGGCCCTAGGCTACATCTTGATTTAGTGCTTCACTGAGGGATCCAGTGCACATGGGAAGTAAATAGCCCTTCCACAAAGCCGATCTGGTAAACCAGAAACATGCCAAAAGCAACGCTCGCCATTCCCGACGCGACTGTCAGATGACGATTCACGTTGAAAAATTTCTTCCCCGTGTAAACCACAGGCACCGAAATCGCTGCCGTCATCAGCATCATTCCCACCATGGTGCCGAACCCGAACACTAGCAGGTAGGCCGTGGACCAGAACGGGCTCTTGATGGTGGAAAGCACCAATAGGGCGACCGCCGCTGAGCCCGCTAAACCATGTACAAGACCTACCACTAACGGTCGCATGGTCTGATAAAGGCCCATCTTTCCGACTGTCCCGTCAACCAAGGATTGAATCCGTTTCAGCTTTTTCTTGGCCGGGCCTGCGAAGGTGTGATTCGAGGAAGTGTTCGGTTCGGAAGTCGTCCCCAGACCCATTTTTGTCGGCGTCAGGCGAGCTGTGATCCAACTCATCACACCAGTCAAATTTAGTAATCCCAGTAGGATGAGCATCAACGCAACGCAAAATTCCATGGACAACCCAAGCCGGGGCGGTATTACGACGCCAAAGATAATAATGGCGGACCCGACAAAAAAGATGGTCAGGGTGTGTCCCAACCCCCAGAGCAACCCAATAACAGCCGAGCTTCGGATCGACCCTTGACGGCTCACAATCGTGGATACCGCCACTACATGGTCGGGGTCGGTCGAATGCCGCACCCCGAGGAACAGTCCCAGCAAAACTACTGTCGCGAACGGAACTATTTTGTCCTTGGAAAGGAGACTATGTCCGAGCTGGACGGATCCAATCGCCGAGGCGGTTATGCCCACTCCTAGCGCCACCATGAATGCGGATGACAGGAGGGGGAGATAGCGAAAAGCTGAGCTGCCAGTCTGCACCCGCGACGATATCAAGCGTTTGGCATAGACCATCGTTAAGCCAACAATCACCAGGACACTTGCCAGGCCCACGCTAAAGGCAGCGATCAAGAACAACCCGAAGCTGATCCGATGCAGGGAGAAGGCACTGAGCAACACCACCAGTGCCGCCGGACAAGGCACGATTCCTCCAGTGATGCCCAAGACGCAGAGTTCGCGCAACGATAGGGCTCGCCCGATCGGCTTCGAATCCGAGGAGCCNNNAGCCATGGATAAAGCTTCTCGGGAACGATGTAGCGTGATGCATAGAGGGTCACGGCGCCCAAGAGGAACACGCCCGAAGTATGCGCCGCGGTAACGACGATGCCGAGCAACACAGCATGCCTCGCGGTACCGCGCGAACCCACAAGATATGCCGCAACGATGGTCTTACCGTGCCCCGGTTCCAACGCGTGAAGCGCGCCCAGGCCTGCCGCGATCAGTGTCGCCGAAAACAGAAACCAAAAGCTCAACTTGCGTTGGGTCGAGATAAGCTCCGTAAAGCGGCTTCGCGGCGTATTCTGCGCGTGAGCCGACGCTAAATGCGGAGAGACGGGGGCGGTTACAACAGCACGATTCGATGGTTTCGCTTCATTAAGACCGGAAGCAGGAATAGCAACGAATGATCCTTGCTGTCTTTGAGGTGACGGGGCGTGCGCGGCGGCAGTCCTACGTGAGCTGCTTGTTGCTTGAAGGATTCGGTTCTCGGAGGTTGTACCTTGGGAGTCTGAAGTGGTTTTCTCCGGGTCTGCAGCTAGGGTCCTGTAGTTGACCGAAGCCGATAGTTGCTGGGGTGGGCTGTTTAACGCATCGCTCGAGTAGTTGGTCAGCTCCTGGCTGCGATCGACGGTCGAAGCGGAACTGGTCAAAATCTCGGCTTGATCGCCGAGAACCACAATCTCTTTCCAACCCGCCCGCCCGGGAAAGTTGTTATCGACATAGGAGAGTTTGTGAGCACCCACGATGCCCTCAAGCTTGCCCCGGAACACGAAGCCGACTTTCATCGTGGGCAGACCGCCGGCGCCGTCAGCAAATGTTAGAACGCGCGATAAGGTCTCCAATTGGACAGGCTGTCCATCGCTCTCCAACAAGAGTCCTGCTCTTAAACTTGGTTCGTGCTGGTCGAGGTAGCGAGAGGCGCTGGGATCATCCGGCTTAGGCGCAAGGCCGAAATCTCGAATCTCCTGATACGTAGGGATTTCAGCCATATCCACAAGATATAAAATCTCGACTGACTTCTGACCGATTTTGATCTTCGAATAGTGATTGATGCTGAAATTTCCCATCGGATGGGCAAAGCATGGCAGGGAGCTCAAAACCAGCAAGAGTAAAACCAAAATAAATCCGCTTCGGCGATGATTGCGCTTATCGTTTTGCACTTGTTGACCTCAAGTCGCGGTTACGTGCTTGCCGGATGCTTTCGAGAGTTCCGCGAGCAACTTCGGCTTGGAAGATGTGAAAGTCCGGGTTCGTCTTCAAAGCGCGGGTCAGAAAGTCTTCGGCCTCAGCGTCCTCAGACAGGGCGTGGTAAATCATGCCGGCATGAAAGAGAAGAAGGGGATCCTTCGTATGCAAAGCAAGCGCTTTGTTCATGGTTGTGGCTGCGTCTTGAAATCGCCCATTCTTGTAGAGAACCCACGCCAGAGTGTCCCAGGTGTAGATATCGTGCCGCACCTCAAGCTCTTTTTGCGCGAGCTCCAGGGCTTCCGGCAGCTTGATTCCGTGATCGGCATAAAACAGGGCTAGTTCCCGATTGGCCAGCACTCGATTCAATGCGCCCAGGTGTCCGATGTATTCGACGAGGTCATATTGCTGCTGGGCTTCCATCTCCTGTCCCATCTTTCGGTAAACATCGCCCACCTCCTCGACATAAACGGGGAACGGAATGATGGCAATCGATCGCTGATAGAGGTGAATTGATTCTTCCAGCTTCCCCTGCGCCGCCCGAACCTTCGCCAATCCAGCCAGTGAGCGATAGTGATTGGAATCAGCTGTGATGCCCGACTGATAGGACAAGGCGGCATTCGCCAGGTCGCCCGATTGAAAGTAACGCTCTCCTAGTTCGAAATAGAGCCACGCCAGATTTTCTCGCGGTACGTTGGTTTGAAGCGCCGCCGCGATGGCACTTTGCATCAATCGGATGGCTTCCGCAGAATCGCCGTGCAAAAAGCGCAGGTAGGCCATGCGACTGTCACTCATGTAGGCTAGTGCCAGCGGCGATGCGCTTGCCTGGCCAAGAGTTTGCAAGGCGTTGTAAGCCACCGCTGCCTCATCGTAATCTCCGATATCGGTATAAGCATCGCCTTCGACGGCGAACGCCGGAAGGTTGCCGGAGCCTAAACTCAGCGCCTTTTGCGAGAAGGCGAGTGCATCCGTAAAGCGATGTTCTCCCATGCAAACCAGCGCCATGTGAACCAGAGGATCTGCGGCTCGGAAGTCTTGCGGCGAAGAGTCGAGAGCTTTTTTGAGGGTTTGCTCGGCCAGGTCGTAGTAAGCTATGTCCCCGGTCTCCCTGGCTTTTTGAAAAAAGGCGGAGCCTAATTCGTCGTATGCCGCGTAGTTCGTCGGAGATTGCTTTACACGATCTTGGAGCACCTGAATCTGCTGATCGGTGGCCGAGGTCGAGCTGAAACGAGTCAGCGAGCCTGATTTCGATGGCTCGGTCTGGCACCAAGATGCCGAGGCATACAGAGTCAGAAGAAACAGTCCCCACTTCATCATATCCAGCCTCGCTGCCGGTTGAGAGAATCGATCCTAATGAATGCCGTCCAAGGTAGACCGTCCAACCCTGGAGAGCTTACCGCCGTCCCGCCTACCTTCTTGATCCTGTACGGACATGAAGGCGGATCGGATTGCTTTCGGTCCGACTTTTTCTCGCCGGACCATTTTGTTTGCGAATCGCGCAATCAGCCCTAACCTTAGGTCGAGAAGGACCGCGACCCTGGCCGCGCCCTTACAAGCGATATCCCGCGTGCAACCCCCGGTGGAGACTCAGCTTTAAAATAAGTTCGTAACTCATTGCAGATCCGTGCCTTAATTACTTCCACTGGTACTTGGAGACGGGGGCGGAGTGGAGAGAGGGCGAAGGCGTGCGTGTCTGCGGCACTGTTGCCGCTGGCCGTCTCTTGCTGGGATAAAACGATTGGCTGACTCCGCAGTGATTGGAACTGAAGCGGCGGCAACTTCAAGATTGGTTCGAGGGGGCGCGAGTTGTGGCCGGAGCGGCAGGCGCATCGGCATCGTGGGTACCAAGGGCAACGACGGAATCCCTCCGTGCCCGCCATTTCTACGGCCCTACGGATTTTGAAACCCATTTGAAACCAAAATTTTCCAAACCCTCAAGTAACCCTTTCACTATTTCGGGACGGCCAATTGCCACAATACTTTCGAGTGAGACTGTGCCATCTCATCTGTCACCCATCGCTTACCCCGCCGCGTGACCCCGCGTCCTATATGGTGAAGACCTTCGCCGAAGCTTGTATTCTGCGCCACACAATGAAATGGTATAAGGACTCTCACAGCGAAAGGCAGGGTTTCGATGGCGACCACTTTAGCCGACAAGAAGGTAGCTGTTCTCGGAGCCGGAAAGCTCGGGGGAATAATCTTGCAGGCGCTACTGCGGGAAGTATTGCTCTCGAAGGAGTTGACGCGGGCCACGGTCCGCCATTCCGAGCGCGCATTACGCCTCGCGGAAAACCTTGGCATCGAGGTTGGCACCGATAATGCCAAGGCCGTGCAGGGTGCAGACATCATTTTCATTTGCGTGAAGCCGCAGACAGTGCAAGAGGTTCTGGAAGAAATCCGTCCGCACGTTTCTCCCGGGCAGCTGGTGATTTCGGTGGCAGCTTCTGTGCCCACCAGCCAGATTGAAAGTGTCCTGGGTGTGAAGACCGCAGTGGTACGAGCCATGCCCAACACTCCATGCGCGATCGGAGCCGGTATGACGGGCCTTTGCAAGGGGCGCTATGTCTCCGGGGAAGAGATCGCATTGGCCTGCTCGTTGTTTGATGTGGTGGGAAAAACGGTCGTGGTGGATGAGAAACACATGGATGCGGTCACCGGTCTTTCCGCCAGTGGCCCGGCATTTATCTACATTATCTTGGAGTCATTGGCGGAAGCCGGAGTAAAGGTAGGCCTGCCCCGTGATATAGCCACACTCTTGGCAGCTCAGACCACGTTAGGCGCGGCCAAGGTCGTGCTGGAGACGGGCGATCATCCCGCGCTGTTAAAGGATGCGGTCACCACCCCGGCCGGCTGCACCATCGACGGCATTATGGAGTTGGAAGAGGGAAAATTACGCGTGACTCTAATCAAGGCCGTGGTAAAAGCAACGCAACGCGCCAAAGAGCTTGCCTACA
>PMHI01000451.1 GCA_003156615.1 Acidobacteriaceae bacterium | reverse complement strand
CAATGAGCGGAGTGACGTTAATATTTGCGCTTTGGCCCCCGCCCGTGCCCACTGCCATACTCATATTCGTTCTCCTCTATTGTCCACCCGTCGGAACGGCAGCGGGAGTGTTTGGAGCGTTTGGCGTGCTTTTTCTCTGTTCGGTGAGCAGCCCCAGATCATCCACGCCGGCGGCGCGTACCGCGTCCACCACCTGGACCACGTTGCCGTAGTGGGTGCGGGCATCCGCCTTCAGATAGACCTCTTTGTTGNNTTGTCGGAGCCGAAAAACACGTCGCCGTTTCGCATGACCGAAACCAGCAGTGCGTCTTCTTTGTCCGCGTCCTGCATCGGCGTGGGGTTGTTTACTTTGGCCATGTCCACGCTTATGCCTTTCTGCAACATGGGCGTGATCACCATGAAGATGATCAACAGCACCAACATCACATCCACCATGGGCGTAACGTTGATGTCCGAGTTTACGTTGGCCCCTTCATTCCGCTTTGCTAATGCCATAGCTTAATTTCTCCGTAGGGCAGTTGCCAGTCCAGATCCATTTATAAAGGGTCGAGGAACTGGATCGGTTCCGCTTTGGGTTGGGAAGGCCGGCGCCGGGACGGTTCCCAGCGCCGGACCGCAACTCAGGCGGACTTGCAGCCCAAACCTCTACGACCGGCGAACGTCCCGACGCTTCAGGAAGTAGTCGATCAGTTCGCTCGACGAATTGTCCATCTCCACATCGAATGCTTCCACGCGGCCGGTGAGGTAGTTGAACATCATGACGGCCGGAATGGCCACCAAGAGCCCAAAGGCTGTGGTCACCAGAGCTTCCGAGATGCCGCCTGCTACGGCGCCCAAACCGGTTGCCTTCTGCTCGGAAATACCCTTGAAGGCGTTCAGAATGCCCATCACCGTGCCGAACAGGCCCACGAACGGGGCCGTCGAACCGATCGTAGCCAGACCGCCCAACCCACGCTTCAGTTCGGCGTGGACAATGGCTTCGGTGCGCTCCAAAGCGCGCTTGGAGGCTTCAATGGTTTCGCCGGGGATGGCGCCGGGGCTATCCTGGTGAGCCTTGAATTCCATCAGGCCGGCCGTGACTACCTTCGCCAGATGGCTTTTTTTGTTGCGCTCGGCGACCTTGATGGCCTCGTCGATGCGCCCGTCACGCAGGGCTCCGGCTACGGCGGGAGCGAAGGCGCGAGACTGCTTGCGGGCCGCGTTATATGCCATGGCGCGGTCAATCATGACGCCGATCGACCAGCCCGACATGATGAACAGGATGATGACCACGATCTTCGCAATGATACCCATCTGCTTCCATAGCGAAATCGGATCCCATCCCACTGCGCCACCCTCCTGCACAAACCAGGCGGCCACCCTAGGCACATGATTGAAAACTTCCCCTGCCAAATTAGCTGCTAACATGAGTTGCTTTTCCCTCCTCGGAACTTCTTAGACTTTGATGCGAGATCCGCACGACCAAACTCGACGGCAGAAAGTTGACCGTGAGCCCCCCGGGTTCGCGTACCTGAGATGAAAGGCACAGCGGCCGCGCCCTGTAAAAAGGGCTCTCCCGGCCACGGTTGTTGGCGGGAGGGGAGGGCCATTCCGTTACACTTTCGAGCGTTGTGCATCACACCTTACGGCTTCACACCAGCCGGATTCTAGCCTCCGGACAGGGTGAAGTTCACCTGTATTTCCGTGTCCACTTCGACGGGCTCGCCGTTCAGCAGATAGGGCTTGTATTTCCACTGCTTGACGGCATCGAGGGCACTTTGCACCAGCATGGGATGCCCGCTGATCAACTGGAGGTTTTCGATCGAGCCCTCCTTGCTGATCTGTGCCCGCAATAGAACTTGACCCTGGATACGGGCCTGCCGCGCTAGCGGCGGGTAAGACGGGTTGACCCTGCGGATCAGCAGACCCGAGATTACGCCGGAGGAAACGCGCTGGCGCGTCGGCATCGCCACTTTGGGAACGGCCACCGGCGTAGAACTGATGATGCCGCCGATCACCCCGCCCATCTGGCCGCCCGGAATGCCTCCCGGAACGCCACCAACTACGCCGCTGGACGCCATCGCCGGCGGAGCTTCGTCTTCCTTGATCATCTGGACTTTTTGCGGAATCTTGGTGGGGGTGCGCAGTTGGCCGTTCACGAGATCGGTCTGAACCTGTTTTACGATTTTCACCGGCGCAGCCGCCGGGGGCGGGGGCGGGGGCGGCGGGGGCGGGGCCACCAGGAATGTCATNNCCGACCAACGCGATCTCAAGAATAATAGCGAAGGTTGTGGTCCGTCCCCGCTTCGTCTTCAGCCTGCCACCGGATTCCAGAAGGCTATCTTCAAACATAAAGGTTCCTCCTACTACAGACCCTATGTAAACTTAGACACCGACTGATACCCCTTTGCTCCCAAATCAAACTACTAGCCAGAGGAGGCTAACCTTGCTCCGGCTGGCGCCCGAACGATTACGTTACAACCCGCTACAAATAAAGGACTAATCCAGAGCCGCCGGCCATGCCATCGGGTCTTTACCTGGCCCGGACGGAAACCGTGGCCGCCCGCTTGCCCTTGTCTTTCCTCCAATCCTGGTAAGCCACCAGGATCGGGGCCGCGATCGCGATCGACGAATACGTGCCGATCAGGATGCCAATGACGAGCGCGAGGCTGAACCCACGCAGCACCTCGCCCCCCAACAAATAGAGTGCAAGTACGGTAAGGAAGGTTAGCCCCGCTGTCAAGATGGTTCTGCTTAAGGTCTGGTTGATGCTCCGGTTGACGATCTCCGACAGCTTCTCGCGCCGCATCAGTTTAATGTTTTCCCGGATGCGGTCAAATACCACGATCGTGTCGTTATTAGAGTAACCAATCAGGGTCAGAATGGCGGCGATGACGGTCAGAGAAATGTCTTTATTCAGCAGCGAGAACGCGCCCACGGTGATCAGCGTATCGTGGAACACCGTAACCACGGCCGCGACTCCGTAAATCCACTCGAAGCGGAATCCCAGGTAAATCAGCATTCCGGCAAGCGAATAAGCCGTCGCCAGCAGGGCCTGCCTGCGCAGTTGTGCCCCCACCTGCGGCCCGACGATCTCGACGTTGCGCACGCCGAAATCCGACAGAAAGAATCCGTCCGGCAGAGAAGCGGCCGCCGCCGGATCGACCGCACCCTTTAATTGATCGAACGCACTCAGCACCCCGCCTTGCACTTTGTCCCGGGTATCGACGATGGCCTGTGCTTGTTGGGCATATTTCTGGTCGGCATCCGAGCCCAAGTGCATGGGGTCTTTATCCATCAGATAACTCTTGATGGTTAAAAAGCTGGCGTTGTTCAAGTCCTGTTTCCCGGACGGAGCGTTGGTTTCGAGCGTGTTGATAATCTTGGTCTTGCCCTGGTCGAGCGCCTGTTCGCTGGTTTCCTGCACGTCGAGGTCGATTAGCACCTCGTTGTCCGGAACCGGCCCGAAACGCTGGATCTTCGCATCATGCAGCCCGGCATGATCCATGGCCGCACGCAGCGCGTTGTCGTTTGGCGTGTGCGAGAACTTCACGTACACCAGAGTGCCGCCGCGGAAGTCGACCCCGTACGGGATGTGGTGCCAGAACAACATGGAAAACAGGCCCGCCACACTGAACACTAGTGAGAAGGCGAGAAAATACCACTTTTTCCCGAGAAAATCTATATTGGTATTGCGAAAGAACTCCACCTGTTGTTTAGCCCCTTACCTTAATCTTAGAGTTTCCAGTTTCGAGTTTCCGGCTTCCAGTCTTCGACCTCCCACTGGAAACTAGAAACTTCTTTTTCTAAATGCTCAACGCTTCACCGCGCTGCTTACGGCTGAGGACCCAGTCGAAGATCAATCGCGAAACGAATACCGCCGTGAACAGGTTGGCCAGCAGACCGAAAGTGAGCGTGACCGCAAACCCCTTGACCGGACCGGTTCCGAAGATGAACAGGATTGCCGCCGATACAATGGTCGTCACGTGCGTATCCACGATGGTGACCCAGGCGTGGCCAAAACCCTGATCCACCGCGGAAGGTGGCGTTTTGCCGTTGCGTAATTCTTCGCGGATGCGCTCGAAGATCAGCACNNAGCGTCAGCACCGCCTCGAAATAACCCATGAAGCCGAGCAGGATGATGAGATTCAGAATGAGGGCAATGTCGGCATTGATGCCAGCTGCGCGGTAGTAGATCAGCATGAAAATCAGTACGGCCAGCATGCCGACGATCGCGGCGCTCACGCCGTGGCGAATCGAATCGGTGCCAAGCGATGGCCCCACCGTCCGCTCTTCAAGATACTTGATACCCGCAGGCAGCGCGCCCGAGCGCAGGATCATGGAGAGGTCCTTGGCCTGCTGCTGGGTCATGTTGCCCCCGCTGATTTCGCCGGTATCGCGGATGGGCTCTTTGATGTTTGCGACTTCCTGGACTTTGTTGTCCAAGACCACTCCCAGCCTCTCGCCCACATGCGCGGAAGTAAAGTTGAAGAACCGCTGCCCTCCCTCGCCGGTCAAGTTAAAGTGAACGCTGGGCTGGCCATTTTGGTCCGTACTGGCTTGCGCATCCCGCAAGTCTTTACCCCTTACCGCGGAAACGCGTGATACCAGATACCAGGCTTGTTCGTCCCCAGGGGTTCCGGGAGCGGCGTGTCCCGTCATAAGAATCGCGTCCGGCGGCAAAACCCCGCCCTTTGCCTGCAGCGCGGCCTGGTCGCTCGCATACGGTCCATCGAGCACCTGCTTGATCTCAAGCATGGCGGTGGACTGCATGATGTCCTTCACCCGGCCGGGGTCGTCCACGCCAGGCAACTGCACCAGAATCTGGTATTGGCCGAGGCCGTGCTCCTGGATGGTCGGCTCGCTCACGCCGAGCTGATCGATGCGGTTGCCGATGGTCTCGATGGCCTGACTGACGGCCTTGTTCTTCAGTTCGGTAAGCGTCTGCGGCTTCATGGTCAGCGTCCAGGTATTGTCCGCCCCAGAGCTCAGGTTGTACTCAGGCAAGCGCTCCGCAACGATATCCAGCAGATCCTTCCGCCCATCCGGCGAGACGCCCTTCAAACCGACCTTGTCGGGATTGTTCTGGGGATCGGGCTGGGAGATCTCGGAGAAGGCAACCTTGCGTTTGTTGAGCTGTTCTTTAAGGACTTCAATGGCATTCTGCGCATCCACGTTCACCGCATCGTTGACCTGCACCTGCAGGATCAGGTGCGTCCCACCCTTCAAATCCAGCCCAAGGTTAATGCGCTTGGTCATGGCCGCAAGCAAGCCCTGGCCGGAAAAGCTCTGCGGCATGCCGAATATCCCGAATAGAAAGACGAGCAGAACTCCGACGACGGCTCCCACTCTCCAGAGAAGATTTTTGTTCATAATGAAAACCGAGTCCAAATATCAGGTTGTACCGCGCTACTTGGTCTTTGCTTCTTCCTCCGTGGTCGTGACTTGGGTCACGGAGGCCTTGGTTACTTCCAATCGCAGATTGTCCGGAGGCACCCGCAGATGCACCGAGTCATCCTTCAAGGCTACGATTGTGCCCCGCAAGCCGCCGCTGGTGACCACCTTGTCGCCGGTCTTCAGCGAATCCAGCATGGCCGTCCATTTCTTCTGGCGGCGCTGCTGGGGAAGAATCAGCAGAAAATAAAAGATGGCAAAGATAAAAAGGAGAGGGGCGACGCTCAACCACCCCATTCCGCCACCGCCCGCTTGTACCGCGAAGAAGTATTGCATGTTCACGAGATGATGTTCAGCAGAGTAGTATGCTCCCCAGATTGTTTTCCCCGCCCCTGTTCAAAAAGCTGAGTTCACCGGACTCTCGGCCTCAATCCGCAAACAACCGCCCACGCCTACTAGCGCCGCGGGCCTGTCATTTCACGACGGGAGTGCTGATCGATTGCAGCCGGATCATTTACCGCTCAGGCTTCCATCTGGGGAGCGCTTCCCTCGAAGGTCTACGGTTTCGGTCGAGACCAGATACCAGAAAGAAAACGGAACTCTTCCCCAAGTTGAATAGAATGACGCACCCGCCGCATAGTGTCAAGGTAGAAACTCAAGTTATGCACGCTGTTTAAGACCTGAGCCAGCACTTCATGAGAAGCATAAAGATGCCGCAGATAGGCCCGCGAGTAACGCTGGCAAACCCGGCAGCCGCAATTGGGATCGAGCGGCCCTGCATCTTGACTATAGCGCGCCTGCTTGATGGAGATTTTTCCCTCGCTGGTAAACAGCAGGCCGTGGCGAGCGGCCCGCGTGGGCAGCACGCAATCCATCATATCGACGCCGAGGCTCGCATACTCAACGATTTCCTCGGGCGTGCCCACTCCCATCAAGTAGCGCGGCTTGTCGGCAGGAAGATGCTCGAGCGTGGCTTCGACCACTTCGCGGGTGCATTCCCGAGGCTCGCCGACGCTGAGCCCCCCGATGGCATAGCCGGGGAAGCCGATCTCGACGGTTCGCTCGGCCGATTCTTTTCTCAATTCGAGATCCATGCCGCCTTGAACAATGCCGAACAGGGACTGGGTGGAAACTGCCTCCCAGGGCACCTCGTGCTTATGTTCCTCGAAATAGTTCTTACACCGTTCCGCCCAGCGCAGGGTCAGCTCCATGGAAGCTTTCGTCCGTGCGCGATCGGCGGGATACTCCGTACACTCGTCAAAGGCCATGATGATGTCTGCGCCCAAGCCGATCTGCGCTGCTATGGCGCTTTCCGGAGTGAAGAAGTGCGACGAGCCGTCGAGATGAGAACGAAACGTCACGCCTTCCTCGCTGACTTTGCGAAGATCGTTCAGACTGAAAACCTGGAAGCCGCCGGAATCGGTCAGGATGGCCCGCGGCCACGCCATGAAACCGTGCAACCCGCCCAGGTTGCGGACGGTTTCGACTCCCGGACGCAAGTAGAGATGATAGGTATTGCCCAGAAGAATCTGAACGCCGAGTTCTTCGAGAACGTCCTGCGAGACACCTTTAACCGACGCGACCGTGCCCACCGGCATGAACACCGGGGTTTCGACCTCCCCATGGGGCGTAAGCAGCCCCCCGCCGCGCGCAGTGCCTGCCCGGGCCTTGACGTGGAACTCGATGGACATTTCTTTCGCCTCGCGATTGTAGCAACCGCGCGCGCTTGGCGGTCAGGGCTGGTTCACCGACAATGGCACGAGTTCTCCCCTTACGCTGCCGGCTTCCACAACCAGTTTGCCTAGGCTCACCGGCAATTTGAATCGTCGCGGACCCGCGCTGCCTGGGTTGAAATAGAGCACTCCGTCGCGCGTCTCCTGTTTAGGGACGTGACTGTGTCCGCTTACTACCACCGAGAATCCGGCGGCCTTGGGCTTGAGGTCTAACTGCGCCAGATCGTGCAGCACGTAGATGGAAACGCCACCCAACTCGAGCACTTGCGTCTCGGGAAGCCTGCGAGACCACGCAGCTTTGTCGATGTTGCCCCGCACGGCGATGACGGGAGCAATCCTCGAAAGCTTTTCGAGGATCTCGGGCGAGCCGACATCCCCGGCATGAATGATGTGTTCGGACCCGCGCAGAGCTTCGATGGCCTCGGGACGCAGCAAACCGTGCGTGTCGGAGATGACGCCGATCAGGATGGAAGGCATCGGGTCTGGGATCTTAAGGCTCAGGCTTCTAACTTCCGCATTCTAACTTCTAACTTCCTCACTTCCCCTTCATCTTTTCGACAAACTCGCCCATGCTCACAATGACCCGGCCCACGGTGCCGCGGCCGATTTCCTGGTGATCGTCGCGTGCGGTCACGCGCAGCACGTAGAAGCGTCCGTCACAAGACTCCAGCACAGCCTCAGCTTGCATGTGTTCGCCAATGCCGCTTGCCGCGCGGTGCTGGATATTGACCGAAGTTCCCACGGAGATCTCGTCACCCCCGCAGTAGGGTTGGAGCGCGAGAAAGGCGGCGGTCTCCATCAGGCGGATCATGTCGGGTGTGGAATAAACCGGAGGCAACTCGGGGTGGTGGGTGGTCAGCGTGTGTTTGAACTCCACGGTTTCCCGGGCCTCGCCCCGCGCCCCGAGGGGGATTTGCTTCGCCATGCGGATATTCCTTCCTTCGCACGCCTTTCCGACCTTAAGAAACCAAGGATCCAAGGATTCAATGATCCAACAACCAATGATCCAACGATCCGACCATAGGAGGAAACGCTTCCCAGGAATTATTGGCCCACGCTCAACCCGATCGTGACGACTGAAAGGACCAGGAGGTTGATAGCGACCAAAAACACCGCCGTCGCCGCAGAATCGCCGAAGACGGTTTTCAAGATAAGTGTCACGAAACGCATTGCTGACCGGCTAGTCTATGCCGGATTCTATAGAAGGAGCGGCCAAGTGAAAACACTGAAAACACGCTCTCCGGGGAAACCATACGTATGGGCAGAAATTCACAAGCGGGATCTCACAGGCAGGTCTTTCACCGGCAGGCCGAACGGAAACGACTTCGATCCCGCAAGGTTCTCAATCAACCTTCGGAAATCAACGATCAAAATCGTCAGATTTCTCAGCGCGAATATTGCTCCAAGACTTAGCGAGGCAGCTTGAACTTCACCGTAATCTGTGTCTGTATCTCGACCGGCTCACCGTTGAGCAGATACGGTTTGTACTTCCACTGCTTCACCGCCTCAACCGCGGCGTGTGACAGCTGTGCATCTCCACTGAGAGTTTTCACGGCTGAGATGTTGCCGTCCTTGGAGATCGTTGCCAACAGCTCAACCACACCTTCAGTGCCCCTCTGCAGCGCGGTCGCCGGATAGGCCGGCGGGATTTGTTTCACCAACAATCCCCGCGATATTCCCTGCGATACGTGCGTAACCTGAAGCGCGGGAGTCGGCGCTTTGCTCTGGCTGCCCATGAGACTGGGCAGCGCAGCACCGCCGCCTGCCCGAACGACATCGGTCATGCTCGGAGCCGTAGCGTCGATCGTCGCCGCCGATTGAGCCGCCGGTTGAGAAGCGCCATTCTTAATCACAATGGGCGGCGCAGCCGCTACAGCCGCTGGAGCTTTGCTGGCCGGAGCAGCCGAAGCCGGAGTGGCTTCGGCGTCTGGAGTTGACGAGAGAGCCGAAGGTTTACCCGAAGATGTGCCGGAAGATGTGGCGACCGGAGCCGGATTTGACGCCGCTTGCGGTACGGCGGCAGGAGTCGTCGCAGGTTGCGGGGCAACGTGAGCAGGAACAGGAACAGGTGCGTTTCCCTGTCCCCATCGTGTCCATGCTTCGTAGCCACCGGCTGCCATCAGCACAACCACGGCCACTGCCAGCAGCGCTTTCTTGTTCCCGCCGCCGGAAGACTTGGTATCGCGGCCAACCATGCCGCCGAAGGTGAGCGTAGGCGCCAGCACAGAAGTTTCCGCGACTGAAGAACTGCTCCGGCGAGCCGCGGCTTTCTCCACCGGTTTCTCTGGCTCCGAGATAACGGTTGACGGCTTGCGCTCAGTTGCAACCCTGGGTTTCGGCTCGCGGGCGGGCGCGGGCGCGCTCGCAGCACCCGTTCCATACCCTAGCGAACTCGGCGAATGTTCAACTGTCCGTGACACAATCTCCGGTTGGCTGGCCGCTATCTTTACCTCGGGCGCAACGATCGACGGCGAAGCGGCTTCCTCACTCAGTTCGAGAATCTCCGCGTCACTTTCAGTGATTTCGGTCGGACGAGCGTCCACACCACTCGCCTGCGCCAGGTTCTGCGTTGGACTGCTTGCGGTTGCCGTCGGCACCAATGGCGAAATCGGCGTCGGGCCCGCAATGGCCACAATTGGAGTTGGGGGTTGCGGCGCCAGCTTCGAAGGTGCCGGCACGTGCGCCGGGGACTTNNNNACCGGCTTGGTGAGAACCAGGTTGGCGCCGATGCGGAAAGCCCTGGCCACGCCCGTCTGCCCTTCCACCACCGCCACCGCCAGGGATGACTGGTTGTTGGGCGCGTTCCGCGCGCTCCGGAANNACCGCGTCGAAGGGTTCGGTGCAGGTAATGACGGAGAAGTCCAGCTCGCGGAGAACCTGCGTTACGGTGCGAGCCGTCCTCTCATCGGGGCAGAATAAGAGCGCTTGATAACCCATACAGAGGTCATCGTAGGTACACCCGTAAGCCTCATCAAGTTACGGTAGTAATTGCAGTGAACCCGGTTTTGGCTTGCCAGAATGGGTTTTGCGGCCTCCGCGATTCCAGACTTGTCCTCGCGAATACAATACCGTCTCATGCGCATCCCGCTCTGGCTCAAAGTCGCTTGGACAGCGTGCGTGATGGCCTGGATCCCTTTGTACTGGCGACAGTACGGACTGCAGAATTTTCTTTTCTTCTGCGATCTCGGCAATCTCTTCCTTGCCGCCGCCCTGTGGCTCGAGAGCCCGCTGCTATTTTCCTGGCAGGCAACCGGGCTGCTGTTATTCCAGACACTATTCACCATCGATCTGGTGGGCGCTCTGGTCAGCGGCCGGCACCTGATTGGCGGAACAGAATTCATGTTCGACGCGCATGTTCCGCTAGGAATCCGGTGGCTCAGCCTGTTTCACGTGGTGACGCCGCCGTTGCTGCTCTGGGC
The DNA here is from genome assembly GCA_003156615.1 of Acidobacteriaceae bacterium. The sequence goes on along the minus strand of PMHI01000451.1, from coordinate 3,939 downwards.
GATTTGGCGGTTGGGCTATGACCGGCGAGGCTGGAGGTATCAGACACTGACCGCGTGGATCGTGGTTCCCATCAATTACTTCTGGCGTCCGGAACAGGATGTGAATTGGGCCCGCGGCCCTTTCTTTCGCGAACAGCAAGCGATTCCCGGACTCCTGTATCTTCTCGCGTATCTGCTTATCGTTCCCGCCGTCGTCTACTTTCCGACCCACCGGTTTCTGCTCTGGCTCGCGGGACGTTGGCACCCAAAGCGCTAATCAAACTTCCGCGCGCTCTTTTCTTCATCCGAGTTGTGATTGTGCGCCGCCGGTCCNNCTGGTCCCCGAGTCCTCCACGAAATTCATGATGCGCAGCAGCAAGTCTTCGCGGGCGGCGGCGAATTCATCGAAATCTCGCGTCAACACGTAGCAGACGAGCTCCACGTTAATAGAATTCGACGCCAACTCCGTAAGCCGCACGCGAGCCGTAGTGGTCTCAATCTTGGGATGGCCGGACAATACGCCGCGAATTTCCGAAAGCACGTAGCGGACATGCTCAGGCGACGTTTCTAAATGCAAGCCGAGAACGGTCTTGAAAAGCATCTTGTCCCGCCGGCTCAGGTTCTCGACATTGATGGTCGCGACCGTGCCGTTGGGGATGGCCAACAGTGTTCTCTCTTCCGTGCGCACCCGAGTCGAACGCAGCCCAATATCCTCGACTGTGCCTGTGCGATCGCCGAACTTGCAAACATCCCCCACGTGAATGACTTCATCCCCCAGGACCGAAACCCCGCCAAATAAATTCGCGATGGTCTGTTGCGCNNGAAAACAGGGCCATCACAACGACCAGCGCTTTCACCATCCGCTCGCCCAGCAACATCAAGGACCCGGTGCCGGAGTGACCGTGCGCCAGAGCCCGCTGGCGCACGCGCTGCAAGAACCATCGAATCATGCGCCACAAAATCCAATTGGCGCCGACGATGGCGGCGACCTTGACGAACTCGAAATAGTAGTGGCGCTGCAGCAGCGGCATTCCGAGGTAGCGGACCACAATGCGATGAATCGCGGTGCCGGCGAGCAACCACGCCGGCCCGGAGACCGACCGCCATTGCGCCAATTCCGGCTGCCCATGCCGCCGCGCCCATCCCCGCAAGGGAACCTGCAACACGACCAACACCAGCCACCCAGCCGCCGCTGCCACGGGAATCAGCAACACCAGAGCCAGCCATTGCCACAGTGGCATCCCACTCGGCTGATACTTCACCAGCCACCGGGGCAATCGCGTCTCCAGCTTCCGCGCCTCAACCTGATCGTAGAGTTCAGGAAGTTTCGCCAGCGTGTCGGAAGAAATCAGCCAAATCTTGCCCGCGCTGGGATCGCTCACTCGCACCAGCTCGAGCTCGGCTTCGGCATCGCCGGACGACATGCTTCCTAGCCTCTGCTGGCCCGGAGGCACGCCTTCCTGCAGGTCGCCTTCCGGCTGCTTACTCCCCAGAGTGCCGGAATAGGTGCGGTCCATCACTTCTTTCAGATTCTCCGCCAGGGTCTCGCCTTCGGTCTGGCGGCGTGCGGCGCTCATCTGCAGATATTGGGCCGCGAGGCTGTAGTCGCCTTTTTCCGCATACTGCAGAAATCCAAAGACCGTCCCATATGGCGTATCCCGGCCCAGTTGGTCGGCAGAGGTTTTCGAGGAAGTGCTGGCCGTCGTCGAGGGCTGAAGAATCTGGGTGAGCGGACTCTGCGCCCAAAGCNNGTGCCAAAGAAAACTTCCGCAGACTCCATCACCGTCTCAGAAAGCGTGGGATGCGGATGGATGCTCATCGCCACATCGCTCGCCAGCGCGGCCATTTCGATGGCCAACACTCCTTCGGCGATCAGTTCACCCGCGCCGACGCCAACAATCCCCACCCCCAGCACGCGCTCAGTCTGTGGGTCGATGAGAAGCTTGGTCATGCCATCGGGACGGTCCAGCGTGACGGCGCGGCCAGATGCACCCCAGGGGAACTTCGCAACTTTGATTTCGCGGTTTTCTTTTTCCGCCTGAGTTTCGGTGAGACCGCACCAGGCAACTTCCGGATCGGTGAACACCACCGCCGGAATCGCGTGGGGCTCGAAGGCGGCCTTATGCCCGGCGATGGCTTCAACAGCGACCCTTCCCTGGTGCGATGCCTTGTGCGCCAGCATGGGCTCACCCACCACGTCGCCGATGGCGTAGATGGAAGGATCGGCGGTCCGCAGTTGCTTGTTCACTTCGATAAACCCGCGCGCGCTGACCTGCACTTGCGTGGTTTCGAGGCCGGGGATCTCCGAGTTCGGCTTGCGTCCCACGGAAACCAGCACGCGGTCGAAAATCTTTTCGCGGTCTTTTTCCTCGACCGCCGCGCCTTCGAAGGTGGCACGAATTCCCGCACCATCTTCTTTAAGGGAGGCGACGGTGGTATTCAGCAGAATCGCCTCGAACATCTTCTCCAGCCGTTTGTGCAGCGGCAGCACCAAGTCGCGATCCGCGCCCGGAAGCAGCCCTGGCAACATCTCCACCACCGTGACGCGCGTTCCCAGCGCCGCATACACTGAACCGAGCTCCAGACCGATATATCCGCCACCAACCACCAGCAAACTGCGGGGAACATCTTCCAGATTGAGCGCTCCGGTCGAATCCATCAGGCGCGAGGAAACCAGCTTGAGCGCCGGAATGATGGCAGGCCGCGAGCCCGTCGCGAGAATGATGCGGTCGAAACTGAGAACCGCTTCCGTGGCGTCGGCTTTGCTGATCCGCAACGTGGTGGGACTTTCAAACGCAGCTCGGCCCTGGATGTATTCCACATGGCGCTGCTTGGAGAGTTGTCCCAGCCCTCCGGTGAGCTTCTTCACCACATTCTCTTTCCAATTGCGCAACCGCGTCAGATCGATCTTCGGCGCCGGAAAGTCAATGCCCCAATTCTTGGCTTGCTGGGATTCTTCAATCAGCTTGGCGACGTGCAGGAGCGCCTTCGAAGGAATGCAGCCGCGGTAGAGACACACGCCGCCGGGGTTCGCCTCCGGGTCGATCAGCGTAACTTGCATGCCGAGGTCCGCGGCCAGAAAGGCGGCAGCGTAACCGCCCGGTCCGGCGCCGACCACGGCGATGCGCGACTCCGGACTTCCTTGGGAAGCTCCGTCCAGCGTTTCGGTGAGAGTTTCGTTCATGAACTGACTTTCTTTGGGATTTTCTGTTTTGGATCTTGTGGTCGCAGCTACCCTTGAACCGAAAGCAGGAAAGGCTGTTCAAACGCTTCCGCTACCCAGCGCAGAAAACGCGCGGCGTCCGCGCCGTCAATCAGGCGGTGATCGTAGGAGAGCGAGAGCGGCAGAATCAGCCGCGGTTCGAACTTTCCGCCAATCCATTCCGGTTCGATGCGCGAACGCGAAAGTCCGAGAATGGCAACCTCGGGATGATTCACGATCGGCGTAAACGCCGTGCCCCCGATGCCGCCAAGGTTGGTGATGGTGAAGCTGCCGCCTTCCATGTCGGCGAGCGTGATTTTCTTCTCGCGCGCCTTCTGCGACAGCTGTGACAACTCCACCGCCAGCTCCACGATATTTTTCTTGTCCACGTCGCGGATCACCGGGACCAACAAGCCGCGATCCGTATCCGCCGCCACTCCGATGTGGATGTACTGCTTGTAAACGATCTCTTCTTTCTCCATATCGATGCTGGCGTTGAATTGCGGAAACACCTTCAGCGCAGCCGCGCAAACCTTCAGCGCGATGGCAGTGACTGTCATCTTGCCGCCGGCCTGTTCGGCCTTGGGAGCGAAGCGCGCGCGCAACTGCTCCAGTTCGGTGATGTCGGCGCGGTCGTGCTGCGTGACGTGCGGAATCGTGTTCCAGGATTCGGCTAGATGTTCCGCCGTTTTGCGGCGTACCCCGCGCATGGAGACGCGCTCGATTTTCCCCCACTTCGCGAAGTCGGGAAGCTTCGG
>PMHI01000688.1:19418-27610 GCA_003156615.1 Acidobacteriaceae bacterium | reverse complement strand
GCGCGCAACATGCAGAACTTTAATCTGCTGCGCGAACTGGGAAAAGTGCGCAAGCCGGTGTTGGTGAAACGCGGGATTGCGGCGACGCTGGAGGAACTCCTGCTCGCGGCGGAATACATTATGGCGGGCGGGAACTATGATGTGATCTTATGCGAGCGCGGGATCCGGACTTTCGAGACTTACACGCGGAACACGATGGATATTTCGGCGATACCGATTATCCACAAGCTTTCGCATTTGCCGATGACGGCCGATCCGTCGCATGGAACAGGCAGGCGCGACAAGGTTGCGCCGATGGCGCGAGCGTCGGTGGCGGCGGGAGCGGATGCGCTGCTGATTGAAGTGCATTGCGATCCCGACAAGGCGTGGTCGGATGGGGCGCAGTCGCTGTTTCCGGAGCAGTTCGCGAAGCTGATGGATGAGTTGCGTAGGATTGCGCCGGTGGTGGGGAGGAAGATCTAGGGGCAATTGGTAATTTTGTAATCGGGTAATTGAACCTCTCTCCGGGATTTGCTGTCCCCATTGCCCCATTCCCGAAAAGACTCAGAGGCCCAATTGTTTTCTATGCCAATGCGGCAAATCACGATTATTGGGACAGGGCTGATCGGCGGGTCGTTGGCGCTGGCGCTGCGGAAGCAGAAGTTTGNNTTGGGTCCGGGGCTGCCCGCGACGACATTGCTGACCGATGTGGGAAGCACCAAGGCGGCGGTGGCGGAGCGGGCGCTGAAGGTGTTTGGCAAGAGCGCGAGCAAGCGCTTTCTCCCCGGGCATCCGATGGCGGGGAAGGAACACAGCGGCGTGGAATATGCGGATGCCGACTTGTTCCAGAACGCGGTGTGGTTTTTGACGCCGCTGCCGGGACAGAATTTGAATCAAGGATTGTTCGCGGAGTTTGTGGGATGGATCGACCGGATTGGAGCGCGCATTGCAATGCTGCCGCCGGAGGATCACGACCGGCTGTGTGCGTGGATCAGCCATCTGCCGCAGATGATTTCTACGGCGCTGGCGGCGGCATTGGTCGAGGAGTTTGGAGAAGAAGCGCCGCTGCTTCCGGCGGGCGGTCGGGCCCTGCGGGAGATGACGCGGATTGCGGCGAGTCCGTATTCGGTTTGGCGGGACATTGCGATCAGCAACAAGAAGAATCTGGAGGATACGCTGTTCAAGGTGGAGCAGCGACTGGCGCACATCCGGGAGAACCTGGGAACGCGGGCGCTGGCGGCGGAATTNNAGCGATGGCCGATTGTTGATTTTTGATTGCTGCTGAGAATCGATTGCCCCGAGACGAATCGGCCCCCGGGATTCCGGCTCTTCAATCAACAATCCCAAATCAACAATTTCTTTTCTCCGCGCCTCTCGTGTCTCCGTAGGGAATTTCAGTTAAAATGCGGACGCCTATGAATAAGGTTGTGGCTGGTGCGGACGAGGCGATTCGGGATGTGGGGGATGGCTCGGTCATCATGCTCGGAGGGTTTGGCCTATGCGGGATCCCGGAGAATCTGATTCGCGCGCTGGTGCGGAAGGGGTCGAAGAACCTGACGACCATCAGCAATAACGCGGGCGTCGACGGGTTGGGCGTTGGGCTGCTGCTGGCGGCGGGGCAGCTTCGACGGCACATTGGTACTTACGTGGGCGAGAACAAGCTGCTGGAGTCGAGTGTGCTGGCGGGAAAGATCGAACTCGATCTGGTGCCGCAGGGGACGTTTTCCGAGCGGATTCGCGCGGGGGGTGCGGGAATTCCGGCGTTTTTTACACCTACGGGAGTCGGCACGATTGTGGGAGAAGGAAAGGAGACGCGCGAGTTCGAGGGCCGGACTTACCTGATGGAGCGCTGGTTGAAGGCCGACTTCGCGTTTGTAAGGGCGTGGAAGGGCGACCGGATGGGGAATCTGGTGTACCGGAAGACGGCGCGGAATTTTAATCCCATGATGGCGACGGCCGCGAAGGTGACGATTGCGGAAGTCGAGCACCTGGTGGAAGCTGGAGAGTTGGACGGGGATTTGATTCATACGCCTTCGGTATACGTGAAGCGGATTTTTCAGGGAGAGTTGTACGAGAGGCGGATTGAGAAAAGGACGGTGAGGAAGTCAGAACCGAGTACCTAGTACGGAGCACAATCATGATGACAAAGCCGGGCAAAGATGTCGACAAGCGCGAACGGATTGTGACGCGGATTGCGCGCGAGCTGCGGGATGGGTTCTACGTGAACCTGGGCATTGGGATGCCTACTCTGATCGCGAATCATGTTCCGCCGGGGATGGAAGTCATTCTGCAATCCGAGAATGGGATGCTGGGGATTGGGCCTTATCCGGTGGAGGGGGAGGAAGACCCCGACCTGATCAACGCGGGCAAGGAGACAGTGAGCGAGATGGCGGGGACGTCGTATTTTTCGAGCGCGGATTCTTTTGCCATGATCCGCGGCGGGCATGTTGATTTGAGCGTGCTGGGGGCGATGGAAGTGGATGAATCCGGGAACCTCGCGAATTGGATGATCCCCGGCAAAATGGTGAAGGGGATGGGCGGGGCGATGGACCTGGTGGCCGGGGCGCGGCGCGTGGTGGTGGCGATGGAGCATACGACGAAAGACGGCGCTCCGAAGATTTTGAAAAAGTGCACGCTGCCGCTCACCGGATTGAAGGTTGTGGATACCATTGTGACGGAGATGGCGTACATTCGGGTGACGGAACGGGGATTGGTGCTCGAGGAAGTGGCTCCCGGGTTGACGGCGGAGGATGTGCAGCGGGCGACCGAGGCGAGGCTGGTGGTGAGCGAGGGGTTGAAGGGGATGGAGAGTTGATCTGAGTTCTCGAACTTAGAGCCCGCGCTTTCTTCGCGTGGCTTTACGCGGCGCGGAGCGCCGCTCTTCCACGGTATCCAGAGCTTGCGCGAAAATTCCTTCCACTGCTTGNNGTGATGGCGACGTAGATAATCTCCAGCACTCCGTGGACCGCGACGCCGAGAATGCGGAACGGCAGCAGCAATAGCCAGATGAACGGGTAGGCTATGAGGGCCAGCAACGCCAACGGCCAGCAGAGTACGAAAAGGATGCACCAGAGGAGGAAAGTGAACATAATGGGGTCTCCTTCTTCTTATTAATTGTACGGTGGAGGCGGNNGCTGCCGGCTCCCGCCGGTGTTTCTGCGGTGCGTCTTACCAACGATCCCATTATCAGCAACTTACGTCATTCGTAGCGCAAGGCTTCAGCGGGCAGGGTTCTACCGGCGGACCATGACGGGTAGAGGGTCGCCACGAAGGAAATTCCTATGGCTACCAGCGCCACGAGAATGCCATCCATCAGGCGCGGGGCGAACGGCACGTAGTCGATGGAGTAGACCTCGGGCGAGAGGGAAATGATGCGGTAGTGGCCTCCCGTGTAGGAGATAGCATAACCCAGCAGCAAGCCGATGGCGGTGCCGATCAAGCCGATCAGCACGCCCTGGGCAATGAAGATGTTTCGCACTTGCGACTTGCGGGTGCCCATCGACATCAGCACGGCGATGTCTTTGGTTTTTTCCATGACCATCATGATCAGGGAAATCAAAATGTTCAGTGCGGCCACGAAGACGATCAGTCCGGTGGTGATGTAAGTGACCAAGCGCTCCATGTTCAAGGCGTGAAACAGGGCTTTGTTTTGCTCCTTCCAATTCGTGGTCATGAAGCCTTTGCCAGCCGCGTCTTCGAGTTGGTGGGCAACTATGTCTGCCTTATCGATGTCGTCGACTTTGAACTCGATTACCGAAATCAGATCATCGAGGCCGAACAAGCGTTGCGCATCGGACAACCGAGTGAATGCCCACGACGCGTCGTAATCGAAGAAACCGGAGTTGAAAATTCCCACCACGCGAAAGCGGGTGTATTTCGGCACCATGCCAAAAGGAGTTAATTCGCCTTGCGGGCTGGTCACAAGGACCACGGAACCGACCGTGGCGCCCAGGCTGTCGGCCATGTCTTTGCCGAGGATGATTGGGGGCATGGCAGCGACACGGGCATGAACGCCGGCCAGGGAATCGGGAGACTCGGACGGCGTGGAGGGTGCGCGGCCGGTTGCGGGATTTTCTAGCGTTTCAGTTTCTGATGAGTCTGCGGCGGATGGCGGAGTGCTTTCTTCGAGGGCAGCGGCGGAACCTTCTTTTATGGTGTTGAGCAGATCGCCGATCTTGTGCTCATCGGCTGGAACCATGCCCTTGAGGACGGCGCCCCGGGCGCGGGGCCCGCGAGAAATCAATACCTGCTCAAAGATCGCAGGAGCCGCGGCGACCACATGCGGCTCTTTAGAAAGCCGTGCGAGCAGCGGCGGCCAATCTTTAATTCCGTCGTCGGCGATGCGCAGCAGGCTTACGTGCGAAGTCGATCCGATCAGGCGCTCCTGCAAGTCCTGGCGAAAGCCGTTGTTGATGGCCAACGCGACGATGAGCGAAGCGACGCCCGCGGCTACCCCGACGATCGAGATGCCGGTGATGATGCCGATAAACGCCTGGCGACGCTTGGCACGCAGGTAGCGGGTAGCGATGAAGAATTCAAAGCGCATCAGCTTTCGGCCTTCGGCCAAATCGGATTATAGCTACCGGCTCTCGGCATTTGTGGAATTGGGCAAACAAAAGCTCTCAACGCTCAGAACCCGGAATACCGCCGCGCAGGGTGTAGAGCCGGAGTCGCGGCGCATATGCATCCACTCATATTCTTATTTTTGGCAGAACGGCGGGCACCGTGGCTCGATACTGGCGAAACTCTTCGCTGAACCTGTTCTCCAGTTCCTCATCCTCCATTCTGATCATGAAAGCGCCGGTCGTGATCGCGAGTGCTGTGAGCGCCCAGCAGACGGCCAGGCCTGTGCCCAGGCTCCAGGCCAGCATCTCGCAGAGATGGCCCAGGTAGACGGGGTGGCGCACGCGGGCGCGAATGCCTGTGGTTACCAGGTGCTGCCGGCCGTGGTGGTGCAGGATCTCGGGCAATCCGCCGAGCTGAATCAGGCTGAACTCCCGGTGAGAGAGTTTATAGAGGATCAGGCCGGAGCAGAATAAAGTGCCCGCGGGGATCCAGGTCCATCCGTTTTCATAGAGCAAGACGCCGCGCCAGGGGGCTGTGATCGCGGCCACTAGCGCCCACATGCCGATCCAGGCGGGCACGAGAATCCTGTACGGTGATTGTCGGCGTGAACGCCACCGTTCTGCTCGCGGATGGATGAGCAGCCAGAACGCCGGAATCGTCGACGCGACCACGCACGCGATCCAACCGCCGGTTCTGACCAGCGTCAGCATGAGTCGATTCTAGCCTGCGACGGCAGGGCCGGCATGGATGCTCCACGATCACTCGGGACGGTGCAGTTTTTTCGCGCCCCTCCAGGGTTCAGTCCAACTCAGGATGCTCTGAAAGAACTTCCAGTATGGACTGCCGCCCCACGGGCTCACCCCATTTGCTACCCTCTTCTTGTGGGTTAAACATCCGCTCAGGGATTCTCTTGGCCGTTTAGTAGCTGCGACATCCCTCACCGGATCTCGGCAGCCTTGGCAGGGGCAATCTTCGGCGGCTGCCAGGACTCGATGCCGGGCAGTCTCCGGCTGATCGGTTCGCTGCTCGGAACGCTCTGGGTTTGGGCGGAGGCACAACCCAAAAGAGGTGAATCCTTATCGAAAGCTCCTCCAGACCGGCGGAAGTTATCTGATGCCGCAGCGGCATGGACCAAGCGCATCGGATGCAAGGCAACCCGTTCTCTGGCACATTAGTAGATCACATTAGAAGATCGTAGAAGATCAATGCCCGCCCCTGCCGATTCCAGAGCTGGACGCATCGCCTTCACCCATCCGGATTTCGTACTGTTTCAGATTGCACGCTTCCTCATTGTGGCTGCCGTCGAAATGCAGGCGGTTGCGGTGGGATGGCAGGTTTACGACATCACCAAGCGCGCTCTCGACCTTGGGCTTGTGGGGCTGGCACAGTTTCTTCCGGGCATTTTGCTGTTTCTGGTTTCTGGACATGCGTCGGACCGCTTCGAGCGGCGCAAAGTGCTGGGTGTGTGCTATGCGGGATACGCGCTCTGCTCGGCTCTTTTGCTGGTAATCGCCGAGCGCGGGGCGCATTCGGTTCAGGCGATCTATGCAGTACTTATACTGCTGGGCGTGGTGCGTTCCTTCAACGGGACGGCCAGCCGCTCCATTTTGCCGCAACTGGTCCCCGAAGAGCACTTCGCCAACGCCGTGGCGTGGAACGCGACCACGTTCCAAGCCGCCACGATTCTGGGACCGTCTCTCGGCGGAATTCTGTATGCGCTGTTCCGCGGGCCGACTGCGGTTTACGCGGCTGCCATGCTGACCGCCATGGGGGCGCTGGCTTCGACCTTCCGCATCAAGACCCGTCCACAAGCGCGGGGGCGCGAGCCCATGACGCTCAAGACCATCTTTGCCGGATTGCACTTCATATGGCGCCAGAAGCTGATTCTGGGCGCGATTTCGCTGGACCTGTTCGCGGTGCTGCTGGGCGGAGCCGTAGCCCTGCTTCCCGTTTACGCCCGCGAGATTCTGCACACCGGGCCATGGGGTCTGGGACTCTTGCGGACCGCTCCGGGAGTGGGCGCCGCCGTGATGGCAGTGGCGCTGGCGCATCGTCCGCTCCGCGGCCGGGCGGGGCCGACGTTGCTCTGGTCGGTGGCCGGCTTCGGAGTCTGCACTATTGTTTTTGGCATCTCGACCAGACTGGTGCTCTCGCTGCTTGCGCTGATCTTCCTCGGTGCCTCCGACATGATCAGCGTCATCATTCGCGCCACTCTGGTGCAGTTGCGCACGCCCGATGAAATGCGCGGGCGGGTGACGGCCGTGGATATGGTTTTTATCGGGGCATCGAACGAACTGGGGCAGTTTGAATCGGGACTGACGGCGCAGTGGTTTGGCACGGTTCCCGCCGTTTTGCTGGGGGGAGTGGGGACGCTGATTGTGATTGCCTTATGGGCGTGGAGATTTCCCGAGCTGCGCCGCGCGGGTGAACTGACAACCCTCAAGAGCGAGCTGTCGGAAGATGTTTCGGAAACAGCCGAGAAAATGCGTTAAGGAACATGCCGTCTGTTACTTCCCGTGCAGGAGGGTCTTGGCGGCGCCCATGTTCTCGTAGCGATCGTAGACTCGCACCACCACTACGTGCTCTGAAGCGTCTGCACCGTCTTTCGCGGTCTCCGGCGCGACCTTGAAATCGTAGCTCTCGGTCTTGGCGTCGGAGAGTTGGCCGACCGGCTCGACATACTTCCACTCGCCGGCATCCACGGAATACTCGGCGCGCTTGATGGGAGAAAATCCATCGACCGCGCGGAACGTAACATGAATCTGCCCACCATCGACCGATGCTGCCAGATTCTCGATGCGCGGGGGAGTCGTGTCAACCTCGAACCGGCGGCTTTCTTTCGACGTGGTCAAGGCTTCACCGGGGGAGTGCGACGGCGCATCCGAGGCAACCACCTTCACTGTATAACCTCCATCCGGCAGCAGGCTGGCATCGAAGGAATAAGCCTTGTCCGTGAGATTGTCCTTGAGGAGCAGCCAACGCGTTTCGCTATCGCCACGGTAGTAGACGGAGTAGATCAGTTGGTCGTCGTTCTCATCGTGCGAGCTCCACTTCACTCCGATAGAATCGCGATCGCGAGAACTGGGGTTTAGGCCTTCAAAATGTGGTCCGGAAGACGCGCTGGAATCCGATCCCAGACCCTGCCCCGACATTTTCGGCAGGGACTGGTACTTGACGCCGACCTGGACGGTCACCTCGTCGATTTCGGGAGCGGCATTTTTGGGCAGGTAATTCAGCGCCACGCTGTCCACGCTTGGCACCGAGGTTCCCGCGTGCAGTGCAGTCTTCCACTGGGCATAGCGCGCCGCTGGAATTCCGGTTTCGCCGTTCTTTGTCACGTCGCTCTTGGTAAGGTCGATCTTCTTCCACGGACTCCAATTGCGGTCGGGATTGTCGACGTTGCCGCTGCGCGCATAAAGATCCACGTTGCCCGCGCCGCGAAACTCGGCGCGTCCCCAGCGCGAGAAAATCTTGGCGTCAAACACATCGCTCTCGTAGGTGCCCTCCCCCTGCGGCTGCGGTCCCAGCACAAACACCTTTCCGAGATTGCTGGTCGCAGCATACAGGCCGCCGCCGGGACCCTGGGCAAACGCAGTGATCTGCGAAGCCGGCGTTTTCAGCAGATCGGAGAACTCATCGGGGCCGGT
>PMHI01000688.1:13805-19356 GCA_003156615.1 Acidobacteriaceae bacterium | reverse complement strand
AATGGGAACGGTCCGGCCGTCTGAGGCACGGTGGGAGCGGTCGTGATCGTGAGGCCTGGAGCTGTCGGTGTCGTGCCCGCAGCAGGCGCATTGGTGCCCAGGTTGAGAAGAGCTGCGGCCATGCCGGATGAGCTGGACCCACCTCCACTGCGCTTTTCACCGACCGCTGCCGCATAGATATTTCCGGTGCGATCGAGCGCCAGAGCCGTGATTTCCTTCTTCGGTGCGCTGTAGAGCACGAACCCTTCGCCCGCGGGTGAAATGCGATAGATGAGACCGCTGCCGTCGGACCCGGCAATCAGATTGTCCTGGGCATCGAAGGCCAGAACGCGAATGTGGGTTTCATCGCTCTTGAAGAAGACCGAATGCTCACCCTTCGGCGTAACGCGATAAATTTCCCCGTGGTCGCCGGTGGCTACATAGAGGTTGCCGGCCTTGTCCAGGCCCAGGTCCCAGATATATTTCGTACCCGGTTCGAAGTAGACTGACGAACTCCACGAAGGATCGGCAGCGGGTTTGGCTGTGTCTTTTTCTCTTTCTTTGTCTTCTTTGCCTTTGTCGGAAGCCGTATCCTGGGGCGGATCAGCCTTTGCCGGCTGCTGCTTGCCACCCGGCTTGTGTTCGAGCTTGTAGACCTTGCCATCGGGAGCCGTGGCGGCATAGATCGCCCCCCCGGGACTGGTCTGGAGTGCCTGCACCTGGAGTTCTTTGGGTTCAAAAATGATCGTTGCCTTGCCGTCGGGAGTGATGCGGTACACGCGGGCTGGCTGGCCCGCCGCCACATAGACGTTACCGGCGCCATCGGCTGCAATCGCCCAGATATAGGTGGAAGGCGTGGCATACAGGCTCTTGAACGTGGGTGCCAGCTCGAGGCCGCCAACGCTGCGAATCGCCACGCCCGTAGCCGTGCCCTTGCTGAGTTCGTCAAATTTCGACTGCTCCCAGACGCGCGTGCCCTCGGCGAACGCCATCGAAACCAGCCGGGAATCGCTCAAGTTTGTAAGAAGGAGACCAGTAAGAAAGAAGAAGAAAAGCTTTCGCGCACTCTGCAATTTCATACCTCGAAGCATCGTTTGTAGGAAGAATATTCAGGTTACCACGCCTGACAGACGGGGAGCTCGAGACCGCAGACCGGCGGGGCCGGACGGAGGCCGATTCGCCGTGGTATCGTAAGATTTCATGCAATCCCCGCGCCAGGATCTGCTGCGCCTGCTTGCTGCCAAGTCTTTCCGGCTGGGCGAGTTCAAGCTCTCTTCGGGCGGCACGAGCGACTACTACATCGACTGCCGAAGCACGACTCTCGACGCCAAGGGTGCGCGCCTGACCGGCGAAGTGTTTTCTAGCGAAATCCGGCAGCGCGAATGGAAGCCGCAGGCCATTGGCGGCCTTACTCTGGGAGCGGATCCCATCGTGACGGCGGTTTCGGTGGTGAGCAACGACCTGCATGGTTTTCTGGTACGCAAGGCCGAAAAGCAACACGGGACCGGACAGCGCATCGAGGGCTTTCGCGAGAAGGGTGCGCGCGTGGTGATCGTCGATGATGTCTGCACCACCGGCGCCTCCACGGTGCAGGCGATCGAAGCGGCGCGTGAATTCGGATTCCACGTGGTTGCGATTATGTGCCTGGTGGAGCGTGAAGAAGCAAAAGGAAGGCCCAGCGTGGAAAAGGCCGCGGTCCCGGCGCCGTTCGTGTCCATCTTCACCGCCCGCGACGTCCGCGCCGAGCATGTCATGCAGATGGAAGACACTGCGCCCATGATTTTTGCAGTGGCCGCCAGTTGCGAAATCTGCGGGCGGCCGGCAGTGACGAATGTTCCGGGGAACCGTTGCGGGGCGCACAGAGCGTAGAACGGGTCCATGACCAACGACGAACGACCAACGACTGTTTCATGATTCAAACTCTCGAGTGGACGGACCACGGCGTACGCTTCATCGACCAGACGAAGCTGCCCACGGAAGAAACCTACGTCACCTGCAAGACGCACGAGCAGGTGGCCGACGTCATCCGCACCATGGTGGTGCGCGGAGCGCCGGCCATCGGCGTGGCCGCGGCCATGGGGATGGCGCTGGCCGTCAAGAACTCCAGAGCCGAATCCACAGCCGACCTGAAACGCGACCTCGACCAGGCCTGCGACGTAATCGGCAAGACCCGCCCGACTGCGGTCAACCTCTTCTGGGCAATCCGCCGCATGCAGGAGAAGTTCGAGCGCGTGCGTATTCGTCCCATCGCGCAAATCAAGCACGAACTCATCGAGGAAGCCAAGCGGATGCACGCCGAAGACATCGCCGCCAACCAGGCCATGGGACGCCACGGTGCCACGTTGATGCCGAGCGAAGGCGGCGTGCTTACGCACTGCAATGCCGGCGCGCTGGCTACGGCAGGGTACGGAACCGCGCTGGGCGTGATCCGCACGGCGGTCGAGCAAGGCAAGAAGATCCACGTATACGCCGACGAAACCCGGCCCTTCCTGCAGGGCTCGCGACTTACCGCCTGGGAGCTGATGAAAGACGGCATCCCCACGACCGTGATCTCCGACAACATGGCAGGCGCGATGATGAAACAGGGCAAGGTTGGAGCCATCGTGGTGGGCGCGGACCGCATCGCGGCGAACGGTGACGTGGCCAACAAAATCGGTACCTACACCATCGCCGTTCTGGCCAAGGAGCACGGCCTTCCGTTCTACGTGGCCGCGCCCATCTCGACCATCGATCTCGCTACGGCAGACGGCAGCAAGATTCCAATCGAGCAGCGTAATGCCATGGAAGTCACACACATCGCCGGAAAACAGATGACGCCGGACGGCGTGTCCATCGAGAATCCTGCCTTCGACGTGACTCCGGCGAAATATGTGACCGCGATCATTACCGAGCGTGGCATCGCCCGCGCGCCTTACGAGGAGTCGCTGCGCAACCTGGCGGGCGCAGAAGCCAAGGTCGAGGTCTAGAAGTTGTTGCGTGATCTCAATGTTTTGTTTGGCTTGGGGGCGAAAGTTCCGGTTGTGGAATTGAGCATGCTCGGCCGTGACGCCGGCCGCATCCTAGGAGCGAAGCCCCGAGTACCGTTTTCAGCGGGTGTTGTCTTTACGGGTTCGATATGGTTCGAACGTGCTATAGCGAAGCCTCGGCCTCGATGTGAGAAGATGGCCTTCTACCGTTCCGGTCTCCGGGCAATTAAGGCGGGGAGAGGATGGACCTCGGCGGAGGCAGCGTGCATCTAAGAGGGCAGGTGACGGAACAAGATGCGCTGCTCCGGGTTCAAGGCTTAAAAAAGGTTTTCCGGTCCGGCGAATCGGACTTGGTGCTCTTTGAAAATTTGTCGTTTGAGGTGAAGCGCGGGGAGATGCTNNAATGCGTTGTCGGCGGACGAAGCAGCGGAGTTTCGCAATCGCGAGGCGGGCTTTGTCTGGCAGTTTCACTATCTGCTGCCGGAATTCACGGCGGCGGAAAACGTGGCGATGCCCCTGCTGGTGCAGGGATGCACCTGGGCAGAGGCGGAGCCGCAAGCCTCACGCTGGCTGCGTGAGGTCGGATTGGAGCAACGCGCGCATCACCGTTCGGGAGAGCTTTCGGGCGGAGAGCAACAGCGGGTGGCACTGGCCCGGGCGCTCATTACCGCTCCAAAATTGTTGCTGGCGGATGAGCCGACCGGGGACCTTGACGGGCAGACTGCGGAAGCGGTTTTCGAATTGATCGCGCGCCTACATCGCGAGCACCAGCTCACCTCCCTTATTGCAACGCATAACTTGTCGTTCGCGCGGCGCTGCCATCGGGTTTTGCGGCTGGAACGGGGACGCGTGGAGGAAATCAAGCCGGCGTCGTTGCCGGTGTAGGGGGATGAGAAAGAGCAAGATTAGTAAGACAATGTGCAAGAAACCGGTCAATCAACAGCCAAAGGCGCCTGAACAGGTTCCTTCGGTAACATTTATAAACACGTTCGGGTACTGGGCTTGGTGGCTGTTTGATTGCATAATGACGATAGTAGGGCTGGTTATGCCCGTCGGCGATGAAGGGTCGAGGTCGAGCGGATCTAAGTTCTTCTCGGCCGGTGGGTTCAGGGGGAAGGGCTATGTTTGAACGTTATACGGAGAAAGCCAGGCGCGTGATCTTCTTTGCGCGCTACGAAGCAAGCCAGTTCGGGTCTCCTTACATAGAGACCGAGCATCTGCTGCTGGGGCTCCTGCGCGAAGATAAAGCCCTGACCAACCGGTTCCTGCGGTCGCACGCCTCGGTTGAGTCCATCCGCAAGCAGATCGAGGGGCACACCACGATTCGGGAAAAGGTTTCGACCTCGGTGGATCTTCCGCTGAGCAACGAGTGCAAGCGCGTGCTGGCCTTTGCCGCGGAAGAGGCGGAGCGGCTCTCGCACCGCCACATTGGGACCGAGCATCTGTTGCTGGGACTGCTGCGTGAGGAAAAGTGCTTTGCGGCGGAGATTCTGCACGAGCGCGGGCTGCGGTTGGCGACCATTCGGGAGGAATTGGCCCGCACCAGCCAGGAAAAAACGCAGCCGCAGCGACAGCGTGAATCCTCTCTGTTAAGCGAGTTTTCGCGCGATCTGACCCAGGCGGCGATGGACAGCCAACTGGATCCGCTGGTGGGCCGCGACGGAGAACTCGAACGCGTGGTCCAGATTCTGTGCCGCCGTACCAAGAACAACCCCGTGCTGATCGGCGAGCCAGGCGTGGGCAAGACGGCCATTGTCGAAGGGCTGGCTCAGCGCATCGCCGACGGCGAAGTTCCGTCATTTCTGGCCGACAAGAGAATTCTGGCGCTCGATCTTTCCTTGATTGTTGCCGGTACGAAATATCGCGGGCAATTCGAAGAGCGGCTGAAGACCATCATGAAAGAGCTGATGGAGTCGCAGAACTCCATCATCTTTATTGACGAGCTGCATACGCTGGTGGGCGCGGGATCGGCGGAAGGTTCGCTCGATGCCGCAAACATCCTGAAGCCGGCTTTATCCCGCGGCGAGATTCAATGCATCGGCGCAACCACTCCGGGCGAATACCGCAAGTCGATTGAGAAAGACCGGTCGCTCGAGCGGCGTTTCCAGGCGGTCAAGGTTCCTCCGCCAAATGAGGCGGACGCCGTGAAGGTGCTGTTCGGTATCAAGGACCGGTACGAGAAGTTCCACGCCGTCACTTATACCGACGATGCCATCAACTTCGCGGTGTCGCATTCGAACCGCTACATTCCNNCGGGTGAAGCTGCGCCAGACCTCGCAGCCGGAGGAGATCACCGAGGTCCAGAAGCGAATCAAGTTCATCGTGCATCGCATGGAGAACGCGATCGCGAACCACGAGTTCGAGAAGGCCCGTTTCTACTCGGATGAAGAACGCAAGGAACGCGAGAATTTGCGGGCGCTGCGCGAGAAATATCATCTGGATGAATCCTCGACCGGCGTAGTCGGCCGCGAGGACATCGAAGATGTGGTTTCACGCTGGACCGGCGTTCCCATTACCTCGATCAAGGAAGAAGAGACGCAGAAGCTGCTGCGCATCGAAGAAGAGTTGCACCGGCGGATCATCTCGCAGGATAAATCGATCAACGC
>PMHI01000688.1:6532-13761 GCA_003156615.1 Acidobacteriaceae bacterium | reverse complement strand
CATGGAGAAGCATTCGGTTTCGAAACTGATCGGCTCGCCTCCGGGATACGTGGGCTACGAAGAGGGCGGCCAGCTTACCGAGCGGGTGAAGCGGGCGCCGTATTCGGTGGTGTTGCTCGATGAAATCGAGAAGGCACATCCCGATGTGTTCAACATCCTGCTGCAGGTTTTTGAAGACGGACAGCTTACCGATGGGCTGGGCAACACGGTCGACTTCAAGAACACGATCCTCATCATGACCTCGAACATTGGGGCGCGGCACCTGCAAAAGCGCGAGGGATTTGGCTTCCAGTCGACGCAGGACGACATGGTTTCAAGCAAGGTCGAGGAGTTGGTGAAGGGCGAAGTGAAGCGCACCTTCAATCCAGAATTCCTGAACCGGTTGGACGAGATCATTCTGTTCAACGCTCTGGGCGAGGGCGACCTGATCCAGATTCTGGAGTTGATGGTCACGCAGCTCAATACGAACCTCGCGCAGAAGGCGATCACGGTGACGGTGGCGGATGAGGCCAAGAAGTGGATCCTCAGCCAAACCCTCACCGACCGCACCTACGGAGCGCGGCCGCTGCGCCGGGCATTGCAAAAATACATTGAAGACCCGCTGTCGGAGGCGCTGATTCAAGGCACGATCACCACGCGTCCGGCATTTATCGAGGTCTTCCTCGAAGATAACAAGCTGTTCTACCGTCCGGTGGACGCGGAAAAGACCGAAGGCGTACTGTTGTACGAGAACAGCTAGCCCCTAAGCTACCAGCCATCAGCCGTCAGTGAACCTGGCGGCTTTTTCTTTTGTCATCCCATCCTTCCCATGGTTTCCCGAATGCGGCGTGTAGAAGGCAGTTCCGCTGAAAATTATTGGAAATCAATTGACCCCAAGAGAAAACTGTGATTAGATGCGCAACACTGGGCGGGTGGGGCTGACCCGCCAACGAACAGGGGCGTGCGGAAACCAAGGAGGATGTATGAAGTACAGTCTGGTTTGGGCAACTCTTGTCGTAGCCGTACTAGGTCTGACTGCCAGGGCCGGGGCACGGGATGTCGTACTGCCCGCCGGCACTCTGTTGCAATGCACTCTGAACGAACCTAACTTGTCCTCGGCAACGGCCGCGGTCGGCGACCCGGTACTGTGCCACCTCCGCGGAATTACCGAATTCGGCCAACAGGCGGTTCCACGCGGCAGCTACCTGGTGGGCCATCTGGAAGCCGCGAAAGATCCCGGGCATTTTGTGGGCAAGGGCTATCTGAAGCTGCAGTTTGATCGCATCGGATTGCCTAGCGGCGATGTGCCTTTGGAAGCGAAAGTCATCGCGACGCGTGGATACAAGGTCGATAAGGAAGGCAAGATCGACGGCAAAGGGCATGCCAAGCGCGACGTCGTGGAATGGATGCTGCCGCCGTTGTGGCCGTGGAAGGTGATCATGTTGCCGGCACGCGGTCCCCGTCCCCAACTCAAGGGGGAGACTGTGCTCAGCTTGCGTCTGATGGACGACGTGCAACTCCCGCAAGTGGCTTCGGCGTCCGGACCCGGATCGCGTTCGTTTGGCGAGCCGCGGAACCAGTCGTTCCGCGAATCTGAGAATAGCGGTGCCGGGCTCACTCTCGCTACCCGCAGTAGTGTAGTCACGGCGGCCACAGAGGTTTCGGCAGCGCTAGAAGTTCCTCGAGCGTCCTACGCTGATTTCGTTTCACGGGATGTAAGTTCTGGAGCGACGGCAGCGACGGCAGCGACGGCAGGTGGGCCAGTGTTCATCCTAAACACGGGCACGGTTCTGGCCGTGGGGAGCTATCAATACCAGGACGGCCGTATCACCTACACCCTGGCCCGTGGAGGAGGCGGCGTGGTGAGCACGGACGAGGTGGACTGGAGCACGACCACCCGAGTGAATACCCAGCGCGGTGTGCGAATGACATTGCACGGCGGGCACCTGAACCCGGGAACATCCGGCTTCTAAACTCTCGATGTTTCGAATCTTGACCAGTCGATTCATAGCCGCCGGTGAAAGCTGGCGGCTTTTGTTTCGCAAAACCTCCAGGCTTTCACGCCGAGGCCGCGGAGAGAAGCCGCAGAACACTTCTTTTGCGACCAACTCGCTCCCAAACGAATCTGGAGATGCGGTGTACCTACCGGAGGGAGTACGTGGATAAGATCAATATCGCTGACAAGTTCGCTAAGATTTCGGAATACTGGAAGCCCTACATTGCCGCCGAGCTCAATGGTCAACATGTGAAGCTCGACAAGCTGAAGGGCGAGTTCGTGTTTCATCATCACGAGCAGGAAGACGAGATGTTTCTGGTGGTGAGGGGGCGGTTCCGCATGGAGTTCCGCGATCGCCAGGAATGGATCGAAGAAGGCGAATTCATCGTCGTCCCGCGCGGCGTGGAGCACCGCCCGGTCGCCGACGAAGAATGCTGGATTCTGCTGTTTGAGCCGGCTTCCACGCTGAACACCGGNNAGCTTACTGTTTACTCCTCCGCTTGGTGTCCGGATTGCCGCGAGGCCAAGCGCTTTCTGGCCAAGCACAACATCCCCTACAAAGAGATTGACGTCGAGACCACGCCAGGTGCGGTAGAGGAGATCGTCAAGCGCACCGGCAAGCAGGCTATTCCACAATTCGTGATCGACGGCGAGTGGGTGCAGCCCTACGTTGCGGGAGAAGGATTTCTCTACGACGAGATGGCCCGACGCCTGGGAATCGCGAAGCCGTAGTCCAAAGTAAAGTCAGTAAAGACCGATTCCGTCCCTGGGGACGGCAGGCTGCCATCCTCAAGACCGTTTCGGTATCCCCTGTTCATCATCTTCCGTACCGTGGAAAAGCCTTGCCGGACGCGGGAAGATGAGCACTCATGTCCGGACCGGAGATTCCGCAGCAATCCAATGAAGTGAGCGATAGCTGGCAGCGGATGGTGCAGGCCGCGCTGGGAATTGTGTTGCTGCTCGGCGCCGTAGCCATGTTCCACTACTACGCGCCCGTCACGGCGCAGAGTGTGCAGCCCGATGAGCTGCACCAGCAGGTGCAGCAGCTTACCCAGCAGGTGGCGCAACTCGAGAAAGAGCAGGCGATGCCGGCTCTGGTCCTGAACCGGTACCGGAATTCCATTGGCTACATTTACGGCGTGTACCAGGTTGGGTTCCCCCACCAGTCGCCAGCCATTCGGGCGCGCGTCTCGGGTACCGGATTTCTCGTGGGGGACGGCCTGATGGCTACCAACCGGCATGTGGCCGAGCCCTGGTATGGCGATAGCGAAGCCGAGGGGCTGATGGATAATGGCGCAACCGCGATGCTCGAGAGTTTGGTGGTCTTCTTTCCGGGCTCACCTATGCCCGTGACCTTGACGCCGGGCGCTGTTTCTCCCACCCTCGATCTGGCTGTGCTGAAGATTGAGGATAAAACCGCGGTGCGCGGGATTGCCGTGCTGCCGCTGGCCAAAGGGATTGCCTTGCCCGGAGAACTGGTGACGGTGGTCGGCTATCCCATGGGCATAGCCGGGATGGTGGCCAAGTCGCCGAGCGGGATTTACAAGCGACTGGCGTACCGGCACAACGACATTACGGCGGCCAGCGAACTGGCGGCGTTGTCGCTGATTCGTCCTTCGACCACGTGCGGCCATCTGGGCGATGTGGTGGGCGACAAACTGATCTACGATGCGCCCACGGCGCACGGGGGCAGCGGCGGGCCGGTGTTCAATTCCAACGCAGAAGTGATCGGAGTGAACTCCGCCTACATCGACGGCTTCTCCGGCGGCACGCTGGGAATCTCAGTGGAATCGTTGCGGCCGCTCATCGAGGCAGCGGAAAACAAGCCGTAGCGAGTCGACCTCACGGGGTCATGGATGCTTCGCTGTTCTTCCCTTTTCCGGAGACAAGGTCCAATGCAAGGCCGGGGCATCGTTGCCTTCCCGCATAATGCGGCGAAGAGCGGCTACCAGCTCCGGTGCAGCCAAGCGCAGTTCGTCGTGATGATGAAGCGCCAGTTCGCCGAGAACCTTCTCGCCTTTGGAAGTGAGCGCAAGCAGGACCTCGCGGCGATCGTCATGAGCGCGCGTGCGATGGACAAATCCTCCGGCCTCTAGGCGATTCACCAGTTCCACGGCGCTATGGTGGCGGATTTGCATGCGGTTGGCCAATTCGCGAATCCGCGGCCGCACCCCGGCCGGCATGCCCTTGATCACCAGCATGAGTTGGTACTGGCCCCGCTCCAGGCCTGCCCGCTTTACCACTTGCTCGCTGAAGTGGAGAAAACGGCGGATCTGGTAGCGGAACTCCGCCAGCGCCTGGTAGTCCGACAAGCTGAGCTTCTTCATGCCGCCGATTGTATCCTGCGGCATCCGGCTCAGCGCATGGGGGATACGTACTGCGCTTCGCCATTGCCAAACGACCAATTTTCCTTCGGCACCTCAACCAGGCTGATGAAGACATCCTCCCGGCGCAGCTTCAGGGCTTCATGCAAACCGTCCGCAACCGCTTTATAGAAGCGCTGCTTCATCTCAAGCGTACGGCCGCTGTTCAGCGTGATCTGCAAGAAAACGCAGTCGTCCGATCGATGGACTCCGAGATAATCCCGGTCGAACTGCAAACCAGATTTGGAATGCTCGGCGAGGACTTGAAAGCGATCGTTTGGAGGAACGCCGAGCACATCCAACAACGCCTGATAGACGATCTGGCCAACCTGTGCGCGATATTCCGGCGACTTGCCTTCGAGAAGATCGATTCGGACGAAAGGCATAATTTCTCCTTGAATGAGGTGTGAAGTGCTGTGTCTCTTTATGGATGCGCGCGCCACTTGACAGGGTGCTGCGCGCGTCCACGCCCAACCCGCTGTGTTACACTTTACAATTCGCAGACAAGCTCCCGCTGACACAGGACATTCGATCCGCACATGCTTCTTTCCAAGGAATATGTGGGCTACCTGGCCCGCGAAGTTACCAAGAAATTGATCGCCGCCAAGGCCATCGAAACCTCGGTCGTGCCCAAGGTGACGGAGCGCGTCCATGCTGCCCTGCTCGAAGAACTGACCCTGGAAGACCGCATCAACGACGAGGTCCGCGTCATCCTCGAAGCCTATTCCGAGGAAATGAACAAGACCGGCGCCAACTACCAGGAGATGTTCCGCAAGGTCAAGACCGAACTGGTGCGCAAGTACAAGGCGGTGCTGTGAGACTGAGCCGCGACAAAGTGAACGTGCTGGCGCGAGCGGTTGCCGACACGCTCAAACAGATGGACGAGGTCGACTTCATCGAAGACCCCAACACCATCCGCCAGGAAACCCGCAAGATCCTCGAAGACCTTCTCAATCACGAAGAGAGAATCGATCAGGCCGCCCGCCAGAAGATCGAAAGCCAGAAGCGCACCATCCTCGAAGGCTCACAGGAGTGGGATATCCTCTACCGCAAGTACTACAACGAGGAAGTGAAAAAGCTGGGGATCTGAATTGGGACTGGCGCTTCTCTCGAAAGCCCGAAAAACATGGATGCGATGTTTCCATCTACCATGCTTCCAGCCGCTGAAATCAAGGCTGCGGTAACGCGAGCCGCCGCGGAAGCGGGTTTTGAGCTCGTGGGCATCGCTGCCGTCGATGACGCTCCAGAGTTGGAGTACTTTCCCCGCTGGATTGCCGAGGGGCACGCCGGCGAGATGAAGTACCTGGAGGCGCGCGATGAGCAGGGACGATTGAAGCGCGCGTCGCTCGCGCACGCCGTTCCCTGGGCTCGCAGCGTCGTGGTTTGCGCCATCAACTACAACACGGCGCAACCCTATTCCACCGAGGCGCGGCCTGAGGACGCAGGGCGCGGATGGATCTCCCGCTACGCCTGGGGCCTTCAGGACTATCACAACGCAGTGATGCCGCGCCTGCGGCGCGTCGAAGCCGCGGTGAGAAATGCATGTGGAAGCGGCGACGCCATCACGCGCTGTTACGTCGACACCGGGCCGATCGTCGAGCGCGTGACCGCGAAGTACGCCGGCATCGGATGGATCGGGAAGAACACGTGCATCATCAATCAGAAGCTGGGTTCGTGGCTGTTTCTGGGCGTGATCCTTACCTCGCTCGATCTTGCGCCCGACCTGCCCCCGCCTGACCGCTGTGGCAGCTGCACGCGCTGCATCGATGCCTGTCCCACCGACGCGCTGATCGCGCCTTATCAGCTCGATTCCAATAAGTGCATCGCCTACCTCACCATCGAGAAGCGAGGCGCACTTCCTCAGGATGAAGAGCTGCGCCACGGGATGGGGCGGCACGTCTTCGGGTGCGACATCTGCCAGGATGTTTGTCCCTGGAACCGCAAGGCTCCGGCTACGAGCGCGGCTGAATTTCAGGCGCGGGAGGAGTTGGTGAATCCAGCGCTTGACTGGCTGGCCGAGATGAGCGCGGAAGAATTTCGCCGCACCTTTCGCGGATCCCCGGTGCGGCGGGCGAAGCGGGAGGGCCTGCGCCGGAATGCGGTCGTCGCGATGGGCAACAGTGGAGACCGGAAGTTCCTTCCGCTGCTCGACAGGCTGGCGGGGGATGAGGACGAAGTGNNATAGAAACACATGACTTACTCGCAAAACGTTCCCTGCCGAGGACTTTGGGAGCGTTCCGCCTGCGCCCAGTGTCTGGGAATCAATCCGGCTCGCAAAGTATCGACTTGGCGGACGTTATCGCACCGCCTACAGGCCCTGGTGGGGAATCGAAGTCGAGGAATTCAAGGTAGAGGGATCAATGCTGGTCGTGTGCGTACGCTACATCGAGAATCTGAATTGGGTTGATTCGCTTTTTCGTCTCCAGCTGGTCTGATCGAGATTTAACATTCGTTTCACACTTGCATATATCGATTTATTTTTGTATCGGGTAGCCGCTGTATGCCCAAATGCCCTGTTTAGCCTCTCCCTTCCGTAACTCGCACTCCCTGTTTGTGGCAACTAAGCTATTGAGAAGGGGTTCTTACAGACGGAGATGTCCACTCTTGCTCAGACCTGAAGGGGTCTGAGAGGGGAGACTAGAGAGTACATCTTCGTGATCCGGGAAGATCTATGCCTTGTCTGGGGAAAATACGGCGCTGGTTGGGCACGTTGCTTGTGCTGGGGTTGACCTGCGCCGGTGTGGCTCGAGCCTCGGCCACTCTTTTGCTGGAAGAGCCTTACGGCAAGCTGGGATTCTTCACGGCCACGGGACATGCGGCGGTGTATTTGTCGGGAGTGTGCGCCGAGACGCCGCTGGTGCTGCGTCCCTGCGCTCCCGGAGAACTGGGAA
>PMHI01000688.1:2498-6463 GCA_003156615.1 Acidobacteriaceae bacterium | reverse complement strand
GTGGGCACGGCTTACGACCGCACGACCTATGCCTTTGCAATCGAAACCTCCTCGGCGCGGGACAAAGCCTTCATTGCCAGATACAACTCGTCGCCGAATCGTTCTCACTTCCGGACGGTCTCGCACAACTGCGCCGATTTCGCCAAGGACGTCATCAACTTTTACTATCCGAAATCCCTGCACCGAAGCGTGGTCGCCGATGTCGGAATCACCACCCCGAAGCAGATGGCGAAGACGATGATTAACTTCAGCGCGCGGCATCCACAATTGCAGTCCTCGCGGTTTGTGATCCCGCAGATTCCGGGCAGCATGGCGCGCAGCACGCGGGTACACGGCGTGGTCGAATCCTTCCTCAAATCAAAGAAGTACATGATTCCCAGTGCCGTGGCCAGTCCGATCTTTGCCGGTTGCGTGTTGGCTGTCTATGAGGGCACGGGTGCAGGCCGCTTTGATCCGGCGCAGCAGGCGCTGGTGTTCAACGCCGGGCGCGCTCTGGAGCCGCCGCTCGGGGCCGAGGATCGCCGCTCCTATCAGAGCGAACTGAATCATCTGGTGGCTGATCCCGCTGGGGAAACCAGTGGCGCCCGTCTGGAAAAATGGGGACGCCTGTTGCGTAACGCGGAACCGGATCTCGATGCTCAGGGACACCCGCTGCTGCGCGTTCCCATGGGAGAGGAAGTGGTGAGTGTGGGCATCTCAGGGAGCAACATCCTGCCCAATGATGCGCCCGAGCCGTTCACGCAGGAGCTTCTGGAGGCTCGCCTCCGGGATGAACTGAGGCGGGGGAAACCGCCCAAGGTTTCGGAAAGCGACGTTGCCCGCGACTGGAATCTGCTTCAGAAAGCCTTGAACGGTTCTGACGCTGAGGTGACCGCGCGAGTCGGCAGACCGCTGCATGCAGGCTCGGAAGCGCGCTTGGACCGCGCTGGCGATCAGCCCTGATCGACCACGAAAGTCAAAGACGCAGCTTTAAGATACCTCGATAACCGCTGGGGCACGGCTATTGTTGCTGGTCCGGCGATTGCTGCGGCTGCCCCGGCTGAATTGCTGCACCGGGCCGGCCAGCGGGGACAATCCCTGGTTGCGCGGGTGTGGACTGTTGCTGCATCTGCAATTGCCGCTGCTGCATCTCTTGCAACATCTGCTGAGGAGTTCTTACCCCAGGCTGATCCGAGGTAGCCGGGGGTTGTTCCGCCTCCGCCGTGCCCGAGTCGGGGGTATCGTCGGCGTCATCCGCGGCTTCGGCTTCGGCAGCTTCCGTCGCAGCGCCGGCCGCCTGCGGAGACTGGGCTGCGCCTGCCGCCCCTGCACTTTGCGTGTCGGACGTCTTAGCCACCAGCACTACCCGCACCAGCAGGTTGGCATTGTCCGGGGAGCCCAGCAATATGTAATTGAAGCGGGATCCATTCAGCAGCTCGGCCATCACTTCTCGCGCTGGACCCGGACCTAGGCGCGTCACCACCCGCTCACTGGCGGTAGACGGGATTTCGATATCGGCTGCGGTGTGCTTGCGCACGCCACGCAGAATGTCAGCCAGCGTGGAGTTTGGGGCGACGATGGTCAGCAGTCCATCCTGGTAACTCACCTGGGGCGCCACCGCCGGTATAGCATCCAGCGGAACCTGGGGCACGGGACCCTGCGGTCCCGATGGTAGTGGAGGTGGCAAGGGTGGTGGCTGTTGCTTCTTCGCCTTGTGTACGCGATGCGGCGTTGTCTGCGTGTCAGCCCGTCCCATGCCTGGCAGGCACAGGACGCCCGCTATCAGCAGCCCGGTAAACTTCAATCCTGCGCTCATGAGAAAACCTCCACTTCGACCTTTACCCGACTTATGCTGGAAAAGACGGCAGATGTACTGCTGCAATTCTAGCACCGCTGTTGGCCCTGCGTGCGCGCCAGCCACCCCCAACAGCTTCGCTACGCGATAGAACGTGCTGACTCATAGAACGTGCTGACTCCACTCTCTTGCAGGCCGAACTTCGATACCACCCCCAGACCCAGATGTGCAACTTCTTGCACTTACTGGAATTCGCCTGGGGCGTACAATCTGTCTCTTGGAGAGGGGTAAGACGTGAGGGACGCGGGCTGCCTCCTAAGACGCTGTTTCCTGAAAAGCGAGGGATCCGTCACCATCCTGGCTCTTCTGGTATTTTCCGCATCGAGTGTTCTGGCGGAGAACTGCCTCACGGCCAGCGATATGGGTGAAGCCACGCGTGCCGTCCTCATCGGCGCGGCTCTTCGCTCCTTCGACCTGGTCGCAAAAGGCGATACGGCTTCGCTCCGCCAGAGCGCCATGGCAAGCGTCGCCTCCGATTTTTCAGGGATTGAGGCCACTGTCAAGGATAGCCAGTCTGCCCTTGCCAGTTCTAAGGCCACGGCTCGTCCGCCTTTTCTGTTGGAAGCAGAAGGCCCAGGGCCCATCCCTCGCGCGGAGTTTTTCTGCGGTGTCTTCGGGAGCAAAGGCCAGACCCACGACAGCGCGGTATTCTCCTTGAACAATCTTCCACCCGGCAAGTATGGCGTTGTCATCCTGGACGCAGCCTCATCCAAAGGCCCCTATGCGGTTTCGTTGATCCTCGAGCAACAGGGTTCCGACTGGAAGCTGGGAAGCCTGTATATCCAAGCCCTGCAGTCTGCCGGTCACGACACCAGCTGGTTTGTTTCGCGCGCGCGCGACTTCCAGGTCAAGGGCCAGCTGCACAACGCCTGGCTCTACTATCTGGAGGCGATTTCCCTGGTCTCGCCTCTGCCGTTCATGAGCACCAAGGCTTCCGACGATCTTTACGACCAGTCGCAGAAGTTACAGCCGTCCGATTTCCCGATCGAGGGCAAAACCGTAGATCTTTTCGGCAGAACTCCTGTCTCCGGAACCTCTTCCGGGACCGCCGCCGCAACCTCCGCCGGGGCCGCAACCTACAAGCTCACCGCGGTTCTTCCCCTGGTCGTGGGCGATGATCTGGACTTGATTGTGAGGTATCAGNNGCGCTGGTGGCGAAGTATCCCGAACTGAGAAACGCATTTGCCGCCGTCGTCGCCCGCGCAGTCGACCCCGGCGGCCACGACTTCGGTACGATGCTGGCGACGAAGGAGATCAAGTAACAGTTCTCAGTTCCCAGTTGTTCGGGCTTCGTCCAGCAGGCAATCTTGTGGATCTTTGTCGTCGCGGAGACCGAGGAACACCGGAGCCCGCAACTTCGGGCCGCTTCCTGTGTTCGCTCCATCGGTCCATTCCGCGTACTCGATCTCGGCTACAAGCTCCGGCTTGACCCAGTACACTTTGCGCAGCGCCTCGACTTCGCCGTAGAACGGGTTTTTCTTGGTCTCGCGTTTCTTCAGCAGCTTCGAGACCGCATCGAGTGACTTCTGGTCGAATCCACTGCCCGCTTGTCCCACATGGATCAGCCGTCCCCGGCCGTCATAAAGTCCCAGCACAATCGACCCGAAATGTGCGCGGCTGCCCTCCGGTTCAGTGTATCCTCCGATCACGCACTCCAGCCGGTGCCTGACCTTGATTTTCAGCCATTCGCTGGTGCGCCGCTCCTGGTAAAGGCTGTCGCGCTTCTTGGCCAGGATGCCTTCGAGGCCTTTCGCGCGCGCCATCTCAAACAGCGCCTTCCCTTGCTTCTCGTAATGATCGGAATAGCGGACGGAATCGCCCGTGACCAAAAGCGAAGCCAGCTTGTTCTTCCGCTCCTCAAGCGGCACCCGCCGCAGATCGTAGCCATCGAGATAAAGCAGATCGAATGCGTAATACAACACTGGCACATCCGCCTTGTTCGCGACACGCCGTCCGCCGGGACGAAAGCCGGTCCGTTGCTGCATCAGGCTGAACGACGCCCGCCCCAGCTCATCGAGCGCGACCACTTCGCCATCGAGAATCGCGCTCTTGGCCTGGATGAACTTCGGCAAATCCTTGAGCTCAGGAAAACGCTCCGTCAGCTCGTTCTGATTCCGCGAGACCAGGCGCA
>PMHI01000688.1:0-2482 GCA_003156615.1 Acidobacteriaceae bacterium | reverse complement strand
CCACAGGGGGCCCTTCGCTCCGGACAGGCTCGGAGGACACAGGATCGTTCTTGAGCTTGGAAGGGGCAGAATTCGCTAAACTCTTCGAACGCTCAGCTTGATTTACCCGGCGTTTCTCTGTGCCCTCGGTGGTCAGTTTTTTTTGTTTTTTTTTCTGATCGAGTTTTGCCACGGCATCCGCCAGCCAGGCCGCTTTCAGCTTCCCGCCGCCTGCCGCACGACTCCTCCACTCGGCCGATCCTTTGTCTCCGGCGATCTCGGCCAGGCTGCGCTTGCTCAGCACCGACTCGTCAAACGCATCGATGTCGTATCCCTCCACCGCGTGGTCGTCGTGCTTTTTGATCAGCAGCCATTCGTTTCCCTTGCTCCCCGGACGCCGGCCCTTCATCTTTATCAGTGCGAAGTCTCCCTTTAACTTCTTACCGTCCAGACGGAACTTAAAATCGCCCTTAGCCAGCATCGCCGCCGCTTCGGCCTCCGTTCCCGGCACGTATTTGCCTTGCACGGGTACCGGAGAAAGCGGCTGCCACGTGCCCACATCCCATACCATCACGGTGCCCGCGCCGTAGTTGTCTTCCGGAATGATGCCTTCGAAATCGAAATACGAAACCGGATGATCCTCCACCTGCATGGCCAGCCGCTTGTCCGCCGGATCGAGCGACGGTCCCTTGGGTACGGCCCACGATTTCAGCACGCCCTCCATCTCCAATCGAAAGTCATAGTGCAGCCGCGTGGCATCATGCTTCTGCACCACGAACCGATGTCCCGCCTTGGTCTCGACTTTCGCCGGAGGCTCCGGCGTCTGATCAAATCGCCGCTTTCGTTTGTATTCTTCCAGTGCCATGGCAACACCATTTAACCACGGAGACACGGAGTCAGGNNAACATGCTTTAGAATCCTTGCACCATGCAACGCGAATTCCCCGAAGTTCCGCTGGTCGGCGTGGGCGCTATCATCATCGAAGACGCTCGCGTAGTCCTCGTGAAGCGCGGCCATCCACCGCTGCAGGCGGAATGGTCCATCCCCGGAGGCGTGCTCGAAGTCGGCGAACTGGTGTGCGAAGCCACCATCCGCGAAGCCCGCGAAGAAACCGGCCTCACCGTCGAGCCCGGTGAACTCCTCGGCGTCTACGACCGGGTCCTGCGCAATACCGAGCAGCGTGTGCAATATCACTATGTTTTGATTGATTTTCTCTGCCGCCGGGTTGCGGGAGATCTCGCCGCGGCCAGCGACGCGGCAGAGGTCGGCTGGTTCAGTCGGGAACAACTGCCGGCGCTGAAGCTCGCAGAGGACACGCTCGACGTAATCCGCAAGGGATTTCGAAGGCTAGGAATCAGTACGCAAGCGAACTCGCCATAGGGCGCTTCAGATCGCGGCTTCGGGTGCGACACGCTCAGGGGATAGGAAGCAATCAGAGAAGGTGCGTGGTCACTGTCTCGGAGAGCATTTGCCGTTCGTCAGGCATAGATTCCAGCAACTTGCCGAGGGATCGCCTGTGATTGTCGCAGACAGGCCCTTACGTCACCTAATTTTTGGCGGATCCGCCCTACCGCCCTCAGTCCCATCGTCTTCCCACTCGGCATCGCACGCGTGGCAGCGCCAGGCCGGGCGCTGCACCGGCATGGGCACCCGCAGGAATGCGCTCATGTAGGCGATGGGACGGTCCAACTCCTGGAAGTTCACATCGAGCGACTGGCAATTGGGACAGCGCGGCTGTTCGTAGAGGCCGACGCCTTGCACGTAGAGACCTTCGAGAATCGGTTCGTCGAGGAGGTTCTGCGCGTTTGCTGCATCCGCGGCGCGAACGTTGAGTTTGATGCCGCCGATGAAGTTGGAAATGAACCAGTCGAGGCGGACGAGGTTGTCGTCGGCCAGAAAACATTCGATGCCGGCCGACTCCAGACTGCCCTTCGCCAGCAGCGCCTCCGGTAGATCGCGAAACTGCCGGATGGTCACAAGCTCCCGAACTTCCATCTCCTGCCGCGGCTCTGTGCGCGGGTCGTCGGAACATTCGTCATCAGGAAATTCTAGGTGCCTGCGATCCATCTCATCTTCGAGCGCGTCCCAGGCCAGCTCGGTCAGCGACTCCGCGCTCCGCGCCAGACGCTGCAACTCCCCGTCCGTCATGCTGGCATAGTTGTCCGCCAGCCGCCGCCGTTCTCGCTGATCGTCCAGGTAGGATTCGTCCAAGTATGGCACTCGCCAAGCATACTTCGACTACGTGTAATCGCCAACTGCTTCGTGAACAGTGCTTCGTGAACAGAATGAGTGAAAGGAGCGGCTACGAACCGCCTTCAGCCCACTCCGAATGGGTGCGGGAATGCCGGCGCACGATCAGCAGTCGAACCGGCACCGCACTCACCAGACGCCGAGCATCGTTCCATTCCGCCTCGATCCTCAACTCCGAAATCCACCTCTCTCGGAATCACGCAAATATCGTCGCTTATTGCAGTTTCGCGTACTCCGCCTTGGCTTCTTTCAG
>PMHI01000507.1:2696-5254 GCA_003156615.1 Acidobacteriaceae bacterium | reverse complement strand
TTTATCCCGGCGCACTCCCGATCGCCCGGCTTCCGCTGACATACCTGCCAAAGTTACCCGTGTAACTGGTCGCACAAAGTCTTAATCCAACCGCCTTCCCGGGTCTTCCAAGGATGGCCGCAAATCTCGCAGGTGTGTTTCAGTGTCTCCGTTGAACAAGTTGGATGGGATTGCCATCCGGATCGGCGACCCAGGCAGAGCGCAGTTTACCGTCGAGAAAGTCATGGGCAGGAGAGAGAAGGGGCGCTCCCTTAGCAACTAAGGCGTTCACCGCGGCATCCGTATCGTCGGTCCAAAGAACGATTTCGATCCAATGTCCTTCTCCACCCGGCCGAAGGTTATGCTGCTTAGCTGCCTCCATGGTCGCGATTCCGAGGGTGAATCCATCCTTCGTGAGTTCCATATGGACCGGCTCTCCTGATGCCGGAGTGCGAAAAGTCTCAACAAAACCGAGTTCCGGATAGAACGCTGCCGCTTGAGATAAATCGCGCGAGTAGAGATTGATCATTGGAGCTCTAAAAGTGGGCATCGTTGCTTCCATCTTTCTCCGTGGCACTCGGGGGGGTCGTGCCGCGACCAACTTAGTCGTGGTCAAGGCTAACCAAACCGACCAGCAACGCTAAAGAAGACGCTTTTCAGTAACGTCATCGCCGTCCTCCTTGCGATCGATGGCTCGCAACCAGAATTGTGTGTTCTGGGAAGAAGGGTTGAGCCAATTCATCAACGAAAGCCGTAACTCCATTCCAGAGTTGATCTCCGGGCCACTGGCTGTCCCTAAGGTCTCTGGGGTTGCGGCCCACGCCCATATCTCTGTGTGGCATAGCCAACGATAAGGCCCACCATCCCCCCAGGCAGCATGATCTGAAAGTAGAATCCATGTTGCATCTGGGCGACGATAAAGGCCAGTAGAAGGCCGACGCCCAGACCGAACACAATGCCCAGTGCGAGCGACCGCACCTTGCGAGCGAACACCCCAATCAGGATGCCCGCGATAATGCCCTTGAATGTGGACCCGATAACAATGCCGACAATCTGGGTACGCACCTCGGGCGTGAACCAGGCGCTCATTCCGTCAACAGCACCCAGAATGGCTCCCAATATCAGACCCAGAACGACCTTATTCATGGTTCGATCTCCTGTCCTATTGTGGTATTACCCGGTTCTGGAAATTCCTTTAACGGCGCGCAAATAAAATAAAGAAGACGCGCATGAGCAAGTAAGCTCCGACCAGGACGATGGCGGTGCGGTGCCGAGCATAAATCCGGCCCACGCGCTCAAACCAACCTTCTGGATAGGCGAGAACCGGTTCACCGCTCAAGTAGCGTACGGTATCGGCAGCCATCTCCCGTGCGGACTGGTAACGGGCATTCGGATCGGTGGCCATGGCTTTCTCGCAGATCGCGCGCAATGGACGAGGTACCGCGCGAGTGGCTGTGGGAGCCTCTTCCGATGAAATTCCAGTCAACATAAACGCCAAGAGCGCGCCCAGCGAGAAGATGTCGGTCCGGTGGTCTACCTCATTACCGCCGCGCTCCTGCTCCGGCGACATGTAGCCCGGCGTTCCGAGAACACTGCCCTGACCGGTGACGCGTGACGAGTTCTGCGGGTCAGGCACAACCATGGAGATTCCATCCTCCGTGGGTTTCCGGCCAGTGGCGGCTACTTTCGCCAGCCCCCAGTCCATAACCAGCACCTCTCCAAAGGCCCCGATCATGATGTTTTCGGGTTTCAAGTCGCGGTGAATGAATCCACGGGCGTGGGCAAAGTCCAGAGGCTCGGCAATACGTTCGAGCAGCCGCAGTTTCTCGGAAAGATTCTTCCCGGCGCTGTGCTGCGCAAGAGTCTGTCCCTCAACATACTTCATGCAATAGAATGCGCGGCCGTCCGCTAGCGTGCCGGCATCATGCACGGGAACAATCCCAGGATGTTCGAGACCAGCCAGAATGCGCGCTTCCCGGAGAAGCAGCGCTCCGGGATCGTCTGCAGACGCTACGAGATCGAGCACCTTGAGCGCTACCCGGCGATTCAGCACCATGTCGTCCGCCAGCCACACACTGCCCATGCCTCCACGAGCAAGGTGGCGCACGACACTGTAACGNNTGGTCGGTGGCAGTCATCTCTCGCAGTTGATCGAGGACACAACGGCGGAATTCCCGTCGGGCAAAAGCGAGGTAGTTGGTCACGTCCGTGGTCGCGAGTCCGAACTTCGCGGCGAGTTGGCTGTAGGACGGTTTCGGATCGTCATCCTCGAGGTCGTAGAGCTCGAACAGTTCAAAGTGGATCATCTTGTCACCGGAGGCGCAACTGGCCCGGAGCCGCTGTAGGCCGAGAGCAAAGAGGCTGCGGACCCACTCCTTGTCGAAGCGCGCCTCCGGGGACTCAGAGGAGGGCACGGNNGGTGGCGCACGACACTGTAACGCGTTCCGGCAAGATCGGGCACTTGCATCTCAGCCTGGAGCTTGGCGACGATCCTGTCCGAAAGTTGCTTCACCTGATGTCTACTCCGAGCAGTGACTGCGCTTCGCGACGAAATTCTTGGTCGGTGGCAGTCATCTCTC
>PMHI01000507.1:0-2650 GCA_003156615.1 Acidobacteriaceae bacterium | reverse complement strand
GGGGACTCAGAGGAGGGCACGGCTGCGAGCTCCCGCTCGGCCTGCTCGAAGTCGAGTGAACCATGCGGGCTATCACCCCCTCGTTTGAGCCGTTTACAGTCCCGCATCCGATTCATGAAGAGCCGGTCAGCGCAGGTGCGCAGAAACGTGCGCAGGCGACCTTTGCGGCTATCGTAAGAGTTGAGGAACTCCTTTTCCAGAAGGTGCGCGAAGAACTCCTGGGTAAAATCGGCGGCATCCTCGCGGTTGATGTTCCACTTCATGCGCACGTACTTGTAGACGGGTCTCCAGTACGCGAGGGTTATCGCTTCGATGGCCAGCGCGCGCGCGATGGGATCAGCGCTTTGCGCGGCCAGTAGCACGGAATGGCGCGTCAGAGGGAAGATACCGGCTTGTGAGGTCACGGAAGGCATACTAAATCAAATCACGTTCACATTCTCCCCTTTTGCATCGTCCTGTCGAACGCCGAGCGCGGCTATTGCTCCCGCGGAAAGGTGTTTCCGCAAGTGGGGGGTTGTGCTCGTCATTCCTGTCTTTGCCGAGTCCCATCCCTGAAAAACGATGCCTCTCGTTTTCATGACCAGGAGTGAGCGCGTAGCGCGATCATGGAGGTTTATCCCAGCGCTCTCTGCATGGCCGACGACTCCGGTCCAATCAGCCCATCAGCCAGCGACGCTTCAGCAATAGCCGCTGAGAGCTCGCCTATTTCCCTCTATTTACGCCAGTCCCAGCTTCCTTGCCACCACCATAAGCGTTATGGTCGCCTAACCAGGAAGAACGCCAGAACCGCCCGAAATAGTCACGAACGGCAGCGGTTTTCGGTTTATGCTAGACAGTTTCCAAACGACGTGGAGAGCGTAACGATGCGACGATCCTGCACGACCTTGCTAACGATTCCACTGACCTGCCTGATGTTCCTTGCCGCGGCCCACGCCCAAAGCGCCGACAAGCCCGATTTGAGCAAGCAGCCCACCCTTTACGTGGTTGGCTGTGCCCATCTCGATACGGAATGGCGATGGGAGTATCCCCAGGTCATCGACGAATATATCCGCAAGACCATGGAGGACAACTTCAAGCTGTTCGACAAGTATCCCCACTACGTCTTCAATTTCAGCGGCGCCGCTATGACTCTCGTACCTCCCGCGGGGTCCTAGTGCATGATCCGGCAACGTCTATCGGTTGCTGGCCTCGCCTTAATGCCTGCCTTCACCGCAGGGCTCCCCAAGGTGGCTGTGCTAGGAAAAAACACCGTCCATGCTTCTACATTGGTGCACTAAATGATGTCAGGCGATTTGCAGGCCCGGTTCAGCGAGCGTTTTGGAGGCACTTCAGGGTTGTATCTCGCTCCCGGCAGAGTGAATCTCATTGGGGAACATACCGACTACAACCAAGGTTACGTAATGCCGGTGGCTATCGGCCTTTCCTGTTGGGTTGCCATCGGACCGCGCGACGATCGCAAGCTGGCCATCTATTCGGAAGACCTGGATGAATCAGCTGAACTGGACCTTGCGACTTCGATTTGCTTCCCTCCCAAAATTGGAGCGACTATCCACGCGGAGTGGCGGCGATCCTCCAGCAGGAGGGGTATTCCTTGCGAGGGGCCAATCTTTACATTCGGAGCGACGTTCCGCTCGGTGCCGGGCTGAGTTCCTCAGCAGCCCTAGAGGTCGCGGTAGGATACGCGTTACTTCGAAGCGCGGGCTATGACATCGAACCGTTAGGGCTCGTTTTGCTATGCCAGCGCGCCGAAAATGAATTCGTCGGGGCTCGATGCGGCATCATGGATCAGTTTACGGCGTGCCACGGACAGACAGGAAAAGCACTCATGCTGGATTGCCGATCGCTCGAATATCGCCCGCTGCTTATCCCGAACCATGCCACTCTGATGGTCTGCGACACTAAGGTGAAGCACGAACTGGCCAGCAGCGAATACAATTTGCGACGCACCGAATGTGAAGAGGCAGTAAGACTCCTGGCCGAGGCGCTGCCCCATGTGCGCGCTCTTCGTGACTTGAACAGCAGAGAACTGAGAGAACTGGAAGATCATCGTGGCCGGCTGACGCCGACACTCTACAAACGAGTTCGCCACGTGGTCACCGAAAACGAACGCGTGACGTCCGCAGCCCTAGCATTGGAACAGGGTGACCTCAGCACGTTCGGTGCGCTGATGCGTGCGTCACATCGCAGCCTGCGCGATGACTACCAGGCCAGTTGTGCGGAACTGGAGGTCATGATTGAGATTGCCGATCGTCAGCGAGGCGTCTATGGTTCGCGCCTTACCGGAGGCGGCTTCGGCGGTTGCACGATCAGCTTGGTCAACACAGAGAACAGTGCTGAGTTCCAGCGCCGGGTCGTCGAGGCGTACCACTCCGCAACTAGGCTGTTTACCGACATTTATCTCTGTCAGGCTTCGCAAGGGGTGGGGGCAGCAGGGCTCAAGGACAGCAACACCTGAAATGGTCTCACAAAACCTCATTTCTCCAGCAACCCGTGAAAGGAGTCGGAACATCCTGGCGGAAAGGAGTTGTTCAATGGCCATCGAACTCTTGCCTGACGGGTTGTGGGAACTGGTCGAACCGTTTATCCCAGTCGCCAAGGCCAAGCCCAAGGGCGGAAGACCGCGCTTAGCGGACAGGGCATGTCTCACAGG
>PMHI01000394.1:1699-15133 GCA_003156615.1 Acidobacteriaceae bacterium | reverse complement strand
CGAGTGCTGGCTCTGCCCAAGGGCCTGGTCGATGCGGGCGAGAAGCCACTCGAAACCGCGCTTCGGGAAGTTTATGAGGAGACTGGGGTGACGGCCGATTTAGTCACCAAACTCGGCGACAGCAAGTACGT
Organism: Acidobacteriaceae bacterium; assembly: GCA_003156615.1. Next base: position 15,002 of record PMHI01000394.1, on the reverse strand, counting down.
CTATACGCGCACCTGGGGCGACGGGCTTCGGGTCTTCAAAATTGTCAGTTTCTACCTGATGCGCTACCGCTCCGGCCGCATCAACGCTATCGCTCCCGAAATGCGAATTGAGGTCGCGCGTGCCCGCTGGGTGCGGCTTGAAGATGCTCCGAGGCTGCTCGCCTACACGGGCGAGAAGCAAATGGCCCGACGCGCCCTGCAATATGTGAAAGCAGGTACCGAACTCTAGGCTGGTAGCACTCACGCATTCGTTCCAACCGCTTCTTCCCGCATAATGCTTCCATGCCTGTTCGCGAAGTCTTGCATCGTGTAGCTGTGTCACTCGTCCTGTTCCTGTCCTTGGCCTTGCTGCCATCCCCTTTGGCAGCCAAGACTCGGCCTACTCCTGCTCTCGAGCCGGGCTACGTCGCGGCGCTGGCCGCGGCGGATCACTTCCTGCAAGCCTGGCAGTCTGGCGATGTGGAAAACGGGATGGTGCTGCTCAGCAACCCTGCCAAGAAAACAGCCACGACCGATGCGGTCGAGAAATTTTTCTCGAGCCCCGGTCCTTCCGCCTATGAAATCGGCCGGGGCAAGCTGCGGAAGCGCGGGCGATACGAGTTTCCCGTCGTCCTCATCGGCAATTCGACGAATCACGCGCGCCGCCGATTCTGCAGCATTGTGATGGTGGACACTGGCAAGAACGAGTGGGCGGTGGATAAACTGCCATAGTGGATTTCTGATGGTGAATGGCCGCAACAAAATCTTAACCACAGAGGACACAGGGAGCAGAGGGGCTATCCCATGCCACTCGAGGATCGATCATGAAGCGCATTAATAAAGTTGCTATCCTTGGCGCTGGAACCATGGGCGCCCGCATCGCCGCACACTTTGCCAACGCCGGCGTCCCCGGCTACCTGCTCGATATCGTGCCCGAAGATGTTGCGCCCGGCGCGAATGCTGCTGCCCGAAACAAGATCGCGGCCGCTGGTCTCGAGGCAGCGAAAAAATCCAAGCCGGCCGCCTTCATGGATCCCTCGCTTGCCCGTTTCGTCACCGTCGGCAATTTTGATGATGATTTGAAGAAGCTGGCTGAAGTCGACTGGATCATTGAAGCTGTCGTGGAGAATCTGGACATCAAGCGGACGCTGCTTCGCAAAGTCGAAGCCGTTCGCAAGCCCGGTACCATGGTCACGACCAATACCAGCGGCCTGCCCGTGGGGAAAATCTCCGAGGGGTTCTCCGATGATTTCCGCCGGGCTTGGTTTGGAACCCACTTCTTCAATCCGCCGCGCTACATGCGCCTGCTCGAACTCATTCCCACCCCGGAAGCCGACCGTGCTGCCATCGAAGCGGTCTCGCACTTCTGCGACGTGCGCCTGGGCAAGGGCGTCGTCATTGCCAAGGACACGCCCAACTTCATCGGCAACCGCATTGGCACATTTTCGGTGTTGAATGTGATGCGGCTTATGCAGGAAATTGACCTTACCATCGAAGAAGTGGACGCGCTGACGGGACAGGCGGTCGGGTGGCCNNAAGTCAGCAACGTTCCGCACGATTGATTTAGTTGGGCTGGACATACTGGGGCATGTGGTTGGCAATATGACGGCAAATGTCCACGACGAGCGCAGCGAGCTTCGCCTGCCCGACTTCTTTAATCAAATGCTGCAGCGAAAATGGCTGGGTGACAAAACCAAGGGCGGCTTTTACAAGAAAGGGAAAGGCGGAGCCGGCCAAGACGAGCGTTTAGCTCTCGACTGGAAGACGCTTGAATACCATCCCCAACAGAAAGCGAAGTTCGCCGCGCTCGACATGGCGAAGAACGTCGAGGATACCGGCGTGCGTCTGCGTATGTTGCTCGGCCTTGAAGGCAGTGGTCCGCAGAAGGGCGACAAGGCAGGAGCGTTCCTGTGGTCGGCCTTGTCAGATTTGTGGACCTACTCGGCCAACCGCGTGCCTGAGATCTCTGACTCGATCGTTGAAATCGACCGCGCCATGCGCCTCGGTTTCAATTGGGAACTGGGCCCTTTTGAACTCTGGGACGCTGCCGGCGTGGAAGCCACCGTGGTCCGTATGAAGAAAGAAGGCAAGCCGGTGGCGGCGAATGTGGAGAAGTTGCTCGCCGCAGGCCAGAAATCCTGGTACAGCGATGACCCCAAGACGGCTTCGGGGCGCAAGTACTGGGAACTCGAAACTGGAAGCTGGAAACCGGTCGCGGTTCCCGCCGGTGTGTGGTCGGTCACGGTGGCCAAGAAGTCCAACGGCGTGGTGAAGAAAAATTCCGGGGCGTCGTTGATCGATCTGGGCGACGGCGTGGGCTGCATCGAGTTCCACAGCAAGATGAACTCTCTGGGGGCCGACATCATCAGCTTGATTCTGCAAACCCTCAAGCCCGGCGGCCCCGGCGAAAACTTCGACGCTTTTGTCATCACCAACGACGCGATCAACTTTTCCGTCGGCGCCAACCTCATGCTGCTGCTCATGAGCGTGCAGGAAGAAGAGTGGGATGACGTGGACCTTGGCATTCGCCAGTTCCAGGGCATGACTCAGGCCATCAAGTTTTCGCCAAAGCCGGTGGTGGTCTCGGCTTTTGGATTGTGCCTGGGCGGAGGCACGGAAATCTCGCTGCACGCCGCGTCCCGCCAGCCTCACGCCGAGCTCTATACGGGACTGGTTGAAGTCGGTGTTGGCTTGCTGCCCGGCGGCGGGGGCTGCAAAGAGATGTTGCTGCGGACGGTCGACGGCGCGGCTGCCGCGCGCGGTGGAACGATTTCCGGCGACGCCCTCGTCGGATCCGTCGAGATGCTGGAAGGCATGAAACGCGCGTTTCAGACGATTGCCACTGCCAGGGTCGCCACGTCCGCGCACGAAGCCCGCGCCCTCGGCTTCCTCAGCGACAGCGATCGCATCACCATGAACCGCGAGCGCGTGCTCTCCGACGCCAAAGTCCGCGCCCTTGACCTCGTCCGCGCCGGCTATGAGCCCCCGGTGCCTCGTACCGACATCCCCGCCCCCGGCGAAAACCTTCTCGCCACACTCAAGATGGGGGTTCACATGATGCGCCAAGGCGACTACGTCACCGACTACGAAGTGAAACTGGGAGCAAAGATCGCCGAAGTGCTCTGCGGCGGCAACGTTACCCCGGGTACACCCGTGAGCGAGCAATACATCCTCGATCTCGAGCGGGAGGGTTTCAAATCCTTGTGCGGCGAAAAGAAGACACAGGAGAGGATCCAGTACACGCTCAAGACGGGCAAGACGCTGAGGAACTGAGGATCGGTATGGCCCGAGCAGCCTTGGAAGCAGCCGGCAGACCTATGGGCGCATACGACTCCCGGATCGCGGGTCAGGCCTTGGCGCATCAATTCAAGCTGAGGAAAGCCAACGTCTCCGCCCCCTCTCGGGTGAGAGGACTTTCGTGGCCGGACAGGGCGAAGCCGTAGAATGGCTGGGCAAGACCTCTGTGGCTCTTCGTGTAAGCTCAGCATGGCGTTGAGCACAAAGTCCGCATCCGAAAAGGAACTGATGAACTCTGCAAGATTGCGCCTGCCCCTGCTGATCCTTCTGACCTTGACTCGGGCTCATGCTGAAGACGCTCGGAGTGGCGAAAACGTCTTGCAAGCCATGCATGACCGCTATGCGAAGTCGTGGTATGAGACCTTGACCTTCACCCAGAAGAGCACGACCTACAATCCTGACGGCACCAGCAAGGCCGAAACTTGGCATGAAGCCGCGGCGCTTCCGGGGAAATTGCGCATCGATGTTGGAGCTCCAAGCGATGGCAACGGATACCTGATGGTGGATGGGACGCTCACGGTATTGCGGGGAGGCAAAGAGGCGGGAACTCGTCCCCGGATGAACATGCTTCTGGTATTGGGGTTTGACGTGTATCGCCAGGCCCCGGACGCCACCATCAGGATCGTGAAGGCCGAAGGCTACGACCTTTCAAAGTTTCACGAGGAGACCTGGGAGGGACAGCCGGTTTACGTTGTGGGTGCAGAAAAGGGCGATCTGAAGTCGAAGCAGTTCTGGGTGGATAAGAATCGACTGTTGTTTGTGCGGCTGTTTGAACCGACGCAGGCTGATCCGAACAAGTTTCAGGACATCCGCTTTGAAGACTACAGGCAGATGGCGGGCGGCTGGGTGGCTGCGCGGGTCGAGCTCTACGTGGACGACAAGAAAACATTCAGTGAGGAGTATTCCGATATCCTGTGCAATGCGAAGCTCGATCCGGGCACGTTTGATCCCAAGCAGTTCAACTCAACCCATTGGGAGAAGCCTTAAGCTGGCGCAGGATTCTTGCCTGCTACAATCGCCTCATGCACAGACTTCTGCTAGCGGCTGCCGCGGTCGTCGGGCTGGTCGTCGGGGTTGCGGGAATTTCACTGGCAAAAGCCCAAGCCAAAGATGTCCCGCTGAAAGAGGTTCCGCCGGACGCGCCCGACTCGATCCAGGCGCCCGCCGGCGAAGAAGTTGTTTTGTACGCCCATGCTCTTGGATCCCAGATCTATACCTGCCAAACGTCAGCGGATGGCCGGTTCAGTTGGACTCTCAAAGCGCCCGCGGCGGAGCTTCACGACCGGAAAGATAAGGTCATTGGCCAGCATTCTGCCGGACCCTCGTGGAAGTTAAAGGATGGCAGCGAGGTCACCGGGAAAGCAGTGGCTCACGTGGATGCCCTTGACCCGGGTTCAATTCCCTGGCTGTTGGTGAATGTGGTGAGTCACGCGGGAAACGGTTTGCTGACGAACGTGACCTCCATTCAGCGAGTTCACACGCACGGCGGCCAACCTCCGGCCGAGGGGTGTGATGCGACGCATCGCGATGCCGAGACAAAGAGCAGCTACACCGCGGACTATTACTTCTACGCTCCGGCCAAGTGAAGCTCGGGCGCTTGCCGAGCATCTAATACAGTGGTTCTCGGACCGAGAACTGAATCGAGAAATTTCATGCGAGAAGTCGTCATTGTCTCTTCCGTTCGTACGCCCGTGGGACGCGCCTACAAGGGCACGCTCCGCGCCACCCGTCCTGATGAACTGGCGGCCATCGCTATAAAAGGTGCACTGGAGCGCGTGCCGCAGCTTGATCCCAAAGAGATCGAAGATGTCATCCTGGGCTGCGCCACGCCCGAGGCCGAGCAGGGGATGAACGTGGCCCGTATCGCCTCGCTGCGCGCTGGGCTGCCGGTCGAAGTCTCGGCACTCACCATCAACCGCTTCTGCTCCTCGGGCCTGCAGGCAATTGCCATGGCGGCCGAACGAATCATGAGCGGCGGCGCGGAGGCGATTGTTGCCGGGGGCACGGAGTCGATGACCATGATCCCAATGGGTGGGCACAAGGTTTCGCCCAACCCCTGGCTCGTCGACCACTACCCAGACGCTTATCTCAACATGGGCCTTACCGCCGAGCGGGTTGGGCAGCGCTTGGGCATCACGCGCCAGGCGGCGGACGAATTCTCCTTGCGCAGCCACCAGAAGGCGCTGGCCGCAATCCAGGCCGGCAGATTCGACGAGGAAATTGTGGCCGTGCCGGTAAGCTTTACCACTCCGAATGGCTCGAAGCCCAAGCGGCAGGAAATTGTCTTCAAAATGGACGAGGGTCCGCGCGCCGACACTTCGCTCGAAGCTCTGCTGGCGCTGAAGCCCGCATTCCAAGCGAAGGGCACAGTGACCGCCGGAAATTCTTCGCAAATGTCCGACGGCGCGGCGGCTGCCGTGGTGATGTCTGCGGAGCGGGCAAAGGCCGTCGGCGTCAAGCCGCTGGCGCGTTACGTTTCATTCGCCACGGCGGGATATAAGCCCGAAGAAATGGGGCTTGGACCCGTGTTCGCCATCCCGAAAGCCTTGAAGATGGCTGGGCTCAAGCTCTCCGACATCGATGTGATCGAGTTGAACGAAGCCTTCGCCGCGCAATCTCTGGCGGTGATGCAAGAAGCGGGGCTCGATCCTGCGAAGGTGAATCCCAACGGAGGCGCGATCGCTCTGGGACATCCTCTGGGGTGCACCGGAGCTAAATTGACGGCAACGATCCTGGGCGAACTCAAGCGCCGCAACGGACGCTACGGGATGGTGACCATGTGNNCCCAAAAATTCGACGGGCGGAGCTATAATCTGGCACAGGGAGGAAGCCCATGTTGATCTCCCGGCTTTTACCCGTTTCCTTACTGCTCGCAATGAGTGCTGGGTCAGTGGCAGCGCAGTCCTTGCCAGAGAAGAATCCTGGCGTGGTTCCGTCGACCGACATCGGACAGCAGAATTCTTCGGCAGACCTTGCCTCCCCGAGTCAAACCCCTGAGCTGAATCCGCCGAGATCGCTGGATGGCGTTGGCATCGAGGAGTACCGTCCGCGGTTGAACCAGTTTGGGTCGTCTTGGGCGCCTCCTCCGGCCGCAAAAAACCCGGCGGCGGGACTCCGCGAATCTCAGCCACCTACTCTTGCTCTGGGCCCGGATGGGCTGCAGCCGGAGGATACTCTCTGCCTTAAGATGCGGACCTACAAGGTTGCCCGCGACAATCCGCACTCGGATTCGACGCACGCCGCCGGGTATTCGACCTGCCAGCCTGCGGCGCGTTTTCACGTACGCACGGCCGAGGAGCGGGTGTTTCCGGCGAAGCCGTGAGGCTGACGTTTCTTTACCGAATCGTTACCATCTTTTACCCGGTTCCGCGCTAGCGTTCGAGTGACAGCGGCGTCTATGACGCAGCAAGGCAATGTCGCCCGCGGTTGGTAGGAGGTGCTTTATGCGGCTCTCCAGCCTGGTAGTTGCAGCAGGAATGCTATTCTCGTCTGCAGTTTTCGCACAACATTCTTCAACAACCCCCAGCAGCCCACCGCCCAGTCCACCGCCTAGCGCAGCCCCCAGCACTCCGCCACCTGCTCCCGGCCCTGGGCCGAGCATTTCGTTAGGCACTTCGAGCGCTTCCTCGGTTCCGAGCGCGTCGCACAGCAGCGCCCCGAGCAGTCCTAGTCTAGTGAGTATTCCCGAGAGCCATGCCGCACCGATGCCAAGTTCGTCGGACAGCCACGTCTCGGGCAATGAGGGCAAGATCGTTGCGTCTCCGCGGATCGGGGAAGCTCCGTCAACGAAGGAAACGAAGGAGAAAGACAGCAAGACGAGTGAGGCGGATCTGCGGCGCCGAATCTGCCCCGACGGCCCTTGCCAGGAACCGGAAAGGAAGCAAGCAGAGTCCGACTTGCGGCGGCCGATCTGCAAAGATCGAGATTGCGCGAAGTGTCCGGCGGGAGAGTCAGCGGGGAAAAACGGAGGGTGTGTAAGCACCACTGCGGCTGCGACAGACACGCCTGTCAACCCGACGGTCTCCCACGAGTGCCCGGCAAGGGAAACCTGGAACGGCGCTGCCTGCGTCGTATCTGCTCGTCAATGTCGGCCGAACGAATACTGGAATGGCACATCCTGTGTTGCCTCCTCAGCCGAGTGTGTGAGCATCGATTCGCGAGCAGCCGCCCTGGCCGAAGAAGTACGCGGGGACAGAGCACAGATGCAAACCACCTGCTCGGAGGATCCCTAAGGACAAGAGTGCAACCGCCTTGCCCAGAGCTACGATGGAGCTGTGCAGCGCTACCGCATGCTCATCGGCGAGGCACCCGTAAGCTGCCGACCGACGCTTGCCGATCCTCTTTCGCTTTAAAGACAGGGTTGACTTCGGGATGAGCCGGGCGGTTGCCGATGCGCACGCCCTTGTCTGCACCAACGTTCATGCTTAGACCGCATCGGAGATCGAAGCTGGCACCGCCTTCCGCCTCTATCATTTCAACTCCGCCCGAACTAGAATAGTCTGTACCCCCCGCACTCTCCCGCACATTCTGCGGTTCTCATTTAGAGGAGTAAGACATGGCTACCACTGCAGTTCCGAAGACCAGAATCTCCGGCGGCAGTTTTCTGCTTGAAACCCGCCGGCCTGAGGAAGTCTTCACGCCAGAAGATTTCACCGAGCAGCAGCGACTGATCGGGCAGACGGCGGAGGAATTCACGGTTAACGAAATCCTTCCGAACATAGAGAAGATGGAGCACAAGGACTTCTCCATTTCGCGCAACCTGTTGAAAAAAGCCGGCGAGCTGGGCCTGAGCGGGGTTGAAATCCCTGAAGCTTACGGCGGCCTCGAAATGGACAAGGTGACCGCCGCGATCATCGCCGACCACATTGCCCAATACGCGGGCTTCGGCACTACTTGGGGCGCGCACAGCGGCATTGGCCTGCTGCCGCTGGTTTACTTCGGCACCGAAGAGCAAAAAAAGAAATATTTGCCGCGCCTGGCTACCGGCGAAATTGTTGGTGCCTACGCCTTGTCGGAGGCATCGTCCGGCTCCGATGCTTTGAACTGCCGCGCCCGCGCGCAGCTTTCCTCCGATGGCCGGCACTACATTCTCAACGGCGANNGAAAAGTTCACCGCGTTTCTGGTCGAAAAAGGTTTTCCTGGGCTCTCCATCGGTGGGGAAGAGCACAAGTTGGGCATTCGCGGCTCCTCCACCTGTCCCGTCATCCTGAATGATTGCAAGGTCCCGGCGGAAAACCTGCTCGGCGATATCGGCAAAGGCCATATCATCGCCTTCAACATTCTGAACATCGGCCGCTTCAAGCTGGGCGCGATGTGCGTGGGCGGAGGCCGGGTCTCCCTCGAACACGCCATCACCTACGCCAAGCAACGCAAGGCTTTTAACAAAGTCATTGCCGACTTCGGTCTGGTGCGGGAAAAGATCGCCAACATGGCGACTCTGCTCTACGTTGGCGAATCGCTCGTCTATCGCACGGTCGGCATGATGGACGGTGCGCTCATCGAAGTCGACAAATCCAGCCGGGACGCGATGAAGGAAACTCGCAAGGCCATCGAGGAATACGCGGTGGAGTGCTCCATCATCAAGGTCTGGGCCTCGGAGATGGTCGACTACGTCGTCGATGAGACGATGCAAATCTTTGGCGGCTACGGCTTTGTCGAGGAATATCCCGCCGAGCGCGCCTANNCGCTGATGCCCGCCATCAAGAAACTGATGGAGGAAGTGCTTTCCGGACCTTCGATGAGCGAGGAACTTGAGGATCCGCTCGCCGAAGAGCGCAAACTGGTGGGACAAGCCAAGAAGCTTGGCCTGTTCGCCGCCGGAGCCGCAACGCAGAAGTATATGCAGGCGATCCAGGACCAGCAGGAGATCATGGGCGCGATCGCCGACATGACGATTGAAACTTACGCGATGGAATCAGCCGTGCTGCGCGCGCAAAAGATTGCGGAGACAAAAGGCGAGGTTGCCGCCGCTCTCCCTATCGCGATGGCCCGCGTCTATCTCACGCAGGCAATGGAAAAGGTCGAGTCTGCAGCCAAGAAAGTGATCGCGGCGGTGGCCGACGGCGACATGCTGCGCACTCAACTTGCAATTCTTCGCCGGCTCGCCAAGTACGAGCCATTCAACACCATCGAGTTGCGACAGCAGATCGCGCAGAAGGTGATCGAGCACGGGAAGTACACGCTGGCGTAAAGTCCTTACTCTGGTACAAATGTTCTAATGAAAACCCGAGTGTTGTGCTTCCTCGCTACCTTTGCGCTCGTCCAGCCTTTAGTTGGCCAATCGGATCCCGCAGCACAGCAGGACTCCGCAACGTTTGATCCCGACGGAACGGCTCACATCACCCGCGTCGTTCCCATGCCGTCCACAATCAGCCCCGAGACGCAGAAATGGCTGTCGTCGCTGACGCGAAAGAAATCCGGACCGGAGACGCTGGCCGAGCGGCGCACGCGCACGGATATCTGGCGGGTGCAAGACTCTGCCGAGGCACGCAAGATTTATCCCGTCAACGTTGAGGAAACTAGCATCGCCGGCGTGCGCACCGATATCATTACGCCGATTACCTCCCCGGAGACGAACCACAGTCGCGTTCTGATCAATCTGCACGGCGGAGGATTTAACTCCGACTCCGGATCGCTGATCGAAGGCGTCCCGATTGCGAATTTGGCAAAGATTAAGGTCGTCTCGGTCTACTATCGTCTGGCTCCGGAGAATCCGTTTCCCGCTGCGGTCGATGATGTCATCGCCGTGTATAAAGAGCTTCTAAAAACCTACAAGCCGCAGAGCATCGGAATCTTCGGCACTTCAGCGGGAGCCATCCTGACTTGCGAGGTTACTGTCCGGCTTAAGCAGTTAGGATTGCCTCTCCCGGCGGCGCTCGGCTTTTTCTCCGGGCTGGCGGACTTCAGCCGGCCCGGCGACTCCCGGCAACTATTTACTCTCGATGGATTTCCAGGAATGATGCAACCGGTCGATCCGAATCATCTTCCGGATGATCAATATGCAGGCAAGACGGATCGCCACGATCCAGTNNGATATGTTGCTCAGTGACACTGCGATCTTCCAGCGCGCTCTGCTTCGCGCCGGAAACGACGCACAACTCGTCGTCTTCGAGGCGCTGCCGCACGCTTTCTGGTATAACTTCCAGCTTCCTGAAACCAAAGAAGCGCTCGAACTGATGGCGAAGTTCTTCCACGAAAGGGTTGGACGCCAGCCTTAGTTTCTTCTGGTGAACGCTTAGATGAAAACGATCCAGCGAGTATGGATAACCATCCTTGGCGTTGTGCTTTGGTTCAACGGTCTGNNGGAACAAGTTCGCCTGCAACGTCAGTGAAGAAATGATCCGGAGTATGGCCGATGCGATGGTCAAATCCGGCATGAAGGACGCAGGATATGAATACGTGAACATCGACGACTGTTGGCAGGTGAGCCGTGACGCGCAGGGCAACATCGTCGCCGACCCGCAGCGCTTCCCGCACGGCATGAAGGCGCTCGGCGATTACATTCACTCGCTTGGGCTGAAATTCGGCGTTTATTCTGACGCCGGCTCGAAGACCTGCGCTGGCCGGCCGGGCGGTCTGGGCCATGAATATCAGGACGCGATCCTGTACGCGGCATGGGGCGTCGACTATCTGAAGTATGACTGGTGCAACACTACGACGCAAGACGGGAGGGCTTCGTACGCGAACATTCGAGCCGCGCTCGACGCTTCCGGCCGTGCCATCGTGTTGAGCATTTGCGAACAGGGCACGGCCAAACCCTGGCTTTGGGGAAAAGAAGTTGGTGGTAATTCGTGGCGGACCACCGGTGACATCAACGACCGCTGGGGTGGCTCGCAGAAATGGCCGGATGGCAGTTGTTGCTCCAATGGAATGCTGGCAATTCTCGATCAGCAGGTGGGATTGGCGTCCTACGCCGGGCCAGGCCATTGGAACGACCCTGACATGCTCGAAGTCGGAAACGGCGGCATGACCGATGCCGAGGACCGCGCGCACTTCAGCTTGTGGGCAATCCTCACCGCGCCTCTGATCGCAGGCAACGATCTGCGCGACATGCGGGCCGAGATTCACGACATTCTCACCAACAAAGAAGTGATTGCCGTGGATCGGGACCCGCTGGGCCGGGAGGGCGAGCGGGTGTGGAAGAACGGTGATTTAGAAGTCTGGGCGAAGCAACTCAAAGACGGCAGCCGGGCTGTAGTTCTGTTGAATCGCGGGAGCGCGGAGGAAGAAATCGCCGCGACCTGGCAGGATCTCGGCTATCCCGATCACTTGAGCGCTTCCGTGCGCGACTTGTGGCAGCACAGAGATATGGGAAAGTTCACAGGAAAGTTTTCCGCGAGGGTTGCTTCACATAGCGTCGCGATGGTGACGGTGAAACCGTAATCGCAGGCGGTTAGGTGGCCTTCTTCAGCTCTTCCATCACGCTCTGGATCAGTTCCTTCGCGTCGGTCAGACTCTTCATAATGATTTGGATGTCCATCACCGGCTTGCCCGGCCAGCGTTGGCTTTGACAATAGACGCCGTGCTGGCCGACTAGAGCCATGGCGTCGGTAATGCTATCCATGGTTACGGCCAGACGCCCGCGCGGCACGCCCATCATGGTCTCGTAGTGTTCCAGTTCTTCCTGCTTTTCGTCGAATACCGGCATCTGGAGATTGTAACGTGCGGGTACGGGAGAGCATAATTGCTATCGACGGCTTGGTTTGCACGTCCAATCAGCACTTGGCAGTTAGCCGACCCCGGCCGAATGGGAATCCTGAGGACTGCCGAATGGCCGAACGCTAGCTGATAAATGCTTCTTCCTGGAGAATCCATGCAAAAACGAATTGCTCTTCCCACGCTTCTTATCCTGTTCACCACCGCCGCGTTCGCTCAGATGGGCGAAAGCAGGCCCAGTCCCGCTGCCTCGACCACGTGCGATCTCGGCGGTGGCAAAACCATCAAAACCAATTACTCCAGTCCGCGCATGAAAGGCCGCAAGATCTACGGCGGACTCGTGCCTTTCGGCGAAGTCTGGCGTACCGGGGCCAATGAAGCTACGACCTTTGTCACGAGCGCCGATGTGAGAGTGGGCGGCAAGACCGTACCCGCAGGCAGCTATACGATCTTCACCGTGCCCACTGCCGACAAGTGGACTCTGATCATCAACAAGACGACTGGTGAGTGGGGCATTCCTTACAAATACGAGAGCGCAGAGCTGGGGCGCGTGGACATGAAGGTTTCAAAGCTGCCCGCGCCGCTCGAGAACTTTACCATCAGCTACGACAAATCCCCGGACGGTTGCACGCTGCGCGTGGATTGGGAGACGACGCGCGCTTCCGTGGGAATCTCGGCGAAGTAACGCGCATCGTAGCGCCGGGGTCTGGCCGGCTATGGGGGCGGGACGCCCCCGGGACGTCGGCGCTACAATTACACGGCTGGCTTCCACCGCAGCACGGGCTTCCTGGCTGCGGCGGTTTCATCGAGCCGCGAAACCCGCGTGGAGTGCGGGGCATCGAGTACCGTCTGCGGATCCTCTTCCACCTCTTCCGCGATCGACTTCATGGCCTCGATGAACAAATCCAGCTCTTCCTTCGACTCGCTCTCGGTCGGCTCGATCATCAGGGCGCCCGGTACGATGAGTGGAAACGCCGTAGTATAAGGATGGAAGCCGTAGTCGATCAGACGCTTGGCGAGGTCCATGGTGCGTACGCCTTTTTTGGCCTGCAGCTTGTCACTGAAAACGACTTCGTGCATGGTCGGCGTGGAATAGGGCAGATCGTACGTGCCCTCGAGCCCCTTGCGAATGTAGTTGGCGTTCAGCACCGCGTCTTCTGTGGTTTGCCGCAGACCATCCGGTCCGTTCGCCTGGATGTAAGCCAGGGCGCGGACAAACATCCCAAAGTTGCCATAGAACGCGCGCACCCGCCCCACCGACTGCGGACGGTTGTATTCAAAACCCAGCGTGCCATCGGGCGTGGTAACCACAACCGGCGTGGGCAGGAAAGGCTCAAGGATTTTCTTAATCGCCACTGGCCCCGATCCGGG
>PMHI01000394.1:0-1633 GCA_003156615.1 Acidobacteriaceae bacterium | reverse complement strand
TGCGCTTCCAGCGCGGCGATATCTACCATGCCTCGCGAATCCGACTTCAGGTTTTCGACGGCATAGTCGACCATCGCCGCCGTGGCGGGATTCGTGCCGTGGGCTGAGTCGGGAATCAGAATCTTTTTCCGCGGGCGCCCCTGAGCATGATGATGAGCCCGCACCATGAGCAGACCCGTCATCTCGCCATGCGCTCCAGCGGCGGGCTGCAGCGTAATTGCATCCATGCCGGTGATGTCGATCAGGCACTCGCTCAGGATCTTCAGAATGTGCAGCGCGCCTTGCGAAATCTCCTCCGGCTGGTAGGGATGCCCGTTCGCAATACCTTCCACCCGCGCCACGGCTTCGTTCACTCTTGGGTTGTACTTCATGGTGCACGAGCCCAGGGGATACATGCCCAGATCAATCGCATAATTCCACGTTGACATTCGCGTGAAGTGGCGGATGATCTCGATCTCACTCACTTCGGGCATGTTTCCCAGCTCTTTTCTTTCCGCGGCGCCGAGCAACGCAGACGCATCCACTTCCGGCACATCGAGCGGCGGCAGTTTCCAGGCCGCTTTGCCGGCCGACGACTTCTCGAAAATCAGACCTTCGTTCTGATTAACGTGGCGCGTCGCCTTGCGTATCCTGGAATTCATCGCGCCACCTCCTCAATCGGTTCTTCTTTGGCGGATCGCACGGACGGCTCGCTCTCGGCCACAAGCCTCACGGTCGCATCGATCGCGCTCCGCGTAGTCAGCTCCGTACAGCACCACAACGCCGCGTTCCCGAGTTCAGGATAAAACTTCTTGAGTGGCAGGCCTCCAACCACTTTGTGACCCAGCAACCGGCGGTTGATGGCATACGGATCTTCGCTGGTCTCGAGCACAAACTCGTTGAACCGTGGCGCGGCGGCAAATAGTATCTTGCCGTGCTTCGCGAATTGCGCCGCCGCATATGCCGTCTTTGCCAGATTCTGCTTGGCCAACTCCTTCAATCCAACTTTGCCGTACACCATCATGAAGATGTTGACCATCAGCGCGACCAGCGCCTGGTTGGTACAGATGTTCGACGTCGCTTTTTCGCGCCGGATGTGCTGCTCGCGCGTGGCCAGCGTGAGCACGAATCCGCGCTTGCCCTGTTTGTCGACGGTTTGGCCGACCAACCGCCCAGGCATTTGCCGTACAAACTTTTCTCGCGTGGCAATCACGCCGCAATACGGACCGCCGAATCCCAGGGGCACGCCAAACGATTGCGCTTCCATGGCGATGACGTCGGCCTCACGGGGTGGTTCCACGATTCCCAGCGACACCACTTCGGCAATCGAAACCACCAGCATCGCTCCGTGCCGGTGCGCGATCTCGGCAATGGCCGCTACGTCTTCAATGGTGCCAAGAAAATTCGGCGATTGCACCAGCACGCAGGCCGTTTCCGGCGTAATCGACTTCTCCAATTGCTTCAGATTCAGCCGCCCATCCTCGCCGAAACCCGCCACCGACAGCGGCATTCCCTGATGCGTCGCGTAAGTCGCCAGGACCTCGCGGTATTCCGGATGCAAAGTCCGCGCCACCACCACCGACCGCCGTCCGGTAAGCCGCACCGCCATCATCGCGGCCTCAGCCGCGGCGGTTGAGCCGTCATACATGGAAGC
>PMHI01000091.1 GCA_003156615.1 Acidobacteriaceae bacterium | reverse complement strand
CCGGAGGCTGGAACATCGTCGAGCCATGATTCCAGCGGCGAATGATCGGGCAAAATCAAATCCGCGAGCGCGCTTGTTTCGTCGATGAAGCTTCCGAAGCTCGCGATGAATGGAACCTTTCCGAGTGCATCGTGGACGCCCCAGGCGGCTGGCGTCCCGAAGACTGGATTGGCATTGAACAACAGAAGAACTCTAGCCGCGTCGGAGCCTGACTGGAGCTGCGCGACTAGTTTCTGAATCGAATCCGCCGCGCCTTTGCCCGCTGCCGCCGAGGCTGGTGGCTCGCTCCACCCCGCGCCGAACGAAAGACCGCCGGGCTTGCCGACGCTTCCCAGCAGCGCATTCAGGGCATTCACAGCGAGAGCGTTGAACAGGCCGTTGGTCTGCGCCGTCGCGGCGTCGCCAATCAACACAACGGCGGGTCCTGCCGCAGCAGCTTCGTGAGCAATTCTGGCAACAGTCGCCGCCGAAACACCAATCTGCTTTTCAATTTTCTCCGGCGCATGATCCGGCAATCCTTGCGACCAGCCGTCAATCAGCGAGCCCGCGTGGCCAGCGGCGTCGCCGGCACGAAGCTTGTCGCGCAGGACCACATGCGCGAGACTTAGCGCGAACATACCCTCCACTCCGTTCGGGCATGCGATGAATTCGTCGGCGCTTGCGCCGCTCTGCGAAACGCGGGACTCCACTTGAACAAACTTTCCGCGCTGGCCAGGACGGCCCTTGCGCATGTGGCCATAGCCGACGGACTGCGCCACCGGCGAATTCCATGTACCAAGAAAATCCGCGCCGAAGGANNGGAAGCGATGCATGGCCGAAACTTTGCAAATTCGCCGACTGGAGGACGCGGTTGTCGAAGAATTCGAACTCGATAGGAGGGGCGCTTTTGAATCCAGCCGCAAAGTTATTAAGAACCGTTCGACGCTCGCCCCGCAGCGGAGACGCTAGAAGCGCAAGCCGGCCTTGTTCCTTGCTCGCTTGCAGCGCGCTTAANNTTGATCGGGTGCGCGGGATTGCCTTCGATCTTTTTCGCCAGGCCCATTTTCAGGATGCCGAGCTGGCCGTTGCGCACGACTTCCGCTTCGCCCTGCATCACGCGCACGAGCGTGCCGCAGCCGGCCGGGCAGAGCGTGCAGATGCTCGGTTTCCAGGTGGCAATCCCCGGAAGCAAATCTTCTTCGGGGATGAAACGAATGAGCTGGTGGTCGGGGTTGCCGCAGCCTTCTAATGCCGCCGCTGCGCCACCGGCCGCCGAGATTTTCAGAAAGTCTCTACGCTGCATGTCGTCCCTGTTGGCCGCTATGCGATATCCGATTGGCGAAAGTGGGCTCGAAAGAGTGTGTCACTTTGTGAGGGTGCCGATCGTTTGTTTTCAATAGTTTAGGAGCACAATTACTTTGCATGGTGTGACACTTAATTTGGCATAAGGTGGCGGCGTTCGGGCGCACGTATGCGGAGGTCGCGGTGTGCCGACCGTCCGGCCCGTATTCGATCACGNNTGTTGAGCGCCTGTGGACTTTTTCCTCATCCTCAAATCCCGAGAACTGAACCACAAATCAGAAATGGCACGTAACGCAATCCACCGACGCGTTGTTCTGCCGATGGCATTCAACGCAAAAACCCATCGTGTGATCCACCTTGCGCTCGGCGACCGTCTGCGTGTGCATATCGCCATGGCATTTGGCGCAGTCCACTCCCGCTCGAATGTGCGGCGCGTGATTGAACTTCACGTGCGCGGAGGGCTCAAATCCGTAAACTCGCTGCCATGGAATGTCCTCGCCTCGCGCGCGATAGGCCGCGAGCTTTTTGATCTCCGGCTTGTCGGTGGCGATCTCCTGATGGCACGTCATGCAGAAGTTGACGCTCGGGATTCTGGCGTCCGGGCCTTGATCCACGCCGACATGGCAGTCCGTGCACTGCATCCCATTGGCAAGGTGCACTTTATGGGTGTAGGCGATGGGTTGCACCGGCTTGGTGCGCGTGCCGAAGAATTCCCGAACCGCGTCGCTCACGGTCCGATGCGCCGTGGTGAAGATCGGCGAGGTCTGCGCCGCCGGCTGGGACGCGGTGCTGGAATCGTCGGCGGGCATGGTGCGTCCCAGGATCGCCCCCGTCAGGACGATCACCCCGAGAATCATTGCAACGCGAAGCCAACGGTTCACACGGAATGCGGGCAACGACAAATCACCCTCTTGGAATCCATCTCTGATCGCGAACTGGCCATACTACATGTGCCCTCCGCCGCTGTAAACCCAGAATTCCGGGCTATTTCCCGTCGCTCCTTCCTTCGCGCTCGGCCAGGTATTATGATCGTTCGGTGGATAACCAGACCATAAGGCGCCCAGCCATCCCGCACACGAAAGGGTGGACAAATGGGTTTTAACGTATCCGTTCGCCAGGTTGACGCGGTAACACTCGTCACGATCACCGGATCGGTGATGTGGGCCGAGGCGGAGGCATTGCACGAGCTGTTTCGCGACTTGTTGGCGAAGGGGCAGAAGAGGCTTCTCCTGAACCTGAGCGGAGTGAAACACCTGGATAGTTCAGGAATCGGCGCGCTCGCCTGGGCCTACGTAACGATCAGGAAAGTGGGCGGGGAGCTGAAGATGGTCCACCTGGGCAAGCAAGTTCAATACTTGATGGAGCTAACCAGCCTGTACAAAATATTCGAAGACTTCTCCGACGAAGAATCGGCCCTAAATAGCTTCCACTAGCCGT
>PMHI01000740.1 GCA_003156615.1 Acidobacteriaceae bacterium | reverse complement strand
AGCCGTTGCTGCAGACTCGTCAACGTCCAGTTCTCGATTCGTCGGGGCAGTGTCAGTCGCCGCCACAAATTCCCCAGGTTGTAAGCCAGCAGGCTCAGTGCCAGCCGCACTTGGTTCGAGCGAAACCGATGGCAAGAGAGCCGCGTCATCTTCACCGCCCGCTTGTAGATAGACCGTTGCAGCAGATCCGGGAGAGGCAACTGTGCGTTCTTGCCGCGCCGGTCGTCCCTGACATTCTCGGCGATGAGCCCGCTCAATCCCAAACGCTCATCCAGTTCGCGCACCAAAAGCAGACCACTGTCGGAGGTGACGCGAGAACCTCGGAAATCAACTTTCAAATACGGATGAAACGAGAGCTGAAAGGGCTGATTTTGTTTCTCACCCACTGGGTCGAGCCTCCGTAGAGTTCGTTTTGCTCTCAAAGCCGCATGAATACTCGCGTTGGCGCGATCATACAACCACTTACTCAGAGTTCAAAAAGGAAATGTAGGCTTGCTTCGCTACAGCTTTGTCAGCGGGAGATACCCGGCGGATATCACTTCGGGTATACCTTTCGTGCAGTATGGTCGTATATTTTTTACTGAACGCCGAATCTCTCGTTCCGCAGCTTGCGATATGGGTCTTCCTCAGCATCGTAACGTGGAAGCTTAACTCGTCTGAAAGGGGACTAATGACGGCGGTCGCTATAGCTTGCGGATTACTCTATGCCTTG
This sequence comes from Acidobacteriaceae bacterium, assembly GCA_003156615.1. Next base: position 1,834 of record PMHI01000740.1, on the reverse strand, counting down.
TTTCCATCTGGTGAGGATCGATACATCGCATGGGCATGCCCTCATATCCGGCATTCTGTTCGTTCGCGTTCTATTGGCCCGTACGAGAAAACTACCCACAGCTGGGGCTGGTTGTTCACCCCCTGGCGGCATGACCGAATGTCCGCGGTGCTGCCGCCAATCCATTGTAGAAAGAAGGTTTCTGGTTTGACGACTTACATCATGCAACCGGCCTAAAAGCTGCGGCATCCGATGACGACTACTCAATGCTCCCGGGACTTGAGAGGCTTTTTCCATAGTGCTTGCGGCGATTTTCATTGTGGGTTGCGCGGTTTCAAAAAGCTGCTTAGTACTGCTTACTCACAAATTGGCCTTCGGACAACAGACGGAGTTTGCCAGTGGAATGGTTGTGAATTAAAGTGGGCAGAAGCTCAGATCTCTGACAGAAGGAGTTGAATCGTGTGTGTNNTGCCTGAACGAGGCGGAAACGCTCGAGTCATGTATCCGAAAGGCACAGCGGGCACTGCTCGAGGCCAACATTGCGGGAGAGATCATCGTTGCTGACAACGGAAGCAGCGATGGTTCGATCGAGATTGCGCAGCGACTGGGCGCTCAAGTGGTGAAGGTGCAGGACAAAGGATACGGCAACGCTCTGATGAGCGGGATCGCGGCTGCCCGTGGCAAGTTCATCGTGATGGGGGATGCGGATGACAGCTATGACTTCGCCCACATCCCACGCTTCGTGGAGCAACTACGTCGGGGCTCGGACCTCGTCATGGGCAACCGCTTCCGCGGAGGCATTGAGAAGGGCGCTATGCCTCCTCTACATCAGTACTTCGGGAATCCGGCGCTCTCGCATCTTGGACGGCTTTTCTTCCGGAACCGTAACGTCGGGGATTTCTATTGCGGCTTGCGCGGCTTCCGCAAGCAGGCCTATGAGCGTATGGGGTTGCGAACGACCGGCATGGAATTTGCCACGGAAATGGTCGTCAAAGCCACATTGCTCAAGATGCGCGTGGCCGAAGTGCCCACCACTCTCTCTCCGGACGGGCGCAGTCGGCCTCCGCACCTGCGCACCTGGCGAGACGGATGGCGCACGCTGCGGTTCTTTCTGCTTTACAGTCCGCGCTGGCTGTTTCTGTACCCGGGTCTTGGGCTGATGCTACTCGGTACAATGCTCGGTGCGTGGTTGTTGCCCGCGCCCCGCACCGTAGCATCTGTGACCTTCGATGTGCACACGCTTCTCTATGCCGCCGTTTTCGTGTTGCTGGGATTCCAGGCTATCGCTTTTGCTGTTTTCACAAAGTTATTCGCAATCTCGGAGGGCTTGCACCCGCCAGACCCGACACTCGACAAGGCTTTCCGCTACATCACGCTCGAGGTCGGACTGCTGGCGGGCGCGTTGCTCATCCTGGCGGGCCTAGGTGTGTCAGTTTATGCGGTGGGCTTCTGGCAATCGCGGCACTTCGGACCACTCGACTATGCCCATACCATGCGGCTGGTGATCCCGGCGTCGTTGTTCCTTACTCTCGGCGGGCAGACGGTATTCGCGAGTTTCTTTTTAAGCGTGCTAGGCCTGCGGCGGAGATAGCGTCCGACCCTCTATGGAACCTACCGAATCAGTTCGCGGAAAAGCACGGGGTCTGGCTGGCTCCCGGCAACAACCACATCCGCTCAAAGAGATCCTGTACAGATTGCGCGATCCCGAGCTTGTGGCCGATACGATGATGCGGTTGGCTGCCCAGACCTGGCACGTTATCTCTCCGTCTGAGTTCTCTGGTTCCTACCGGCAGGTTCGCCGCCATACCATGTGCAGCGTTGCGCGCCTGTATGCGCTGCATCAAGGTGTGAAGTA
>PMHI01000559.1 GCA_003156615.1 Acidobacteriaceae bacterium | reverse complement strand
TCCTCTGCCGGTTCTCGAGCTTTAGATAGATGGAATTGCCGGTGAGTTCAGAGAACGTCTCCGAGCGCGTGCAGGGGGATACATAGATCGATTTGCGAACCCGGACAAGAGCGGATTGAATGTCGCGGAGATTGACCATTCGAGAGCCGACAGCGGCGAGATTCGCCATTTTACGGCGCCTTCACCATACAGGAACCTGAGACCCCGCCTTTTGAAATTGCCTTTGCGGCGGTGCAGAAAAATCCATCCGTCACATCCAAAATGACGATTGTACTTGGATGGGGGGTTCAGGTTAGACAAGTAACATGGGGGAGAGCGGCCGCAAGTTTACCGACGATCATGATGCATGCGGCGTGGGCTTCATCGCCCAACTGGGGGGCCCCGCGTCGCATGCCTTGGTCGAGCGTGGACTCGGCGCCCTGGTGCGCCTGGCCCATCGGGGCGGCGTGGACGCGGATGGCTGCAGCGGCGATGGCGCCGGGCTGCTGGTCGCGCTTCCCAAAGCTTTCTTNNGGCATGGTGTTTCTTCAGCGTGGCCAAGAAGATCAAGCCAGCGATGCGATTCGAGCCGCGGTTGCGAAATTCGACCTCTCATTTCTGGGCTGGCGCACGGTGCCGAGCAATCCTTCCATCCTCGGACCGCGTTCGCGCGATTCTCTGCCTCTCGTAAGACAATGCTTCATCGCGCCTCGCGGCACGTCTTGCGATCCAGACTCCTCTGGGCTCGAATCCTCCGGCTTCGAGTTACGGGTCTTTCAGCTGCGACAGGAACTCGAAACCATTGCTGCCTCCGGCTACTACTGCTCCCTGTCTTCGAGAACCATCGTTTACAAGGGACTACTTACTCCTGAGCAGTTGGCTTCGTTCTATCCCGATCTGAGTGATCCTGAGTTCGCCAGTGCATTTGTGGTTTTCCACCAAAGGTATTCCACGAACACGCAACCCAGTTGGTCGCTCGCGCAACCCTTTCGCTTCGTGGCTCACAACGGCGAGATCAATACCATCAGCAGCAATCGGCGCTGGTTTCAGGCGCGGGTGCGGACCTTGCGTCGTCAGCTTGGACTGCCGGAAAATTCCAGATTGCTGCAGCCGGGGATGAGCGACTCCGCCAGTCTTGATAACGCGCTCGAAGCCTTGGTGCGGAGCGGCTCGAGCATCGCCGAGGCCGCGATGCAGCTGATCCCCTCGGCATGGGAACATGATCCGCATCTCGACCCTAGGCTGCGCCAATTCCTCGCCAGCAGCGCTTCCAAGCAAGAACCTTGGGACGGACCCGCGGCGCTGGTCTTCAGCGACGGACATTTCATTGGCGCCAAGCTTGACCGCAACGGCCTGCGTCCACTGCGCTATACCCTGACCGCGGATGGACTGCTCATCGTCGGCTCCGAAGTCGGCATCACGGACCTTTCCGATAAGCAGGTTGTGGAACGGCAGCGTCTTGGCCCCGGCGAGATGCTAATTGCCGATCCGGCAAGCGGAGTCTTTTTCCGGCCGAATGAGATTTCCAGCCTCCTGCGTGCGGCCGACAGCCGGCCCATGGCGACGGTCATCCCGGCGGAACACCAGGCCGCGAACACCACCCTCGAAGCTAACCGTTTGATGGCAGCCTTCGGCTGGACGGAAGACCAGTTCCGCATGCTCTTCCAGCCTCTCGTGGAAAACGGCCAGGAACCGCTCTGGAGCATGGGCGATGACGCTCCCCCGGCCTTCCTGTCGAGTCTCCCACGTCCGGTTTGGGATTACTGCAAGCAGCGATTTGCTCAGGTTACGAACCCTCCCATCGACCCCCTGCGCGAAAGCCACGTAATGTCGCTCGACGTGTACCTCGGCAAAAACACGAAACTGAATTCTCCGCTGCTCGACCGAGGACAAATGCATTCGATTGTCGAAACGATGTCGCCGATTTATGGCATCGATTTTAGCTTCGAGGCAGCAGGCGGGGTTGATGCCGCTCGTCAGGTCTTCAGCAAGATTCGTGAGGAAGCGAGAACGGCGGTGCGCAACGCCGGTGGAATCCTGTTAAGCGATCATGCAGTCAGCCACGAGCGAGCCGCTTTGCCCGCGCTGCTGGCGGTCTCCTCCGCATGGCAAGCGATGACCGAAGCCGGCGCCTGGAATGTTCCGTTGATTGTCGAGACCGGGCAGGCCATCGATACCCATCACGTTGCCCTTCTGGTTGCGGCCGGAGCGAGCGCGGTACATCCGTATCTGGCCATGAGTCTGGCCGCTCGCATCGACCCGAATGGTCCGGCGNNAATAGCCAGATCTTCGAAACGATCGGTCTTGATGCGACCGTGTGTAGTGAGTTCTTCGAGGATGCCGGCCAAGCACTCAGCGGCAAAACCCTGGACGATCTATTATGCGACTGCATCTCTTCTCACGCCGCAGGTTTCGGATCTTCCGCTGCGGAGTTTCGCGATGCCGGTTTGTATCGCTTCCGCCGCAACGGCGAACAGCACGCAAGTTCGCCTGAACTGGTGCGGCGGATGCATCGCTACATCAAATCGCCGACAGAGCAGAATCGTGCGGCCTTGACGATACTCGCCGAAGATCGGAAGGAGAATGGAAAGAACGTTGCGGTGCGGGACTTGCTCGATTTCGGTCCCGCACAGCCCTTGTCTTTGGACGAAGTGGAGAGTGAGGTTTCGCTGCTCAGCCGCTTCAGCACGCAGGCCATGTCGCTCGGCGCAATCTCACCCGAAGCTCACCAGACTCTGGCGATCGCCATGAACCGCATAGGAGGACGCAGCAACACGGGCGAGGGCGGTGAAGATCCAAGTATTTATTACGAACGCCCGGAGGCGAACAATCGCGTGAAGCAGGTGGCATCGGCACGATTTGGCGTCACTGCCGAATACCTGGTGCATGCCGATGAAATCGAGATCAAGATGGCGCAGGGCTCGAAGCCCGGGGAAGGCGGCCAACTGCCTTCCGCAAAGGTTACGCCTTACATCGCGCGCCTGCGGCACGCTGTGCCTGGAACCTCGCTGATTTCGCCGCCGCCACACCATGACATCTACAGCATCGAAGACCTGGCGCAGTTGATCTACGACTTGCGCGCCGTAAACCCGAATGCGCGCATCGGGGTCAAGCTGGTTTCGAGCTCCGGAGTGGGAGTTATCGCCACCGGAGTGGCCAAAGCTGGAGCGGACGTCATTACCATCAGCGGTCACGATGGCGGCACAGGAGCATCGCCGCTCACCTCCATCAAGAACACCGGACTGCCCTGGGAAATCGGATTGCGGGACGCACATACTGCGCTGGTGCTGGCAGGCCTCCGCGCCCGAGTAAGACTGCGTGTGGATGGTGGCTTGAAGTTCGCCCGCGATGTGGTGGTCGCTGCCCTGCTGGGCGCAGAGGAATTCGGCTTCGGCACCGCAGCTCTCGTCGCCATCGGCTGCGTCATGGCCCGGCAGTGTCACCTGAACACCTGTCCCGTCGGCATCGCCACCCAGGATGAAACGCTGCGCGCACGCTTTGCCGGCAACCCGGAGATGGTGGAAAGCTATTTCCGCGCACTGGCTTCCGATGTACGCGAACTGCTGGCGAAGATGGGCGCGGGGTCCATCGATGAAATCTTAGGCGTCGTTGAGCGGTTGCGGCCGCGCTCTCGAGAGGCGGAACAAAGCGTGGCGTCGCTGTTGCAGCCCATTGCCGATCCGCCCCCGCAGTTTCCTTGTCCTCATGAGGACAGCAGCGCGCTCCACGTTGAATTGAATCGTGTGGTGGACGATCTCGAATCGCTCTCTGTCCGTTCCCATCGATTTGAGATCACCAACGAGGACCGAGCCGTGGGCGCGCACTTCAGCGGCGAGGTACTGCGCCGCCTCGGGGCTTCCTTTGGAACTTCAGGTCTGGAAGCGAGTGGCGTGGACTGTGAGTTCTTCGGTACCGCCGGACAGAGCTTTGGTGCTTTCCTGATTTCCGGCGCGAACTTCCGACTGACCGGGGAAGCCAACGATTATGTGGGCAAAGGTCTCTGCGGCGGCAGCATCGCCATTACGGCGCACGCGGAAGCGTCGGAACGCGGAGACGTTTTGGTTGGCAACACCGTGCTCTACGGCGCTACGTCCGGTGAGCTATTTGTCGCTGGCCGGGCGGGAGAACGGTTCGCGGTCCGAAACAGCGGAGCACTCGCAGTGGTCGAGGGCGTGGGTCGCCACGGATGCGAATACATGACGGCTGGCGTGGTGGTGATTGTCGGTCCCGCGGGCGTGAATTTGGGAGCAGGAATGACTGGCGGACTTTCCTATTTGTTGCGCGCGGACGCCGACGACTACTCGAGCGACCATCGCATAAACCGCGACTCGGTGCGGTTCGCAACTCTCGAACCTGGGGAAGAACAATGGCTCCGCCGCATCCTTCGTCGGCATTTGCAACTCACGGGCAGTCCCCGGGCCGCTGAACTTCTCTCCGGCTCCGCTCTGCCGCTGCTTCGGGTTGAGCCTTTGACGCCACCCTGCTCGATCGAAGATGCATGGGCTCCGATTCTTTC
>PMHI01000477.1:400-4679 GCA_003156615.1 Acidobacteriaceae bacterium | reverse complement strand
ACGTTCTTGAGCAGCCAGTCGATGGTGTCGTAGAGATCGCTGCTGTCGTCCACATCATGGTTGGATTTCTTATCGTCGATGTGCGGGCGCATCTCGACAAACGTGCCCTCCGACATGTACCGGCCGCGCACGTCCTGGAAGACGAAGATGTATCCCGCCTTGTCAAAGTCGGGCGATGGTCCGAGCGGCTTGCGGTACAGATCCACGCCATACGGACCCACGCTGTAGGGAGTTCGATTAATCAGAAATGGATAGGCGCGGGAACTATCCTTGGGCACGTATACCGCGGTAAAAAGATGCAGGCCGTCGCGCATGGGGATTCTGTACTCGTACTTCGTATAGTGTTCCTTGACGTCATACTCCACCGCGTCGGGCTTACTCTGGGCGGCAAACCGGGTGGTTAAGGCCAGCGCGAGGAGAACGAGAAACGACAGATGGCGGCGCGGCATTTCGTGCTCCTTGGTCAACGAAAAGAAGTGAATAGGCAAGCTTCCCTTAGAAACGGAGGGCCGTCAAGGGCGCATTCCATCTCTGCCGCGTTACAATAGATGTTTCTTGATGAAACGCGGTCCCGGCCTGTATTCATGCGGAGCCGCTGAGGGATGCATGTTCGAAGTAACAGTTGACGATACGTTTGCCGCAGGGCATTACCTACGCGACTATAAGGGGAAGTGCGAGAACCCGCACGGGCACAACTACAAGATCCGGGTGACGCTGGCGGGAGCCGAACTGGACAAGGCTGGCCTCCTGCTCGATTTCAAGGATCTGCGCGAGGTGATGAAGCACGTCATTGAGCGGCTCGATCATCAAATGATCAACGACATTGAGCCCTTTACGAAGATCAATCCCTCGGCGGAAAATCTCGCCAAGTATTTTTTCGACGAGTCGAACACCCGGCTGAAGAGCGTGACCAACGGCCGCGTGCGGGTGAAAAACGTCATGGTCTACGAGACTGACACGACGACGGCCACCTACAGCGAATAACAGTTGCCAGCCGCCAGTACTACGATGCTGGGAAGGGATCAGGAGGGGACGATCCTACAACGGCTGCCCGAATGCAGTCCTGTGCCGAGGTCGGTCGAATCCTAAACCGCCTACGGGCGTCAGTCTCGCGGCAATCGGGGTCGTAGTACTGGCGACTGAGAGCCCGTTCCATGCAGATAACAGAAATCTACAGATCGCTGCAGGGTGAGTCGACACATGCTGGGCTCCCGTGTGTCTTTGTTCGGCTCACCGGATGTAATCTGCGCTGCGACTGGTGCGACAGTGAGTATACGTTTCAGGGCGGACGCAAAATGACATCGGAAGAAGTCTGGGACGAGGTGTTGCGGCTGAGTCCGAGCGGCGGATTAGTGGAGATCACGGGGGGGGAGCCCATGCTCCAGGAGCGGGAGCTGGTGCCGCTGATGCGGCAGTGGCTTGAAGCCGGCTATCGGGTGCTGCTCGAGACCAGCGGAGAGCGGCCACTGGAGCGCGTTCCGGCAGACGTCATCAAGATTGTGGACGTGAAGTGTCCGAATTCAGGCGAGGCCTACACGTTTCACACCCAGAATCTGGAAACCCTGACGGCGCACGATGAAGTCAAGTTCGTGCTGAGCGGGAGAGCGGATTATGAATTTGCCCGGGACTTCACCGACCAGCATCGTCTGGCCGAGCGCGTGAATGCCGTTCTGTTCTCGCCGGCTTTTCGCAAGGACGCCACCGGAGCCCGGGACAGCTCGCACTGCTTGCTCGATCCGCAAGAATTGGCGGAGTGGATGCTTGCCGATCGCGTTCCGGCACGCCTGGGTTTGCAATTGCACAAGTTCATCTGGGACCCGGCCGTAAAAGGGGTTTAGACGAGGGTTGCCATGGGAATCCCATATAGCGCAGAGAAGGACGACCTTTACTATCCCGCAAAGCATGCGGTTTTCTTCCCCAATGGCCGGCCGCAATCCGATGCGGCGCTTTGTATAGAGTTGGCGCGACTGGCGTACTGCCAACTCGAAACCAGCTTCGCCTCTGACCAGGACAGGATTCGGAAGGTTCTGGGACGCATTCGGTTTACCGATTGCAGGTTTTTCGAGACCGCAACTGAGCCCGACGGGGGAGGCTCCCACGCTTTCCTCGCGCTCGACGGGAAAAACAAGCTGGCCGTTCTGTCGTTTCGAGGCACGGATAAGGACGACGCCAGCGATCTGAGTGACGACTTCAATGCGCTGCCCCAGACCTGGCCAGCCGGGGGCAACGTGCACTCCGGTTTCGCCAGGGCTCTTCTGGATGTTTGGCAAGGAGTGGATGCTGCTCTCCACCAAATCAGCGACTACAAGCTCCTGTTCACCGGGCGCAGTCTGGGCGCGGCCATGGCCACGCTCGCGGCAAGTCTCGAAAGGCCGAAGGCTCTCTACGCCATCGGTTCTCCGCGGGTGGGAGACCAGGCCTTCGTCGACAAGTTGCAGGGGCTGGACAACCATCGCTATGTCGATTGCTGCGATCTCGTGACCCGAGTGCCTCCCGAGGTGTTCGGCTACGCGCACATTCCCGGCAAGATTCATTACATTGATTTCGACCGCGCCGTTCAGGAACTCGACCCCAACGATCCATACATTGGCCGCGACCGCGCCAAGGCCGAGGAGGACTACTTAAAGAATTACGCTTGGAGGATCGGAGACGTGGTCTTGCGTCCCTTGGCCGATCACGCTCCGGTCAACTATGTCTGGCCGGTAACGGCGGCTACCCCATAGGTCGGCGATCCTCTCCACCAAGGTTTTTGACTCCATGAACGAGGGGAAAAAAAAGCGCGTGGTCGTCCTGCTCAGCGGAGGAATGGATTCGTGCGTGTGCGCGGCGCTAGCGGCCCGCGACTATGCTGCCGCGGCATTGCACGTGAGTTACGGACAGCGCACGGAAGACCGGGAGCGGCAATCCTTCGTGGCAATTTGCCAGCGCCTGAACATTCAGGACAAACTCCTGGTGCGTAACGATGCCCTGCGCGCCATCGGAGGTTCGGCCCTCACGGACGAAAACATTCCCGTGCCCGCGGGGGACGCAGTGGGTCACGCCATTGGCCACGACATTCCGGTAACGTATGTGCCCTTTCGCAATGCCCATTTCCTGGCCGTCGCGGTGAGTTGGGCCGAAGTGTTGGGAGCGGAGAAAGTCTATATTGGTGCCGTGGAACAGGACAGTTCTGGCTATCCCGATTGCCGGCCGGCGTATTACGAAGCCTTCAACCAGGTGGTTAAGATGGGGACGAAAGCAGGAACCATCGAAATCGCCACCCCGCTCGTCCGCCTGCGCAAGGCTGAAATTGTGCGCCTGGGCCTTGAATTAGCCGCGCCATTCGATTTAACTTGGTCATGCTACAGTCGCCAGGATAAGGCGTGCGGCGTCTGTGATAGCTGCGTGTTGCGGCTGCGGGCCTTTGCCGCCGCCGGGGCCAGAGATCCGATTCCGTATGCGGAGAAAGAAAGTGTTGAATCGTGATTGTTGACTGAAAACCTGCGCCGGTTTTTCAACCGACAATCAGAAATCAATCCATCAACCATGTTTTGCGCCGGGAGGCCACGATGAAAAAGCATTTGGCAGTGTTCGTGTTCGTGTTCTTAATGCTGGGATTGTGCGCCCCTCCGGTTTTCGCCCAGGCTTCGGGAACCGTCAAGGGCGTTTGCAAGGACTCGGACGGCAAACCCATCGTTGATGCAGTGGTCTTGTACGCCAACCAGGATACTGGTCAGAAATACCCTATCAAAACCGACAAGAAAGGCGAGTATTTCTCACTCGGCGTTGCCGCCGGCACCTATAACGTTACGCTCTACAAGAACGCTGACGACGCCAAAGCCAACAAAGAACTCGACCACGTCAACAAATTTCCGGTCAAGCTGGACGAGAACACGCTCGATTTCGACGAGAAGAAAGTCGCGGAGGACAGGGCGAAGGGCCAGGGCCTGACTCCGGAACAAATCAAGCAGCAGCAGGAGTCGCAAGAGAAAGTGAAGAAGGAAAACACCACGATTAAGGCCCTGAACGAAAAGATCGTTGCGGCGAACACCGCCATGAAGGCGGGAGATTTCGATACCGCGATCAGCACCATGAGCGAAGCCTCGCAGATCGATCCGACGCGCGATGTCATCTGGGCACTGCTCGCCGATGCCAATCGCGGTTCGGCGTTAAAGCAGACCGATCCCGCGGAGAAGGCCAAGCGCCTGCAGGAGGCAGTCAGCGACTATCAGAAGGCGATCGATCTCAAGCAGAAGGCCCTAGATGCCTCATCCACGAAGGATCCCAACGAGGTCAAGCG
>PMHI01000477.1:0-391 GCA_003156615.1 Acidobacteriaceae bacterium | reverse complement strand
GATGACGCCATCGCGGCCTTCGACAAATGCATCGCCGCCGATCCCAATCGGGCAGATGCCTATTACCAGAAAGGCGTCAACATGATCGGCAAAGCCACGCTGCAAGGCGACAAGATGGTCGCCCCTCCAGGCACGGCTGAGGCCTTCCAGAAATATCTTGAGCTCCAGCCCACCGGCCAGTATGCCGACGTGGCCAAGCAGATGCTAGCCAGCATAGGGGCTCCCGTGCAAACCGGCTTCGGCGCCAAAAAGAAGCCCGCTAAGAACTAACCCCGATTCCGACTGGCATGGATTGACGGAAAGGCGGCCGGGGGCCGCCTTTCTGTCTTTCTGGGCCGTCCCGCTTCCAGGTTACGAAGGACTATGTCCTAACTGTCCCTGCATCTCCCTC
>PMHI01000076.1 GCA_003156615.1 Acidobacteriaceae bacterium | reverse complement strand
TGCGGCCAGCACCGGGGACGGCTACCATAACCAAACATGCTGTTTTGCGACCTCGTACTTTCGAGACGTTTGGAGCGCGCGGAAGGGCACGCATGCGTTCAGTTTGCAGAAGCGCGGCGGCGTCTATTCCCCGATAGTGGTGCCGACTGGATTGAATGCGCCGGAGCCTATGCGGTTTTCGACCGCGTTGACTCGCCTGTCCCTCAGACTTTCGGCCTCGGCCTTTTCGGGGAACTGANNTCTTTTTACCTGGGGCGACACCGCTTTTGAGAGCTATATCAATACGCTGGAAGTGATCGAGCGCTTCTTTCTTGACCGTGGAGCGCAAGTGCTTCACGAAGTGAGTCCGCTCGCAGGGGTCGGTGCGCTGGGCTTGCTCTGTGCCCGTCAATACAGACCGATTGAGATCAGCAACGTGATGTATAGGCCTGTTGAGAAGCACGCGACCGAGGACTATGGCGATGCCAAAGTGCGCGTCATAGGTCCGGAAGAAGCTCAGCTCTGGGCCATTGTGAGCGCGAAGGGCTGGTCACACGAACATCCGGAGCTTCTCGATTCTGTTCTTCAAACCGCCGCCCTGTCTGCAGTGCGGGAGCAGAGTCCATGCTTCCTCGCCGAGCTTGAAGGCCAACCCGGCGCTGCTGGCTCGCTTTGTATCCATAACGGCATCGCTCTGTTCGCCGGTGCGGCCACAATTCCACAGATGCGTCGTCGAGGGTTGCAGGCCGCGCTCCTTCAAGCGCGCATGCGATACGCCTTCGAGCATGGCTGTGATTTAGCCATGATGGTGGCCGAGGTGGGAAGCGAGTCCCAGCGCAATGCCGAGCGTAAAGGCTTTCGGATTGCCTACACGCGCATGAAATGGAGCTTGTCGTCTCAGTGAACAGACGGGATGATCGGTAACGTGCAGTCAAACGCAGTTCCGTCCGAGTCGTCGTTTTAAACCGGCCAATGTTGTAAACGAGGTCGTGCGGACAATAGGCAGAACGCGATATTCTTTTTTCGTTCGGAACTGACTTTACCTGGAGGGTGAAGGCCAGCCACCAGATCGAAACTTGGCAGCGACGGTCAGGGCCGGCCTTCACACCAGCCGTGATTCTCTTTATCGCACTGCCTGAGCCGGAAAACAAGACCGACCCGGGGTGACCGAGATCCCGCTGGAACTGCTCCCCCGGCTGTGCCCGGTTTGCGGCGAGCGGACCATCATCGGTCACGGACAGCGCCTCAAAAATGCGCACGACCAACGGCACCAGCAGATCTGGATTCGGCGGGGCCGTTGTCGCCCCTGCCACAAGACCTTCACCGTGCNNCCCCTGCCACAAGACCTTTACGGTGCTGCCCGACTGGTCGCCGCCGTCCGGGCACTACACCCTCCACTGCCGGCAGCAAGCGTGGGATCTGTTGCACCAAACGGATGGCACCTGGGAGCGATCCATCCCCGACGTCGCAGACGCGTCGCGATCGCCAGACCCATCTACCGTGAGACGGTGGGCGGGACGCTTGCTGCATCTGGGAACCCTGCTGGCAGCGAAGCTCTGGCAGGCCGCCGGCTGGAGCATTTNNACCCTGCTGGCGACCAAGCTCTGGCAGGCCACCGGACGGAGCATCTTGATGGCGCCCACCATCCTTGCCTGGGATTGGACCGCGTTCCGTCGTATTCTGCTGTTGGAGGCGAGCAGTCCGTGAGCCGGAAAGAACTCGATGAACTCAAGCAGCAGATTCCCTTGCGGGACTACCTGGAAGCGTACGAATGGCGGCCGGTGCGGCGACTCAGCCGCGGCCGATGGATGGGGTTGTGCCCACTGCACTCCGATCGCCAGCCCAGCTTCCTGATGGATCCCGGCAAGAACTTGTTCTACTGCTACGGCTGTGGCCGCGGCGGCGATGTGATCCGCTTTGCCGAACTCTACCATCAGGTGCGGTTTCCGCAAGCCTTGGCATTGCTGCACCAATGGCGTGGTGGAGCACCCTTGCTGCACGAAGTCGCCAGTTTCTATCGCATGCAGTTACACCGTCACGCCCAGGCGGTTGCTTATCTGCACCACCGCGGACTCTGCTCGCCGGAACTGATCGAGCACATGCGCGTCGGTTACGCGCCTGGCGGATGCCTCCGCGGTTGGCTGACACGGTTGGGTTATACGCTCCCGGCTCTGCGGCAAGCTGGTTTGGTTTCCGCCGTGGGATACGACACCTACATGCATCGCATCGTTTTCCCGCTGGAAGGCAACCTCTACGGCCGCAGTCTGTCAGCAACAGCGCCGCCGCACCGGTTTTTGCCAGGGGCCAAGGGTGGGCTGTATTTGTGGGAGCCAGTCCGGCAATCTCCGGAAGTGATTCTCGTCGAGGGTCTGTTCGACTATGCCGCGCTGTGGCAGGCCGGTTTTCACAACGTCACCTGTGGGATGGGAAACCATCTCAATGCACACCAGTTTCGGCAACTGTGCGACGGCCGTGCGCGAACCGTCTATGTCACCTTCGATGCCGACCGCAATGGCAGCGGCCAGCAGGCGGCCCAAGTGCTGGCAGGCCGACTCAGGGAAGAAGGCTTGAACGCTTGCCGAGTCTCCTTACCCGAAGGGCACGACCCGAACAGCTTCTTCGTCCATGGCGGCGATGCGCGCCAGTTCCAGTCGCTGCAGGAGGCTGCNNCGGTCATGACTTTTCGCGTTAACCATCAGTCATCAAACAACCCCGCGCGATGTCCGTACCGCGTGGTCGCGCAGGCAACAGGACGTGAGATTGACTGGATCAATCAGTACCTCGATTACGAGACCGTTCGCCGCCTCGCTGATCATACCCTGCAAAGTTATGCGAACGAGTTGTTGTACTTTCTCCGTTGGTGGGAGAGTGTTCATCGCACTGACGCGATCACCAAAGATGCCCTCGCGGAATCGACACTGCTCGACTATGTGCGATTCCTGTCCGGTAAACAGCCCCCGTTGTCCGGCTCAACCATTAACACACGCATTGCCATTGTCGATAAAGCCCTACGCCATGTGTTCCCTGATGCTCCTCCTCAGATTGCCCCGGGATTTCAGAAGACCTCTTGGCAACGTGCACCAATGGGCATTGGCAGACCGCGACTGGCCCTGAGCCGGTTGCGGGTGCGGACCCCCAAACGAACCATTACGCCGCTGTCGGTGGACGAGGTGGCGCGCTTTTGGTCCAGTTTTCGTACCTCACGGGATCTGGCCATTGTTGGTTTGATGCTGCTTCAAGGGCTCCGATCCCAAGAGATTCTGGATCTGAATCAGGACGATCTGCTATTGCCGGAGGCGCAGATTCGCGTGCGCGGCAAGGGTAATAAGACCCGCTTTCTTCCCTTGGCTCCGGAAGCAGCTCAGTTGCTCGATCATTATCTGCGGCTGGAACGGCCCGCCCACTCGTCTACAGCTTTATTCGTTTCTCTCAAGGGTTCGGCTCGCGGCGCCCGAATGACTCCCGCGGGTCTGCGCTCGCTTTTTCGCCATCATCGCCAGACTAGCGGAGTCAAAATTGCAAACCCCCATCGTTTTCGGCACACCTTCGCGTCGGATATGGTGCGCGCCGGCGTTAGCCTGCCGGCCCTCATGCAGTTGATGGGTCATGCAAATATCCAAACAACCCTCGTCTATATTGTTGACCATCCCCTGGCTCTCCAGTTCCAGCGAGCCGTCGAGTCCCTCACTGCCGCCCAAGTGTGGGATTCAGCCCGTCAATACCGTGGCACCGCGCGCGACTTCCTGATTTATCTCGGCGAGAATCACCCGGATGTTGCTTCGTTGAGTCAGTTGCGCCGCGACCCGCATATTCTTGGCTGGTTCGCCCACCTGCGCTCCTTGGCGCCGGCGGTCTACATCAATCGTCTCACGCACCTCCGACGTATTCTTGAGGAACTTGCCTGGACCGCCCAACTTCCCGAGTTGGCGCATCTGATCCGTCGCGAGGACTCTCCGCGGCCTCCTCAACGTCTTCCCCGTGCTTTGACGGCGCAACAGGATCAACTAATCCAGGAGGAGTTGCTCCGCCGCAACGATCTGCCGGCCAATATCTTCCTGCTGCTCCGCCATACCGGTATGCGCATTGGTGAATGTGTCGATCTCTCCTATGACTGCCTTCGCAATGTTGGCCTCGATCGCTGGGCAATTCACGTTCCGCTGGGCAAGTTCAAGACAGAAAGAATGGTGCCGGTAGACTCATTTGTTTGTGAGCTGGTGCATCGCCTGCGCTTTTTCCGTTCTTTCGATCCATTGCCCTCCGATGGCCGGCTGCTGTCACGTCCACATGGAAAGCAGGCCTTGATTCGTCAACTGCGCTACTGCCTCCACGACGTGACTGCTGCTGCCGGAATAACCACCCGCATCGTTCCGCACCAGCTTAGACACACATACGCGAGTGAGATGATCCGCTCGAGCGTAACCTTGCCTGCACTAATGAAGTTACTCGGTCATACCGATCCAGAGATGACGATGCGGTATGTCGACGTCACGTCGAATGATTTGCAGCGCGAGTACCATCTGGCCCGCGCGAAACCTCGACATATAACCCCACAACCGAAAGCGCCGACAATTTCCCCCCGCACCGGTTTGGACGGCGTCATCGACTCTCTGCTCTTCGCTCTACATGCCATCGAGATGTTCCGGCGGTCCCTGCCAGATGGCCCTCCGCGGCGCTGCCTCGATCGACTCTCCAATCGGCTCACCAAAATCCTCGCCCTAACCCGCAAACTCAGCCCGTCCGTCGGCCACTCGGAGAAAGGCCGGCTGGAGCGCCTTCCTGCGAGAAGGTGCCCGCGGTCGGAGTTCAAGTGGGGTGCTGGATCGGCGCCTATGGCAATGGTCCTTCTGGCGCGGAAGATCCCCGCTTTGAGCGCGGGAAGCTCCTCTGCAGCTCGTACCGCGACTGATCTGGAACGTTCCAACGCCGAATTGCGAGCAGCATTGCGCATCGCTGCCGAGCGAATCCAGAAGCTCAATTTCGACGCGGTTTCGACGCCGGGATAATGCGGCGCTCGCACTTCTCCGTCGCATCTGGCGCGAGAGGATTCGGCCCCGTGCCATTGCCGTGCAGAGCCCGCAGGATGATGTAATGTTGATCTATGGACAAGAGACTCGCCAAGCGGCACAAGCGGCAGGTTGCCAGAGCCAAGCTGCACTCGAAGACATCGGAGCCCGACGTGAGAACACACGAGCAGATCCAGGCCGCTCGCGACGCTAGCCGCCCGGATGCCGGCCGTGGCCCATTTGCTAAGTTCGCCCGGGCGGTCCGTTCGAAGTTCACCAGCTCCAAGGGGAGTACCGAAAAGACCGAAAACTAATTTTGGGGATGAACACAGGTCGAGATCGGAAGGCGCAAAGTTCCTTGCAATCGGAACCGCGCGGTCTGGATCTGAAAACGGCGCTAGGTGGCGGCGTCACTCCGGATTAGATCGCGGCTGGAGATGGCGGCCTCGCATGGTCGTGTCCTTCGACACCCACAACGAGGTCAGCTCTGCGGCAGTCCCGTTGTCTGGTGGTAGTCAGGGCTGGCGAACCGGCCCACCGTAGATATATACCGGGAAGAGCGCGGAAATGTCTCAATTTAGTCGAGACGCTCAGCCGGCCCGGCACCGCACCTTCCGGAACCATCACCGAGATCTGCGTATCTTGAGTCGACTGTGAACGAAGAAGCCCTCACGCCCCGAACGCGACCGTTCTCGCGCCCGTGAAGCTTTTCCAGCCAATCGNNCCAATCGTCACGGGCGTTCCCCACGGCGCCCGAGATCGGCGTGATCTGCTGCACGTCCGGCCTCAACGCGAAACGGAAGATTCTCCAGCACATTTCCGCTCGGCAGCGTCACTTCGATGTAGCCCGTGCTCGCTCCCACCAGCACGGTAGCGTTGAGTTGTGTCGGCGAGACTAAGTTGAAGGTCGCGGCAACTCCATTAAAAGACACCGCCGTCGCCTCATCCAGACCCGTGCCCAGAATCGCGACGCTGTCACCCACCTGACCCGCGACCGGCAGCGCCTGCACTTCCGGCGGCAGATCCGCGGTCACCTCATAGAGCACACCGTCCCCAAGGCCACCGGAGGTCGTCGCGC
>PMHI01000351.1:6767-27107 GCA_003156615.1 Acidobacteriaceae bacterium | reverse complement strand
CCGCGGAGTTCGAACTGCGGCTAGCTGTTTCCGGCCACGGTACGCAGCTTCCCGGGAAGGAAGTGGTATGGGGGCCAGGGCCCGCTGATGGCCACTTCGCAGTTCTTCAACTGCTTGGCCGCGGTGCTATAGCGGTTCTGATATTTCTCGACCGACTTGGAATCGATGAGATGGGCGATGTCGATGAGCATGCCTTGCGGAGCAACCTTCTTGCAGCTCACCTCTTCCTCGAGAGGGTTAAACAACTTGTGGACCTGCACCGAGAGAGCGCGCGCCTTAGTCTGGCGCTCGCGTTCACGGGAAGCCTTAACGCGCAGTTTGGAAAGATAGTCGCCGCCAACAGTGTCGGGCAGGATGACGTCAATCATGGCCTCGCGCAGCGAGCCGTCGGTGACCACCAACTTAATGTGCATTTCGGACTTGCCGCGAAGCTTCGCCACGCTAACCCCAAAAGCGCGCCGGTTGACCCGGACCGCCTGACGGAGAGCGTCGTCGCTTTCGAAGATGGTTCCGAAACGGAACGGTAATACGGTGGAACTACGGAAGCAGCCGCTCACCACGCGGGCGTGATCGATGGCGGCTTTGTGATCAAGTTGGCTGCTGCTTTGGTCGTATTCGCTCACAATCACAGCAAACTCGCCGCTGGGATAGCTGAGCACGGGGGCTCCATTCACGCCTTGAACGTTTTCAATTACGAATGGGCGACGAGAACGGGTGCCGTTGGGAAGGGTCTGGTGCTCGGTAAGGCAGTACGCGTACCACGCCATATTGAACTCTCCGAACCGGGACGGAGGCTGATCGGCGGCCTCTTATGTTTTTGCACAGCCGAACTGCAAGTTTGGAAGTTAGTTATTAGCGGTACAGATTCTGGGAAAAACTAGTGTCAAATTACGTAAACCATAATACTTCGGAGTGCAGGGAAAATGCAACTTTTTTGTGGCAGAAGGCATCACGAAGACTTTTGGGAGCAGGGACGGCGCTCGGCGGTGCCGGTCCCCGTATAGGCGTGGGCCAGCCGGTGTCCGCTTTGACTCAACTCAGGGCCCGCCGGGAGACTGAGCGCGAGCGGGCTTCGTGTCCTTTCCTTTCAATGCCTTATGGGTTTCTGAGGCTACTCGTAGCGGAGGCTCTCGACGGGATCGAGTTGGGCCGCGCGGGCGGCCGGGACGGTCCCAAAAACTACTCCGACCAGCGAAGACACGACAATGGCGATGACGGCGGACAAGCCGTAGATTGGTATGCGGTACTCGGTAAGAAAGCGCACCGAGTAAGGGATAGCGAGGCCGATGACGGTGCCGGCGAAGCCTCCGATGAGTGAAATCAGAATAGCCTCGGAGAGAAACTGAAAACGGATTTCGCGGTTCGTGGCGCCGACCGCCTTGCGGATGCCGATCTCGCGGATGCGGGAGGTCACAGTCGCCAGCATAATATTCATGATGCCGATGCCGCCGACCAGCAGGGTGACAGCGGAGATCAACAGCAGCATCCAGGTGAGCATGGTCGCCGAGCGGTCGGCAACCGCCAGCAATTCGGTCAGGTCCGTAACATCGTAGACCGACTCGGAACGATGGCGCGATTGCAGCACGCGCTTGATTTGCGCCGTGCCCGCAATCACCATGGAAGGGTCTTCCATGGAAAAATAAATGAGCTTCACGCTGGGCGCATCGGTGAAATAGCGGCTGACCGTGTAAGGGATCAACATGGTGCTGCCGACCACTTCCGATTGATCGAATGTGTTGACGCGCTCCTTGAAGGTTCCGATGATGGTGAAGGGCAAGCCCGTCAGTTTGATGACTTTTCCAATCGCCGCCTGGGTTGAGCCGTAGACCTCCCGCGCCATCTTTTCCGTGATCAGTCCGACTTTGTTGTGGGCCTGCGAATCCTCGGCGTCGAAGAAACGGCCGGAGAGCACGACCAGATTGCGCACTCGCAGGTATTCAGGGTAGACGCCAAGAATCTGCACTTCTCGCTCTTTGCCTTCGCCGAAAGGAACGCGTTCCGACAAAGTGACCACGGGCGAGGCTGCGACCACGCCTGGGACCTGGCTGCGTACGGCCTCCACATCGTCGATGGTCAGGTTATCGGGTGTGGATTGGCTGATGTGCGGTGCTCCCTGGTATTGAGCGTAGACGAGATTGGCGCCGATGGCCTGAATCTGATTGAGCACGTATTGNNCGGCCGGTCATGCCGATGGTGACGACCAGGATGAGAGATGCGGTCCCGATCACCATGCCCAGCGCAGTCAAGATGAAGCGCACCTTGTTGCTGCAGAAAGTGTCGTAGGCGAAGCTGACAATTTCACCTAAGGCCATCTTGGGCCGAAGGCGTTCGGGCATAAGAGCAGCAGCCATAGATGATTAGATGCTACGTAGGACTTAGGATGCGTGCAAGCTTTGTCGCCCGGGAGAGCTCAGGGATCGACAGTTCCCGCTCTAACCCTTCAGCCCTTTTGCCGGGCGAGATCCCCTTCACAGGCCGCTCCCGCGTGCTCCAGGGTGCTCCTGTTTACTTCCCATTTTCAGAAGGATGGTATACCGTAGTGGGCAAGAGACACGCAGCCTCTGGTCGCACGAATGCACCAAGTCCTCAGGGAATCCGTTTCGATTTCGCGCAGACCTCTGGCCGCCAGCCGGAAGAGACGGTTTACCGATTCACCTCTGATTTGGATGGTTCTGGCGGCTCTTGCCATCCGCCTGGTTGTGATGGTCTTCCTGTTGCCGGAACAGTTGGACCCATCCCGCGACCACTGGCATTTCGGCTACGAAACGGGACGCATCGCCCGCTCCATTGTTGAAGGCCGGGGATTCAGCAGCCCGCTTTTCGCAGAGACGGGGCCAACGGCATGGATGAGTCCCGTCTATCCTTATATGGTTGCCGGTGTTTTCAAAGTGTTCGGCATTTACACCAAGGCCTCGGCCGTGGTGCTGCTTTCGCTGAATGCTTTGACCTCTGCGCTGACTTGTATTCCTATCTTCCTCATTGCCCGCAGGACTTTTGGCGAGCGTGCCGCGAAGTGGTCAGGATGGGGCTGGGCCTTTTTCCCATACGCGGTCTATTTCCCGGTCGAAAGGATTTGGGAAACCTGGCTGGCTACGTTATTGCTCAGCCTGCTTTTTCTCTTTGCCCTGTACCTGGAGGATCGATCTGAGGCGGGGCCGGGTTTCAGAAATTGGATCGGCTTTGGCATGCTTTCGGGCCTGGGCGCGCTCACCAGCCCGGCGATCGTTTCCGTGCTGCCTTTCCTGGGAGGATGGATTTGCTATCGTCTTCACCGCCGGAGGCAGGCTTGGTTCCTGCCCGCTACAATTGCGNNTTCCGGGACAACATGGGCATGGTCTTGAGACTGGGCACCAAAGGCGCAACCACTCATTGGGCACCGTATGACCTCGGCCCGTGGCACAGCGACTCCGAATGGCAGCAGTTTCAGCAGTTGGGCGAGTTGGGCTACATGGAGAAGGAGCGCAAACAGGCTGTCGAATTCATCGGCTCGAACCCGGGTTGGTATGCGTGGACCACACTGCGCCGGGCGGTTTATATCTGGACGGGATTCTGGAGCTTCGATCGCGCTTACCTGGCGCAAGAGCCGCTCGATCCACCCAACATTGTTTTCTGTACGACTTTTACCGTGCTCGCGCTCGTCGGGTTGCGGCGAGCATTTCGATTTGAACCGGCGATCGCGGTGCTCTATGCCCTTGTGTTAATCAGTTTTCCGGCGATCTACTACATCACCAGCCCCGAGGTCTATTACCGGCGTCCGATCGACCCGTTGATCGTCATTCTTGCCGCCTCTCTCGTGCCGGCGCGGAAGCTCAGGAAACAACCGAGAGAAGAGCTGGATCTGCGGCAAAACGACAGCGAACTTGTCGAGGCCTGATTCGCGTTGAACATCCCCCAGCGATCCAGTCTACCGAAATGGAAGTCCGCCGCCCTCGGACTCTGGCTACTAACGTTTGCAGCCGTGCTGGTCGAGGGCTACCATCCCTTCGCCGAAGATGCCGAGATTTACTTGCCGGGCGTGGAGAAGATTCTGCACCCGGAGCTTTATCCTGCGGGGCAAGAATACTTCCTGTCGCATGCCAGATTGACGCTTTTCCCCAATGTGGTGGCGTTTTCGATCCGCGTGACTCACCTGCCCATGGACGTCGGTTTGTTCTTATGGCACCTGGCGTCCATTCTTTTTCTGCTTCTCGCCTGTTGGGAGTTGAGCGGCCTCCTGTTTTCGAATGAGAAGCCGGCGAATGCGAGGGCGCGGTGGGGTGGAGTCTGTCTGGTGGCCGCGCTGCTGACGATTCCGGTGGCAGGCACCGCGCTCTACATCATGGACCAGTATTTGAACCCGCGGAATCTGGCGGCCTTCGCGGGAATCTTCATGGTGGTCGAGGTCTTGCGGAANNTGGTGATGGAAAGATTCGAAAGCCGATGGCAGAGCACGGCCGGGCTCGCGGTTTTGCTGTGGATGCCGCTGGCGCCTGCGGCCTCCGCGGCCTACCACGAGGCCGCGAAACGGCACGGCTTCCATTACATCCAGAACTGGACATGGTATGAGCAGCTGGGCATCGTTGCGCCGCTGGTATTGTTCTGGTGGTTCGCCAGGATCGCGCGGCGTCGGCAGTGGTCGATGGTCGAGCGCGTGAGCCGTGCTTTCGTAGTCTATGACCTCATCTATCTGATGGCTGCGCTGGTGCTGGATCTGCCAGCTCGGTTTGAATCTCTGGCCCGCCTGCAGCCCCTGCGCAGCCTGCATTTTCTTTACATTGTGATGTTTGTTGTGATGGGCGGGCTTCTCGGTGAGTACGTGCTGAAAGACCGGGTATGGCGCTGGCTTCTGCTATTTATACCCTTGAGTCTGGGGATGTTCGTGGGGCAGCGGGCGCTTTTTCCGGCGAGTGCGCATGTGGAATGGCCCGGCGTAACGCCTAAGAATCCGTGGGCGCAGGCCTTTGTCTGGGCCCGGCAGAACACGCCCGTGAATGCGATGTTCGCCCTCGATCCTGAATATATGGGTATCGCGGGCGAAGATGAGATCGGATTCCGATGCCTCGCGGAGAGAAGCCGATTGGCCGACGGAGTCAAGGACAACGGCGTGGTCAGCATGTTTCCGCCCCTGGCCGAGCAATGGTGGGCGCAGGTGCAGGCCCAGACTCCGTGGAAGAGTTTCCGCACGGAAGACTTTGTGCGGTTGAAAAACACATACGGCGTGGGCTGGGCGGTCGTCGAACAGCCTGGAGTGGCCGGACTCGATTGCGCGTATCAGAATAGCGTGGTGCGCGTTTGCCGGATACCGTGACGGCGACTACAGCGGCAAAGCGTCCAGACCATGCCGGTGCGGCAAAATCCGCGCTTCGGGATGGCCGATTCGGATACAATTTAACTATGAGGCATTTCTAAGCTTGTCTACCGCGCGCGTTGTCCATGCTCCCGTCCGGCTATTTCCCTACGAAAGGTGGGCTTCTCCTCTGCCTGCGCTCGCCCGGCAATACCGCGAGAACCACCCCTGTCCGCATATTTTGTTGAAGGATTTTCTTGATCCGGAGATCGCGCTGGACATGGCGGCGCAGTTCCCGCGGGCTTCGACGGAGGAATGGACGCAGTACAAGCACGCAAATGAAAACAAGCTGGGTATGGCGAAACGCCAGCTTTTTCCGCCGGCGCTGGGAGCCATTACGGACGAACTGAATTCGCCGGAGTTTGTGGCCTGGGTTTCCAAACTGACCGGGATCCCGAACCTGATGGCAGACCCCATGCTCGAAGGCGGCGGACTGCATCAGTCCGGGCGGGGTGGATATCTGAACGTGCACACGGATTTCTCCATGCATCACTTCCACACGCACTGGCACCGCCGGGTGAACCTGATTCTCTATCTGAATCCGGGATGGCAGCAGGAGTGGGGCGGGGCGATCGAATTGTGGGAGCGCCAGGATGGGAAGATGGCGCGTTGCGCGGCCAAGTATGCCCCGCTATTGAATCATGCGCTCATTTTCACGACCGACGAGAGGTCGCTGCACGGGTTTCCTGATCCGCTGACTTGTCCGGAGGGCCAATCGCGCAAGAGTCTGGCTTTGTACTACTACACCATCGAGCAGGACAAGAAGTTCAGCGGGCACTCCACCGACTATTTTGCCCGGCCACAAGATGGCTGGGGGAAGTCGGCGATGATCTGGCTGGATAAGCAGGCGGTCGATCTTTATTCGCGAGCGAAGGCGCGATTTGGATTCTCCGATGACTTCGCCAGCAAGGTCCTGGGATTTTTATCTGGGAAGAAGTAGCCTCAACCTAAGACAACCTCCGGAAATCAAGCGCATGAAATGCGCACGCTGGGCGGCGAAATCCTCAGCCGCTTCACCGTGACTTTCGACTGTCCGCACCCGCAGATATTGCTTGTCCCCGATCGGCCTTTACACAGGACCACCCAATTTCACAGGACCCTGGGCGGGACTAAGAACATGCCCTTTTCTAGCCCGCGGACTCCTCCGCGGGGCGTGCCATGTCGGTTCGCGCGTAGTAGGTGGGATAGCCGGGCTCGAGTTTGCGGCCCTTATCGCTGAAGCGGGGCAGATGGATCAGGCCTGCCTTCTGCAATGCGAATTGCAAAGTTGTAGCCAGCACCTCGAAACCATACTTCACGCTGCGACGGAGGTTGATGGATGAGGCTTCGTCGAAGTACTTCGTGGGGCAAGACACTTCTCCGATGCGGAAGCCGAAGTGCACGCACTGAGCCAGCATCTGATTGTCGAAAACGAAGTCGTCGGAATTCTCCAACAAGGGCAGCTCGGTGAGCACCCTGCGGCTGAAAGAGCGGTATCCGGTGTGGTATTCCGAGAGCTTCACGCGCAGAAAAAGATTCTCAAACGCGGTAAGCGCCCGGTTGGCGATGTATTTGTAGAGGGGCATGCCGCCGCGCAAGGCCGTCCCGCCGAGGATGCGCGACCCCAGCACAACGTCATAAACGCCATAAGCCACCAGGCTGGCCATGGCCGTGACCAGCAGCGGGGTGTATTGATAATCCGGGTGGAGCATGATGACCACGTCGGCGCCGGCGGCCAGGGCTTCGCGATAGCAGGTCTGCTGATTGCGGCCATAGCCGTAGTTGCGGTCGTGCTGGAAGACCTGCAGGCCGAGGCGGTGGGCGAGATCGGCGGTGTTGTCGGAGCTGTGGTCGTCCACCAGAATGCGGATGTCGACCAGACCCGGCAGCTCTCCAACCGTAGCCTCGAGGGTCTTTTCCGCGTTGTAGGCGGGCATTACGACCGCGATGCGCTTGCCGTTGATCATTTCCTTTGCATCATGTCGCAGATCTTAATGATACCTGAGAGGAGCGCCTGGCGGCGCGAAGTTTGTGATTGTAGTGAGCCGACCGAGCCGAGGTCGGCTTGCCCGCTTCGGCGCGCTGTGAAAAACTAGAAGCTCACGATCGGGCCTACTCAAGGGCGATTGTGGACGCTAGGTCTATGGGAACGTCGACAAAGAAAACACTCTTCGAGAAGATTTGGGATGCCCATCTGGTGGCGCAACCTAGCGGACGATCTCCGATCATTTATATCGATCTGCATCTGGTGCATGAGGTGACCTCGCCGCAAGCCTTTGACGGTTTGCGCGCTGCCGGGAGAAAACTGCGTCAGCCTGCGCGCACCGTGGCCACCGTCGATCACAACATTCCGACCGAGCCGCGGGGAACTCCGATCACCGATCTTATTGCCGCCAAGCAGATTGCGGCGCTGCAGGCGAACTGCAAGGAATTCGGCGTGCGGCTCTTTGACATGGATTCTCCAGAGCAGGGGATTGTGCATGTGATTGGGCCGGAGCTGGGGCTGACGCAGCCGGGGATGACGATTGTGTGCGGGGACAGCCACACCAGCACGCACGGGGCTTTTGGAGCGCTGGCCTTCGGCATTGGAACGTCGGAGGTGGAGCACGTTCTGGCCACGCAGTGCCTGGCCCAGCAGAGGCCTAAGAGGATGAAGATCGAGGTCAGCGGACGATTGGCGGAAGGCGTGGCGGCGAAAGACTTGGCGCTCGGAATCATCGGACAGATCGGCACCGACGGCGCTACCGGGCATGTGATCGAATACTGCGGCGAAGCGGTGCGCGAGCTCTCGATGGAAGGGCGCATGACTTTGTGCAATATGAGCATCGAGGCTGGGGCCCGAGCCGGGATGGTGGCGCCAGATGAAACCACGTTTGCGTATATGAAGGGAAAGCGCTTCGCTCCGCGGGACGGGGAGTGGGAGAAGGCGGTCGAATCCTGGCGCAGCTTGCCTACGGATGACGGCGCTGCCTTCGACAAGGTGGTGGAGATGGACGCGGCGCAGCTTTGTCCGTTTGTGACGTGGGGTACGAATCCGGGGATGGTGGCTCCGGTTACGGGATGCGTGCCTGAAGTGGGAAGCTTGAAAGAGATCGAGCGGCGCGCGACCGAGCTGGCTTTGCAGTACATGGGCCTGGAGCCGGGGAAACGCATTGAAGATATCGGGATCGACCGGGTGTTTATCGGATCGTGCACGAACTCGCGGCTTGAGGATTTGCGGGCGGCGGCGCGGGTCGCTAAGGGACATCATGTGAGCACGAAGGTGCGCGCCATGGTGGTGCCGGGATCGCAGACCGTGAAACGGGCGGCCGAACAGGAAGGCTTGCACCGGATTTTTCTGGATGCGGGATTCGAGTGGCGCGAGTCGGGATGCTCGATGTGTCTGGGAATGAATCCCGACATTTTGCAGCCCGGCGAGCGCTGCGCATCGACGAGCAACCGGAATTTTGAAGGACGGCAGGGGCGCGGGGGGCGGACGCATCTGGTGAGCCCGATGATGGCGGCGGCGGCGGCGATTGCGGGGCACTTTACTGATATTCGGGCGTGGAAGTTTCGGTAAGGCGGTGGGCGGTCATGGTTTGGAATGCGAAGCGCACAGGCAGAACACCCTGAAGCCGATCGGAATCTGTAAAGAGCGGGGGACGCTTCGACTCGCTCCGCTCAGTGTGACAAGTGGTGGGAGGAAGGCGCTGTGAAACCGTTTCGTACACATCGCGGGCGCGTGGCTCCGCTGGAGCGGATCAATGTCGACACCGACCAAATCATCCCCAAACAATTTCTGAAGCGGATTGAGCGCACCGGCTTTGGCCAGTTCTTGTTTTACGACTGGCGTTTCGCCGCGGACGGGAAGAAGAATGCTGGTTTTGTTTTGGACGAGCCTCGTTATGCGGGCGCGAGCATTCTGGTGGCGGGGAAAAATTTTGGCTGCGGTTCTTCGCGGGAGCACGCGGTGTGGGCGCTGGCGGATTTCGGATTCCGCGCCGTGATTTCATCTTCGTTCGCCGACATCTTTGCCAATAACAGCGCCAAGAACGGTTTCCTCACGGTGTGCCTCAGCGAGAGTGAAACCGCGGAACTCATGCGCCGCGCCCCCAAGCTCGACGATTACCAACTCACCATCGATCTGGAGCAATGCGAGGTGCGGGACGATCAGGGCTTTCGCGCCAAATTTCCGATCGATGAATTCGTGCGCCACTGTCTGCTCGACGGGCTAGACGATATCGGGCTCACGCTGCAACACGAATCGGAGATCGCCGCCTACGAAGCCCGGAACGGGCCGCCGCTCGCACTCCATCGCCAGTAAAGGAAAGGTCAGAGAGTAAAGATTTGTAAAACCTTCGCCCCGCGCTTGACCTCCTCGCCGCCACAGTTGATGCTTGTTTCAGGCGGCGGCCTGCTATTACATCTCCGCTCCGGTTTCTACCGGAGTCGTTCCAGCAGGAGGACCTTTAGTAAGGCGATTTGCTGCATTTCGCTTGCACCGAATCGAAAATGAATACGTCTAATAAATCGCACGTGCTTCCCGACCTTGTGGAAAGATGCAACCGAATAAAACCTTGAAAATGATCGATTCGAGTTCTCCTCAAAAGGAACCGCTGTTCGCCCTTCGTTCCCGGAGTTGGCTGGTTTTGGCGGTCACGCTGGGTATGATTTGCGCGTTGCTTTCAGGCTGCACCGGCGCCGACTCCAAACAGCAGAAAGCGCAAGCCGCGTCCCCGCGTGCAGTTTCGGTGGCTGTGGCCAAGGTGCAGCAGCAGGACATGCCCGTCTACCTGGTCGGGCTGGGGTCGGTGACCGCGTTCTACACGGCGAACATCAAGAGCCGCGTCGACGGGCAGATTATGCGCGTCAACTTTCAGGAAGGGCAGATCGTGAAAGAAGGCGATTTGCTGATCTTGATTGATCCTCGCCCTTACCAAGTGCAACTCGAACAGATGCAGGCACAGATTTTCAAGGATCAGGCGACGCTGCGCGATGCCAGGCTGAACCTCGACCGCTATACCACTCTGATTCCTTCCGGAAGCATTGCCCAGCAGCAGGTGGACACGCAGAAGTCATTGGTGGACCAGCTTGACGGCCAGGTACGCACGGATCAGGCGCAGATCGATAACGCCAAGCTGCAGCTTGTCTACTGCAACATCACGGCGCCGTTCACCGGGCGCGTGGGGTTGCGGCAAGTGGATCCGGGAAATATCGTGCATGCGGCCGACACCAATCCGATGCTGATCCTCACACAGTTGCAGCCGATCGCCGTGATTTTCACTCTGCCCGAGGATCAGTTGCCGACGGTTTCGCAACACATGAAAAACTCGACGCTGCTGGTGGAGGCTTACAGCCGGGACAATCAGACCAAGCTCGAGACGGGCAAGCTGCAGACGATTGATAACCAGATCGATCAGACCACGGGAACCGCCAAGCTGAAAGCCGTCTTCGACAATAAAGACAACCAGCTTTGGCCCAACCAGTTCGTCAACGCGAATCTGCTTCTCGAGACGCGAAAAAACAGCACAGTGCTGCCCACGGCCGCGATATTGCGTGGACCGCAAGGAACCTTCGTCTATCTGGTGAAGCCGGACAAAACAGTCGAAGCGCACCCGGTGACAGTATCGATTGCCCAAGGCAACAACACGGCCGTAGCCACCGGTCTGCATCCCGGGGACACGGTGGTGACCGATGGCCAGGACAAACTGCAAACCGGAAGCAAGATCGAGTTCCGGAGCGGCCCAACGCAAGGAACTTCGGAACCGGTTAGTCCGGGATCAGGAACTCCCGCTTCATGAGTCCTTCAAGGTTATTCATTCTCCGGCCAGTGGCGACCACGCTGTTGATGGTGGGCGTGCTACTGGTGGGATGGGTCGCGTTCCTGCAACTCCCCGTCTCCGCCCTGCCGGAAGTCGATTACCCGACGATTCAGGTTGTGACGTTTTACCCGGGGGCCGACCCCGACGTAATGGCGTCGTCGGTGACTTCGCCGCTGGAGCGGCAGTTCGGACAAGTTCCGGGATTGAGCCAGATGACTTCGACGAGTTCATTTGGCAGCTCGGTCATCACGCTGCAGTTCGCACTCGACCAGAACATCGACGTCGAAGAACAGCAGGTGCAGGCTGCCGTGAACGCGGCGGCAACCTATCTGCCGACGGATTTGCCGAATCCTCCCATTTACAACAAAGTAAATCCGGCCGATTCTCCGATTATCACGCTGGCCATGAGTTCGGACTCGCTGGCCTTGTCCAAGGTGGAGGATCTCGCCGACACGGCTCTGGCGCAGAAAATTTCGCAGTTGCCGGGCGTAGGGCTGGTTTCGATCAGCGGTGGACAGAAGCCCGCCGTGCGAGTGCAGGTGAACCCAACCTCACTCGCTTCCTTCGGATTGAGCCTCGAGGATGTGCGCACGGCGCTAGCCGAGGCCAATGTGGATCAGGCGAAAGGCGTTATCGATGGCGCGCGCCAGTCTTACACCATCGGTGCCAACGACCAGCTTTTCGCCGCTGAGCAGTACAAGCCGATCGTCGTCGCTTATCACAACGGAGCACCGGTGCGCCTGAGCGATGTGGCCAACGTGATCGACGGCACGGAAAATACGCGGCTCGCGGCCTGGATGAATCAGACTCCGGCCGTTATCGTCAACATCCAGCGCCAGCCTGGGGCGAACATCATCAGCGTGGTCGACCGGATCAAGAAGTTGCTGCCGCAATTGCAGGCGTCGTTGCCCTCGGCGGTTAAGGTTCAAATTCTCACGGACCGGACTACGACCATCCGCGCGTCCGTGAAAGATGTTGAGTTCGAATTGGTGTTGACCATCGTGCTGGTGGTCATCGTTATTTTCCTCTTCCTGCGAAACCTGCGGGCCACGTTCATTCCGAGCGTCGCGGTCCCGTTGTCGATTGTGGGCACGTTTGGCGTGATGTACTTGCTGGGTTACAGCCTCAACAATCTGACCCTCATGGCGTTAACCATCTCCACCGGCTTCGTGGTGGATGACGCCATCGTGATGATCGAAAACATCGACCGCTACCTGGAAGCCGGAGATTCGCCGCTCGATGCGGCCCTCAACGGGTCGGGACAGATTGGGTTCACCATCGTCTCCCTTACGGTTTCTCTGATTGCCGTGCTGATTCCGCTGTTGTTTATGGGAGACATTGTGGGCCGGCTCTTCCGCGAGTTCGCGGTCACGTTGGCGGTTACCATCCTGGTCTCGGCAGGGGTTTCTCTGAGCCTGACTCCGATGATGTGCGCCAAGTTGCTCAAGCATCGCAAGGAAGGCGAGAAAGGCCGTTTCTACGAGGTTACAGAAGACTTTTACAACCGGGTCATCGCGTCTTACGGCCGCACCGTGAAATGGGTGTTGAAGCACCAAACCGCAACCCTGTTGGTCACCCTCGGAACCCTGATCCTCACCCTCGTTCTCTACGTGATTGTGCCCAAGGGATTCTTCCCGGTGCAGGACACGGGTGTGATTCTGGGGATTTCGGAAGCTCCGGACAATATTTCTTTTGATGCCATGGCGCAGCGCCAACAGGAACTGGCAAAGGTGATTCTCAAAGATAAAGACGTGGAGAGCCTGTCGTCTTTTATCGGCGTGGACGGCACGAACACGACTCCGAACAGCGGCCGCATTCAGATCAACTTGAAGCCACGCGATGAGCGGGACCTGGACGCCTCAGGGATCATCCGGCGGCTGCAGCCCGATTTGGCGAAGGTAAACGGAATCACCCTCTATATGCAGCCCGTGCAGGACTTAACGGTGGAGGACCGGGTGAGCCGCACCCAGTTCCAATACTCGATTGAAGACGCCGACGCGCAAGAACTGGCGCAATGGACACCGAAGTTGGTGGAGAAACTACGCGCGGCGCCGGAACTGCGCGATGTAGCCACCGACCAGCTTGACGGCGGACTGAGGACCAACCTCACCATCGATCGCGACACGGCGTCGCGGCTGGGAATCCTTCCGCAGGCCATCGACAACACGCTCTACGACGCCTTCGGGCAGCGGCAGGTTTCCATCATCTTTACGCAGTTGAACCAGTACCACGTGGTGCTGGAAGTCCTGCCGAACTTTGCCAAAACTACCGCCGCGATGGACGACGTTTACGTTCGCCCCAGCAGCACAATACCGAATTCCGGCGCGCCCACCGCCAATGCAGCCGCACCCGTCACCAGCGGACCCCCGGTTCCGCTTTCCACTTTCATACGCATGCAAACCACGAACGCGCCGCTGGCCGTCAACCATCAGGGGCAGTTCCCGGTCGTAACCCTTTCGTTCAACCTCGCACCCGGGGCCTCGCTGGGCGATGCGACGCGTGCAATCGAGGATGTAGAAAAAGAAATTCAGATGCCGGCGAGTATTCACGCCTCTTTTCAGGGAACGGCCGCCGCATTTCAAAATTCGCTTTCGAGCGAGCCGTTCCTGATTCTGGCTGCCATCATCACGGTGTACATCGTGCTGGGAGTTTTGTATGAGAGCTACATCCATCCCATCACGATTCTCTCCACCTTGCCCTCGGCCGGCGTGGGCGCGATTCTGGCTTTGCAGATCACGCACAACGATCTGACGGTGGTAGCGCTGATCGGCATCATCCTGCTGATCGGCATCGTGAAAAAGAATGCCATTATGATGATCGACTTTGCGCTCGAAGCGGAGCGCGAGGAGAACAAGCCGCCGCAGGAAGCGATATTTCAAGCATGTTTGCTGCGCTTCCGCCCCATCATGATGACGACGATGGCGGCGCTGCTCGGCGGTTTGCCGCTGGCGCTCGGTTCGGGAACGGGCGCGGAGTTGCGGCGCCCCCTGGGCATCACCATTGTGGGCGGGTTGTTGCTGAGCCAGTTGCTCACGCTCTATACCACGCCCGTGGTTTACCTGTGGTTTGACCGGCTGGCGCACCGGTTTGAGAAGTACAAGATCGGCAATCCGATTCCGCACGAAATGCCGGCGGATTAGGCCTTGCTAGCTAAATAGAGCATGAGTATCTCGTCTCCATTTATCCGGCGTCCGATTGGCACATCGCTGCTGGCGGCGGCGCTGCTGCTTTCCGGGATTCTTGCCTTCAATTACTTGCCGGTTGCATCGCTGCCGCGGGTGGATTTCCCGGTCATTCAGATTACTGCCCAACTCCCCGGCGCCGATCCGCCCACCATGGCTTCTGCCGTAGCCACGCCGCTCGAACGCCAGTTCGGGCGCATCGCGGCGGTGAACCAGATGACCTCGACGAGCCAACTGGGCTCGACCACCATCGTTTTGCAGTTTGATTTGAACCGCAACATCGATGCCGCCGGGCGGGATGTGCAGGCGGCGATCAATGCCGCGCACAGCCAGCTTCCCGCGAACCTGCCGAGCAATCCAACCTATCGCAAGGCCAACCCGGCGGACGCACCCATCATGATTCTGGCGCTGACCTCGGACACGGAGAGCGTGCCCAAGCTCTACGATGCGGCCGACTCCATTCTGTCGCAGAAACTCGCCCAGGTAAGCGGCGTGGGGCAGGTCTTCGTCGGTGGCTCGGCGCAGCCCGGAGTGCGCGCGGAAGTGAATCCCATGTTGCTGAACAAACTTGGGGTTGGCTTGGATACGGTGCGCAACGCGCTCAATCTGGCCAATGCCAACCAGGCCAAGGGGCAAGTATCAAGCGGCGCGACGTCCTGGACTTTCAGCGACAACGACCAACTCTTTACCGCGGATCAGTACCGGCCTCTGATCGTCGCATACCGTAACGGCGGCCCGGTGCGGCTGGGAGACGTGGCCGATGTCGAAGATTCGGTCATCGACGTTCGCAACATCGGGCTGCTGGGCAACACGGCGGACGTCGCGCATGGAGGGGGTGGAAAGCCGAGCGTTCTGATCATTATTTTCCGGCAGCCCGGGGCCAACGTCATTGAGACCGTGGACCGGGTGGTGGCCCTGCTTCCGTATTTGCAGTCCTCGATTTCCCCGGCGATCAAGCTCACCATAGCCATGGATCGCACCATTACGGTGCGGGCCTCGGTCAAGGACATCGAGTCCACGCTGATCCTCTCGATCATTCTTGTGATCCTGGTGGTGTTTGCGTTTTTACGAACCGTGCGAGCCACGGTGATTCCCAGCATCGCGGTGCCGCTTTCGCTGGTGGGGACATTCGGGGGCATGTATCTGCTGGGTTATAGCCTGGACAATCTGTCGCTCATGGCGCTGGCGATTTCTACTGGATTCGTGGTGGATGACGCAATCGTGGTGCTCGAAAACATCACGCGCTATGTGGAGCACGGCATGGACGCGGTCGAGGCGGCGTTCAAAGGAGCCACGGAAATTGGGTTTACCGTGCTTTCCATGAGCCTGTCCCTGGTCGCGGTCTTCATCCCGTTGTTGATGATGGGCGGAATTGTGGGACGGCTGTTTCGCGAGTTCGCGGTTACGCTTAGCATTGCAATCGGGGTTTCGTTGCTGGTCTCGCTCACCACGACGCCCACCATGTGTGCCAAGTTCCTGCGCCCGCCAGCACAGGACGAACGCCACAATCACTTCTACCGCGTCAGCGAATGGGTCTTTGACAAGACGCTGGCCGCCTACCGTCACGGGCTGAAGTGGGTTCTCGAATATCAGCTGGTCACACTGGTCGTGACCATTCTGGTGGCTTGCCTGAGCGTATACCTCTACATCATCGTGCCCAAGGGTTTCTTTCCGCAGCAGGACACTGGGCGCATCATGGGCTCCGTGCAAGCGGCGCAGGATATCTCCTTCCAGGGGATGCGCGGCAAGATGGAAAACTATGTCAAGATTGTGATGGCCGATCCGTCGGTGAACACGATCGTCGGCTTCGCCGGAGGAAACACGGTTTCGAATCAGGGCCGGTTCTTCATCATGCTGAAGCCGCTCGAGCAGCGCGGCAAGTGCCCCAATCTTCATTTTTGGCAGTCCTGTCCCAACGTGAGCGCCGACGATGTGATCAACCGTCTTCGCGGCAAGCTGTCGGCGGTGCCGGGAGCCACGCTCTTTCTGCAATCCGCGCAAGACCTTACCATCGGTGGACGGCAGAGCAATGCCCAGTACCAGTACACGCTGCAGGGCGAGGACCTGAACGAACTCAACAACTGGGCGCCCCTTTTGTTGCATAAAGTGCGTCAGCTGAGTGAGCTGCGCGACGTGAATACGGATCAGCAGGATAAGGGATTACAAGCCCAGTTGGTGATTGATCGGGACACGGCCAGCCGGTTGGGAGTAGCCGCGCAGGACATTGACAACGCGCTCTATGACGCTTTCGGACAGCGGCAGGTCTCGACCATGTACCGTCCCCTCAACCAATACCACGTGGTCATGGAAGTGGCGCCGGAGTTTCAACAGACGACAGAGGCTCTACAGAACATTTACCTGCGATCTTCGAGCGGCGCGCCGATTCCGCTGGCAGCATTTACCCACTTTGAGTCTTCCAACATACCCTTAGCAGTCAATCACCAGAGCCAGTTTCCGTCCGTCACGATTTCATTTAACCTGGCCCCCGGAATCTCTCTTGGACAGGCGACGCTAGCCATAGAAGATGCCCAGCGTTCCATCGGGTTCCCCACCACGATTCAGGCCAGTTTCCAGGGCACGGCGGCCGCGTTCCAGGATTCGCTCTCGAGCGAACCGGTCTTGATTCTTACGGCTCTGATCACGGTCTATATCGTGTTGGGCATGTTGTATGAGAGCTACATTCATCCCATCACGATTCTCTCGACGCTGCCCTCCGCGGGGGTGGGAGCGCTTCTAGCCCTGTTGCTGACGCACAACGAGCTCAACGTGATTGGTACAATCGGCATCATCCTGCTGATCGGCTTGGTAAAAAAGAACGCCATTATGATGATCGACGTGGCTTTGGAGGTAGAGCGCACGCAAGGCAAGAAGCCGGTCGAGGCCATCTACGACGCCTGCCTCCTGCGGTTCCGGCCCATCATGATGACGACCATGGCGGCTCTGCTCGGAGGTCTGCCGCTGGCCGTCGGCAGGGGTACTGGTTCCGAAATGCACCGTCCTCTCGGCATCACGATTGTTGGTGGACTGATTGTCAGCCAGGCGCTTACTTTATTCACTACTCCAGTCGTCTATGTGTATCTCGACCGCTTCCGAATGTTTTTGCGGTCTTTGCGCGGCGGTGACACGGCTCTGGCTGAAAGCTCTCCTGCCCCCAGACCGAGCCCGGCGCACTGAGCATCTGGATGGCTGGCCGGGTCGAAATATCCTTTGAAAAATCGATTTGGGACCCGCCCGCGGAGAGACTGTGTGCCACCTGGTTCCAGGAGCATGGCATCGCCCGAGTGATGCGCAGGGACGGGGAGCGAGCAAGCTTCCGCGCGGTCTCAGAAGTCCCCAGCCGCGGCGGCGCTGAACCCTGCCTACCGTGTGCGGCCCCCTTTTTTCTTCGCGATGACCGTATTATATGAGTGTTGAGTATCTCGTCTCCATTTATCCGGCGTCCGATTGGCACGTCGCTGCTGGCGGCGGCGCTGCTGCTTTCCGGGATTCTTGCCTTCAATTACTTGCCGGTAGCTTCGCTGCCGCGGGTGGATTTCCCCGTGATCAGCATAGGCGCGCAGCTGCCTGGCGCCGACCCGCAGACGATGGCTTCGGCGGTGGCCACGCCCTTGGAGCGCCAGTTCGGGCGCATCTCGGGCGTGAACCAGATGACTTCGTCGAGCCAACTGGGTTCGACCGGAATCGCGCTGCAGTTTGATCTGAATCGGAATATTGATGCCGCAGCGCGCGATGTGCAAGCGGCCATCAATGCCGCTCGCAGCCAGCTTCCTTCCAATCTGCCGAGCAATCCGACTTACCGCAAAATCAATCCCGCGGACGCCCCCATCCTGATTCTCGCGCTCACCTCGGACACGGTTCCGGTGGCGCGTTTGTACGATACCTCCGACTCGATTCTGGCCCAGAAGCTTGCGCAGGTGGATGGAGTGGGCCAGGTGTTCACGTACGGTTCGGCGCCCCCAGCGGTGAGGGCCGAAGTCAATCCCATGCTGCTCAACAAGCTGGGAGTGGGCTTGGACACAGTGCGCAACGCGCTGAATGCGGCCAACGCGAACCGGCCCAAGGGGCAGATTGCGGACAACACGATCTCGTCTTCCTTCTCGGATAACGATCAGCTCTTCACCGCAGATGAATACCGTCCGTTAATCGTCGCCTACAACAACGGCGGCCCGGTGCGGCTGGGAGACGTGGCGGATGTCGAGGATTCGGTGGCAGACGTGCGCAACCTCGGGCTGGCCAATGGCAAACCCGGGGTGCTGGTCGTTATTTTCCGGCAGCCTGCCGCCAACGTCATCGAGACTGTGGACCGCGTGCGCGCCCTGATGCCTTATCTCCAGTCCTCGATTTCTCCGGCTATCAAACTGGCAGTGGTCTCGGACCGCACCCTTACGGTCCGTGCCTCGGTGAAAGACATTGAAACCACTCTGCTGATTTCTATTGTGCTGGTGATTCTGGTGGTGTTCGTGTTCCTGCGCACGGTGCGGGCGACGGTGATTCCGAGCATCGCCGTGCCCCTTTCGCTGGTGGGCACGCTCGGGGGNNTCGTGGTGGATGATGCCATCGTCGTGCTCGAAAACATCATGCGCTACGTGGAGCATGGGATGGGCGCGGTGGAGGCGGCCTTCAAAGGCGCGGCAGAAATTGGATTCACCGTGCTATCCATGAGTGTGTCGCTGGTCGCGGTGTTCATTCCGCTGTTGATGATGGGCGGGATTGTGGGGCGGCTGTTTCGCGAGTTTGCGGTCACGCTGAGCATCGCCATCGGCGTCTCGCTGCTCGTTTCGCTGACCACCACACCGACGATGTGCGCTAAATTCCTCAAGCCATCCCTACCGAACGAGCGGCACAATCTGGCCTATCGCGCCAGCGAATGGCTCTTCGACAACCTCCTGGCGACATACCGGCACGCCCTCAAATGGGTGCTGGCGCATCAGCCCGTGACCTTGGCCGTGACCATCCTCGTGGCCTGCCTGAGCGTGTACCTCTACATTAAGGTGCCCAAAGGGTTTTTCCCGCAGCAGGATACGGGACGGCTGAATGGCTCGGTTCAGGCCGCACAAGACATCTCCTTCCGGGCCATGAAGGACAAGATGGAGCAGTTCGTGAAAATCGTGCTGAAGGACCCGGCGGTCGACACCGTGGTCGGGTTCGCGGGCGGAGGCTCGGCGACCAACCAGGGCCGGTTCTTCGTCATGCTGAAGCCGCTCGACCAGCGCGGCCGATGCAAGACCCCCCACTTCTGGGACCCTTGCTACTTTAGCGCCGACGATGTGATCAATCGATTGCGGGGTAAACTTGAAGCGGTTCCGGGAGCCACGCTGTTCCTGCAAACGCAGCAGGACCTGACCATTGGCGGGCGCTTCGGGGCGGCCCAATATCAGTACACGATACAAGGCGAGGACTTGAATGAACTCAACAACTGGGGTCCGCTGTTGTTGCAGGAGATTCGCAGGCTGCCCGAACTGCGCGACGTGAATACGGACCAGCAGGATAAAGGATTGCAGGCGCAACTGGTCATTGACCGCGACACGGCGAGTCGTTTGGGTGTGGCTGCGCAAGACATCGACAATGCGCTCTATGACGCCTTCGGCCAGCGGCAGGTCTCGACCATGTACAGTCCGCTCAACCAATACCACGTGGTCATGGAAGTGGCGCCGGAGTTCCAGCAGACGACAGAATCTCTGCAGAATATTTATCTGCGCTCCACCAACGGCACTCCCATACCCCTGGCGGCGTTTACTCACTTCGCGCCCTCCAACATACCTTTGGCGGTGAATCACCAGAGTCAGTTTCCGTCGGTCACGATTTCATTTAACCTTGCTCCCGGAGTGTCGCTTGGACAGGCGACGCAAGCCATCGAGAGAGTCCAGCGTTCCATCGGTTTCCCGGCGACCATTCAGGCAAGTTTCCAGGGCACGGCAGCGGCGTTTAAGGATTCGCTCTCAAGCGAGCCCATTCTGATTCTGACGGCGCTGATCACGGTATATATCGTGTTGGGTGTATTGTATGAGAGCTACATTCATCCCATCACGATTCTTTCGACGCTGCCTTCCGC
>PMHI01000351.1:2920-6761 GCA_003156615.1 Acidobacteriaceae bacterium | reverse complement strand
GTGGAGCGCACGCAAGGGAAGAAGCCGGCCGAGGCTATCTACGATGCCTGCCTGCTGCGCTTCCGTCCCATCATGATGACAACCATGGCTGCTCTGCTGGGAGGGCTGCCATTGGCGCTGGGCTCGGGCGTGGGTTCCGAGCTGCACCGTCCTCTCGGCATCACGATTGTTGGCGGATTGATTGTCAGCCAGGCGCTCACGTTATTCACGACGCCCGTCGTCTATGTGTATCTTGACCGCTTGCGGATGGCGTTGCGCGGCGGTGAAGATACGGCTCTGGCTGAAGGCTCTCCTGGTGCCCCTAGACCGAGCCCGGCGCACTAAGCGCGTGGATTGCTGGGCCGAGTCGAAATATCCTTTGAAAAGTCGATTTGGATGCCCGCGGAGAGACCGTGTGCAACCTGGCTTCAGGAGCATGGCATCGCAGGAGTGAGCGCAGGGACGGGGAGCGAGCAAGCTTCAGCGCGGTCTCAGAAGTCTCCTGCCGCGGTGGCGCTGGACCGTGCCTACCGTGTGCGGCCCCCTTTTTCTTCGCGATCACCGTATGATAGGGGATGCTTTTTATGCCGGAGGTTCCCGGCAGCCGGATATTATTGTTTTTCGCTTTCAAATTCTCCGAGGAGTCAAGAATGCTGCAGAAGGCATTGGTCTTGGTATTTGTGGTTGCAAGCATTGCCAGTTGCATCGGCTGCGGTCAGACGACGAGCCACTACGTCTACGCGACCATCCCGGCCGCCGATCAAGTCATCGCCTACCGGGAGGATCCCTACTCCGGCGTGCTCAACGAACTCGACGGAAGTCCGTACCCCGTGGGCGACGGAGCTCGTTCGGCGGTCCTCCATCCTTCGGGAAAATTCCTGTACGTGGCGAATCCTGGTCAAGAGGAAAACGACATTTCACTGTTTACCATCGCCAGCAACAACGGCGACTTGACCGAGGTGCTCCCGCGGACCTCCGTTGCACCCGACGCCACGCTGCCGCAACGCTTGGTCATGGACCCTGCCGGCGGTTTCCTCTATGTGATGAATAGCGGATCGGACAACATCTCGGTTTTCTCGATCGCTAGCAGCAATGGCGCGCTCACACAGCTGGGCATTCCAACCTTGATTGGGTCGCCCCCACTGAATATGCAGCTGACGCCATCGGGCAACTTTCTCTACGTCACCACCTCAGGGGGACAAGTCGGAAATGATGGGTCCATCGTAGGCTTTAGCGTGAATGCAGGTGTGCTCACATCGCTTGGCGCCGCGTTTCCTAGCGAGGGTATTAATCCGAACGGGCTCGCCATTGACCCGAGCGGCACGTATCTGTACGCGGCGAACACCTCATCGGCTTCCATCTCTATCTTCACGATTGGCTCCTCCGGCGCGTTGTCTGAGGTTCCAAGCTCTCCACTCGCGGACACCTATACGGCTCCGGTAAACCTGATTTTGGATCCCACAGGAGCGTTTCTCTACGTGGCGAACCAGGGCTCCAACAACGTTGCGGTATATTCGATTAGTTCCAGTACCGGACTTCCGACGGTGCTTACCAGTTCCACTACCACGGGGGCCTTCTCCACCGAGGGTAATCCTAGTTTCTTGGCTTCGGACCCGAACGGAGAATTTTTGTTTGTGGGGAATCAGGGCTCCTCAGCGGGGATTGAGGCGTTCGAAGTCAGCAGCGGCAATTTGACCGAAATCTATACCTATGGTGTCGGAAATACGCCCAGTTCGATCGTTGTATTAAAGTAAAGGAACAGAACTATTTCTGCGGCATGGCGGACTCTCTGCGACAATAGCTAGACCGGCACGAGCCCCCGGTGTTTGCCATTGCCGAAGTCCAACATCGAATCGGGAGAAGGTTTCCCGCATTAGGTCGGCCTGGGGGACTTGTTTCGTGCCGAGACTGCCTTCAGGAGTCCAGAATCCATGAGGATCGCAAGCGCGGCGAGCGCCTTCCCGAAGCATTACTACACCCAGAAAGTCCTTCTCGATCGCCTCCAGGACTATTGGGGAGACCAGCTCAAGAATCCTCTGCTGCTGGCACGCCTGCATCGCAACGTAACCGTGGATGGCCGCTACCTCGCGATCCCCGCCGAGCAATACGTGGACATCAAGACCTGGGGCCAGGCCAATGACATCTGGATCAAGGTCGCACAGGAACTGGGAGAGCAGGCCCTCTGCCTCGCGCTACACAAGGCGGGGCTTCAGCCGCGCGATTTGGGAGCCTTGTTGTTCACGACCGTCACTGGAGTGGCAAGCCCGTCCATCGACGCTCTCCTGATCAACCGCATCGGGCTTCCAAAAAACATTCGTCGTACCCCGATTTTTGGCTTGGGATGCGTGGCTGGCGCCGCCGGAATCGCGCGCGCCTCCGATTACGTTCGCGCTTATCCAACCCAGGCCGCGGCCTTGGTCTCGGTCGAACTCTGTTCGCTCACCCTGCAGCGCGAAGATCTTTCGGTCGCGAACCTGATTTCGTCGGGACTTTTCGCCGATGGCGCTGCGGCGGTCATCGTAACCGGTCCAGAATTTGAATCCGCGGGGCCTGAAATTTCTGGGCCTACGATTCTCGCCACCCGTTCGGTCTTCTACCCCAGCACAGAAGAAATGATGGGCTGGAACATTTCCGAGAAAGGCTTCCGCATCATACTTTCCACCGAGGTTCCGNNAGCGACCTCAAGAGTTTCGTTCTTCATACTGGAGGACCGAAGGTGCTCGATGCCTCCGCCGACGCGTTGGGATTGCATAACGGACAGCTTGATGCCTCCTGGGATTGCCTGCGAAAGGTAGGAAATCTTTCTTCGGCTTCGGTGCTGGTTGTGCTCGAAGACGTGATGAAGAACCGGCGTCCTGAGCCCGGCACTCTGGGGTTGCTGGCCGCCATGGGACCTGGGTTTTGTTCCGAACTCCTGCTTCTACGATGGTGAGGTCGCCTAGGTGCTACCTTCGACAGACCTGTTTGTGATTGGCGGCGGCCCAGCCGGGCTGGCGGCAGCGATTGCCGCCCGGCAGCAGGGATTCCGCGTAGTGGTTGCCGACGGTCTCAAGCCGCCGATTGACAAGGCCTGCGGCGAAGTGCTCATGCCGGACGCGATTACGGCGCTGGATCGGCTGGGAGTTGCAGTCCCTGCGGCCGAGGCCTGTCTGGTTCGCGGCGTGCGTTTTCTCAGTTCCGGCATGGCGGCGGAAGCCGACTTCCCGTTGGGCCGCTGCGGTCTCTCGATTCGCCGGACCTCATTGCATCGCATCATGACCGAACGTGCTGCCAGGCTGGGAGTCGATCTGCGCTGGCAGAGCGTAGTTACAGGAATTTCGAGCGAGGGAGTCCAACTCGGGGATCGCATGATTCGTACCCGGTGGATCGTAGGAGCCGATGGCGCGAGCTCGCGCCTGCGACGTTGGGCGAATCTCGATGTGCAGTCGCGAACGGAGCTCCGGTATGCTTTTCGCCGGCATTATCGCGTCGCGCCCTGGACTGACCGCATGGAAATATATTGGGGAAAGCACGGTCAGGGTTACGCTACACCCGTCAGCAGCGAGGAAGTCTGTGTGGCTGTAGCCTCGCGGAGCCCCGCACGTCGCCTGGAAGAATCCTTGCCCGCATTTCCCGAACTCAACGCCCACCTTCGCGGCGCTGAAACGGCCTCCTCCGAAAGGGGATCGCTGTCCGCCAATCGCAAACTGAAGCGTGTCTGGCGAGGAAATGTTGCCTTGATCGGCGACGCTTCCGGTACTGTCGATGCGATCACGGGCGAAGGTCTGGGCCTTGCCTTCAGCCAGGCTGCGGCGCTGATCGATTGCCTCGGGTCCGGGAATCTTAGCGGTTATCAAGCCGAGCACCGCCGCCTGGCACTCCG
>PMHI01000351.1:0-2824 GCA_003156615.1 Acidobacteriaceae bacterium | reverse complement strand
CCGCCGAAGTCGAGTGCGCCGGCCGTTCCTGCTTGTGCTGGCAGGGGTCGCGATTGCTAGCGTCGCGGCGGCCGCGCAAGATGTGGCATTTCAGCTGGATCCTCAGCGCACCACCGTCAATTTCACGCTCAGCGATGTGCTTCACACGGTGCGCGGAACGTTCCACTTAAAGCAGGGTTCTCTGCTGCTTGATCCCGCTTCGAGCAAACTCACGGGCGAAATCGTGGTGGACGCCAATAGCGGCGACAGCGGCAGCGGAATGCGGGACCGGAAAATGCACCGGGAAGTGCTCGACACTGACCGCTATCCGGAGATCGCGTTCCGTCCCGATCGCGTCGACGGCGCTGTGTTGCCGCAAGGAAAGTCCTCGGTGCGAGTTCACGGAATCTTCAGCATCCATGGAGCCGATCATGAACTCACGGTCCCTGCTGAAGTGGAGATGTCCTCGGATCAGTGGACCGCGAAACTTCACTTCGCGGTGCCTTATGCGAGTTGGGGGATGAAGAACCCGAGCACGTTATTTCTACGCGTGAGCGAATCGGTCGACATTGACCTTGCGACAGCCGGAACCGTGACCCGGCCTTGAAACGATTTCGCCGCGCCGCATGTCAGTATCCATCCTGCGGCGAGATGCCTTTCCCTTCCGTGCATTCGTAGCATCGTCCCGCGGCCAGGTTCGTGAACTCTTCGGTTCTGCCGCTGGGCCAGGTGATGACAGCGCGCTCGACGCGATCACGTTTCTCCAGGCCAAACGTAACCGGAAGTTCCGATTGCGACAGATAGCTGGACCCGCTCTTCACCATGCGCCACTGGCTCAATCCACCGGAGACGATGCGCACGATGGCGCCGATTCCGTCGCGGTTCGACTTGGTACCGACCAGCCGAAAACGAATGCTGCGATTTCCAGAGGTCTGGTCATTTCGGTAGAGGTAGGCGGAACCGTTATTCGTGGTCAGCAGCAGGTCGAGGTCGCCATCGCGATCGAAGTCGGCATAGGCGAGTCCGCGCCCGACCTTCGGCTGCTCGAATCCTGGGCCGACTTCCGAGGCGATGTCGCGAAACCTTCCCCCTCCATTATTGAGGAACAGCTGCGGCGGCTGGGCGTATCCCACGTTGCCGCGAATGTTGCGCACCGTCTCGTCGATGTGGCCGTTGGCCACGGCAAGATCGAGCCAGCCGTCGAGATTCGCGTCGAGAAAAACACATCCAAACCCCAGACTGTTCTTCGAGGCCAAGCCCACGCCTGCCTGCGCTGCAACGTCCTCGTAAACTTTCCCTCCGAACTCGTACAAGCCTGTCATTTCGTTATCGAAGTTGGTAATGGCCACGCCGGAATGGCCCGAGTTGGTGAAGTCAGCGATATCCACGCCCATGCCGGCCCGCGCTTTGCCCTCGCTGCTGAAGGCGAGTCCGGCCTCGACTGCGGCATCTTTGAAAGTACCGTTGCGCTGGTTTCGATACAGCTTGTTGGGTTGAGTGTCGTTCGCCACCAACAGATCGGCCCAGCCGCTCTGCTCTTCATCGAGCATGGCGACGCCAAGAGATTTGGAACTGCTGTCGAAAATACCGGTGGAAGCGGTGAAGTCCTCAAAGGTGCCATTGCCGCGATTGTGAAACAGCCAGCAAGTCTCGCCGCGATAGGCTTCGGGCGTGCAATAAGACTTGTGCTTGCCGTCGAGGCTGCAGAACACGTCGCGCTCCGGCGACCACTTGACGTAGTTGCAGACAAAAAGATCGAGCAGGCCGTCGTGGTCATAGTCGAACCAGAGAGCAGACGTGCTGAACCCGAGGCGTTTCCCCAAGCCGCTGGCGTTGGTTACATCCACGAACGTTCCCTTGCCGGTATTGTGAAACAGCCGGTTCTGCCCCACGCAGGTCACCAGAATGTCGGGGAATCCGTCATTGTCATAATCGCCGACGGCCACCCCCATGCCGTACATTTCAACCTCGAGCCCGGCGCGGGAAGTNNTGCTTGTGGCCGGGCCAATCCATCCCATTGATCAGAAGAATGTCTTGCCAGCCATCGCGGTCGTAATCGAGGAAAGCGCAACCGGAACCCAGAGTTTCGGGCAGGAATTTCCCCCCAAAGGCGCCACTGTTATGCTGGAACTGAATTCCGGCACTAGAGGTTACATCCACCAATCGAAAACCGGGAGAAGCCGTTGTCCCGGCCGCCGCGCCCAGAGCCGGCACGAGCGGCAACTGTGACACCGAAACCAGACCTGCCATGCTCCGCAGAAAGGATCTGCGATTCACGGAACGTTTACCAATCCGGAGCGAATGGCGTAGACCACAAGCTCGGCGGTCTTGTGAATACCAAGTGCATTCATGATATTGGCGCGATGAACGGCAACCGTGTTGGCGCTGAGGTCGAGCGTCGTGGCAATTTCTTTGTTCGACTTGCCATCGACAATCATTTGCAAGACTTCAAGCTCGCGCGGGGTCAGCCCGCTACTGCGCTCGCCTTTGAGCACTGACTGCTGTTCGACCTGAGGATCGAAAATTGTTTCCCCACCGGCCACGCGCCTCACGGCCGGCCCCAGTTCCAGGTTCATCGCATTCTTTAGAATGTATCCCTTGGCTCCGGCTTCGATCGCCTGCCGCACCCAGGTGCTTTCCGAATGCATGCTGAGCATGAGCACTGCCGTCTCCGGCAAGTCTTCAAGGATCTGGCGCGTCGCGTCAAGACCATTCATCGTGGGCAAAGCGCAGTCCATCACCACGACTTTCGGCTTCAACTCCCGCGCCAGCTTGATGGCCTCTCCTCCGTCGCCGGCTTCGCCTACAACGGCCATATCCGGCTCGTCTTCCAACATGCGCCGGA
>PMHI01000056.1 GCA_003156615.1 Acidobacteriaceae bacterium | reverse complement strand
TTGCGCCGGGTTGACAACGCTCGTCACCCCATCCTGGTAAATACCCGCCAATAGGAACTGGTTCGCGGCGGTTGTTCCAAATGTGTGAGTTTCGTTCAACTGGGCTTGCCACCATGGCCCGCTGTAATAGACGTTGAAAACTGAGCTTATGGGGTCGACGACAATGGGCTGACGGCCATTGTCGTATTGCAGGAGGAAGAAAGCACGATCGTTGGTCCGGACGTTCCAATCCATACGGCCAGACACNNTCGGGCTTGCGTCGAGACAGCCGAGAGGATCGGAGAAGCTTCCCGGAGTAGCCGCTGCTATTCCGGGGGATTGGTTGTAGAGACTGAAGATTTGCTTATAGAAAGCAGCGGAAGCGGACGCAGAACCAAAGATAGAATCGATATTAGCTATGGTTGCCGCCTCGAACTGCGGACTCGGCA
Source organism: Acidobacteriaceae bacterium (assembly GCA_003156615.1). The sequence goes on along the minus strand of PMHI01000056.1, from coordinate 2,558 downwards.
GAACCAACTGAACAGGAGAAGGCAGCAAGACTCGCAATCCTTCGGTATCAAAAAAGAAAAAAAGCCTATTCTTCTGAATGGGCCCTCCCACCGAAGCCGCCCACTGATTGGCGATATCGAACGGGCGAGGATCGCCGAATGCTTCCGTGATCCAGTCGGTAGCGTTCAACACGCTACCATTCCAAAAGTACTTGGCGTTTCCGTGGAATTCATTCGCTCCGGACTTTGTGACATAGTTCACATACGAGCCCGGGGCATCTCCAAAATGTCCCGAGTAGCCATTACTCACCACAGTGGCTTCCTGAATTTGGTTTTGACCCAGAAGCATACCCGTAGCGCCAGTAAAATTAAGATGACCGGAGTTGTCGTTCATGCCATTCAAGGTAAAGAGATTTGAGGTCCCCGGCATTCCCAGGATTGAAAAGTTCCCGCCCCCGCCTCCAGTGCGCGCATTATCGGTGGCCATGATTGCGCCGGGAGCGGTCTGGGCAATGTAGGTGAGGTCGTTACCGGGATTGGGTAGTTCCGAGATCTGCCTCTGGCTCATAGTTATCGAAACGTCGCCGTTGTCTGCCTGAACGAGCGGGGCTTCTGCGGTCACAAAGAGTTGCGCGGCTGCTTTTGCAATCTCCAGCGTGATGTTGACGGTGACTGGCGTCTCCAGCAATACAGTCACACTTCGGCTTTCCTTGCGAAAGCGGTCGTGCTCTACGGTTAGCGTGTATTGGCTGGGAGAAAGAAAGAAGAAACGGTACACGCCGTCGCGATCTGTTTCGGTTGACTCGATCGTGCCCTTGTTGACGTCCCTGATCTCGACATCCGCATTCGGCACCACCGCACGGCTCTGGTCAGTGACGACACCGGTCACCGCTCCGGAAGTCGTGGTCTGCGCCGCCCCCACTCCATCTGCGAGGGCAATCGCCAGGAGAAAGGCTGAAAAGCAGCGGCGGGGTCGCAATCTCATCGAAACACCCCAAGCAGATTCGATCGAAGCGGACCTGCGATCTGTAGTGCGGCATCATATCCGAAAATCGGCCAAGGTGTGGGTAATTGCCTGTGCGTCGTACAGTGGCGAGAAGGAACATGTAGCCCACCGGGTATTTATGAGATGACTCCCAGATCATCAAAAGAAGCGTCTAGGAACAAGGCTAAATTCGCGAGCAACGCCTCTCCAAACGAAGAAAGGGTGCCTATCGAGGCTGGTCAAGCCTGACGCGGTGGACCAGATCCACAAAACGCGGGTCGCTGCGCAAGGGATCGAAGTATGGATGGACCTTGATCAACTGCAGCATGTTTGATTGTTCCTCGTAGGCTCGTTCCAGCCAGGCAAGTGCCTGCTCGTTGTCGCCGAGCCCCAAATAAGCGTTCACAAAGGGGGCGGCGGCAACATAGCTTGTCTGCTGCCGGCGTTTCAGCTCATCAACCAGGCGTAGGGCTTCCCTACGACGCCCAGCATGCGCATAGGCCCGAACCAGCACGCCCATTACAGCCGGATTCCGGTCGGGGCCGAGCGCCTTCTCCAGCACCGTAATCGCTTCGTCCGGTTGGCCGTTGGCAATCAGGGCGAGCCCCAGATACCAATGGTCCGGGTCGTCGTTTCGCAACTCCCTGATGGCCTCGTCGTAACGTCTCGCATGAAACAAAATGAAACCATTCGTGATAGCAACGCCTCCAAGCGGAGTGGTCCCAGCGCCTCCAAGCGGATCAAGTTCGCGGGCACGCTGGACCCACGCCAGGGCCTCGTCCGTCCGCCCCTGGCACAGCAGCCACTTCGCGTATCCGACGTGAGCACCAGCATCGTTCGAGTTCAACTCCAGAGCCCGTTTGAATTCCGCTTCAGCGTCGCTCCACTGCCATTGTTTCTGATATACCTCTGCAAGCAAGACGTGTGGTTGCGCAAGGTTTGGATCCGTTTCGATTGCTTTTCGGGCTGCACTCATCATTTTTGGGTGCGTTTCCTTCGGGGGAGCACCGCCACGAACTGATCCGAGCCTCTCGTATACGTTCGCGAGGCCTACGTAAGCCGGTGCAAAGTTAGCGTCCTTGCCGATCGTTTCCTCAAAGTAGGCAACGCTCTGTTCAAGCTCAGCCGGGCTGCTACTCTTGCTGAATTCATTTTCGGCTTTAAGATAGCTCTCGTAAACTTCAGGCGAGACATGATGCGCCGCAATTAGCCTGGCGCGCTCCTCTCCGGTGACTTTGACCTCCACTCTGCGCGCGATCGATTGGGCCACCTCGCTCTCGAGAGCCAGTACGTCCCCCAAGTCGCCGTCGTACTCATCCGCCCAAAGGTGCTCGTCGGTTGAGGCACGAATCAACTGGGCGTGCACACGAATCCGGCTGCCCTGCCGTATCACCGAACCTTCGACGAGGGCGTCCACCCCAAGCATCCTGGCAATCTCTGGTACCGAGAGCTTCGTACCCTTGAAGCGCATGACCGAGGTACGGGAAATGACGCGCAGATCATGGATTCTGGCCAGGCGTCCGCACAGCTCTTCGGTCATCTCGTCAGCCAGGTATTCCTGAGTTGAGTCGCCCGACAGGTTGCTCAAGGGCAG
>PMHI01000573.1:6281-13098 GCA_003156615.1 Acidobacteriaceae bacterium | reverse complement strand
TGGGGAGTCGGTGTTGTCGGCTGAAAGCACCACCAAAGCCTGGCAACTGCGGGATCGAGTCAGCGACCGGGAGAAGTTTTTTATCGACTTCATATACGAGCGCGAGGTGACGGGAAATCTGGAAAAGGCCTACCAAACGCTTGAGACCTGGTATCAGACGTATCCTAGCGGTGAGCAACCGAGCCCCCACGATTTGTTAGGGGGCCTTTCCACCCAGGGGACTGGCCGGTTTGAAAGAGCCATCGAAATATCCCGAGAACAGATCGCGGCCGATCCGGCCGTTGTCTTTGGGTACCACAATCTGGCATCGAGTTTGTTTTTCCTCGATCGTTTCGCCGAAGCCGAGAATACTCTTGAGCAAGCGGCCGAACGCAAGGTGGAAGAACCTTATCTTCTCGTGTTTCGATACACCCTCGCTGCCTTAAAGGACGACAAGGAGCAGATGGATCGAGTAGTCGCTCAGTCCAAGGGCAAGCATGGAGCGGAACACTGGGTGGCTCACGCGGAGGCTCTCGCTCTGGCTCGTTCCGGTCGCCTACAGGACTCGCGGCGATCGTCGAGCCGGGCTGTGAATCTGGCCTTGCAAGAGGGGCAGCGCGAGAAGGCAGCAAGTTATCGGGCCGCGCATGCGGTGTGGGAAGCGGTTTGTGGAAATGGTGCCGAAGCAAAAAGCAACGCATTGGCGGCACTCGAGCTTTCAAGGGGCCGAGACGTCCAATACGCTGCCGGCCTTGCCCTGGCTCTTTCGCGAGAGTCTCCTCGATCAGAGGCGCTTGCCAACGATTTAGAAAAACGATTCCCGGAAGACACTTTTGTGAAATTTACCTATGTGCCTGTTCTTCGCGCTGTATCGGCGCTGCAGCGCGGGAAGCCCGTAAACAGCCTGGATGAACTGCAAATTTCTTTGCCCTATGAACTGGCTGCGAACGGCCTCAACTTCAATCATTTCTATCTCGGCGGTTTGCACTCGGCCTACGTCCGAGGGGTAGCTTTAATAGCCACCCATCGGTATGCGGAAGCGGCGGCCGAGTTTCAGAAGATTCTCGCTCATCGCGGGCTTGTGGGACTGGATCCCATCGGGGCACTGTCGCATCTGCAACTCGGGAGAGCGTATGTCCTGGCAGGTGACAGGATCAAGGCAAAAAGTGCATACGAGGATTTCCTTTCGGTCTGGAAGAATGCCGACCCCGACACCCCGATCCTGAAAAGTGCCAGAGCAGAATACGACAGGGTGAAGTGATTGCGCTGTAACTTTTCACTTTGGACTCCTTATCCTGTTTTAGAGGTCTCGCGAGGATAAGACCATGAACAGCCAGACCATGCACACTCTTCCAGGATCATCCCAGTTTCCGACGACGCGGTGGACTCTGGTGGTCGCGGCTGGCGATCCACAACGGAAGGACGCTCGTTCCGCGCTGGTTTCTCTGTGCGAGAACTACTGGTATCCGCTTTATGCCTATCTGCGCCGGCGTGGTTATGCGCCGGATCAGGCGCAGGACCTCACGCAGGAGTTCTTCATGCGCGTGCTGGAAGGGCGATATCTCGATAGAGCCGATCCGGAGAAGGGTCGATTTCGATCGTTTATTTTGACTTCCTTGAAATTCTTCGTGGCGGACGAACAAGACCGTCAGCGCGCCCAGAAACGGGGTGGCGGAGCAGTTGTGTCCCTTGAATTTTCATCCGGTGAAGAACGGTATCAAAGGGAGCCCGGTCACTACGAGACACCAGATCGGATCTTCGAGCGCCGCTGGGCGCTATCGATGCTTGAACGCGTCATGGAGAGATTGCGCGACGAGTTCGTCCAGCATGGCCGCCCAGAGAATTTCGAACGGATGAAGGTGTTTCTTCTNNCTGAAAGTAGCCATCCACAGGCTTCGCAAACGTTATCGCGAGCTCTTTCGCCAAGAAATCGCGGACACTGTTGCCGATCCCGCAAAAGTAGAGTCCGAACTGCGGTATCTGGCGGCTGTGCTCACGAGGAAGTAGGCCTTGAACCCTCCTGAACAACGCGCTGCTCAGGCGCGTCTCTCTGCGGGCGCGTTTGTGGCGGACGGGCAAGCAGCAACGAATCCGCACTTTCTTACAAAAGTTGGATGCGGATCGTTGCCGTTAACACTTGCGGCACAGTTCTTCTAACCGATCTTGAATGTAGACGGCTCGAATTGTTGCATCCCGGGATGTCTGGGGAGTTCGTGACGAGACGCCCGAGTTCACCTGATCTAAAGATCGTTGTCGACAAGGAAGCGGCCATAGTCGTTTGTTTCAAGCCAGTCGTACAGATGAATCTGGTACAGATAAGAAGCGACGACTTCCTCGCCCAATTCGTGGGTTTCCGTACACAGGAAAGGGATGTTCAGTCCGGCGAGGACAGCGATCAGGGACTGCAGAATGCGATTAGGGTTAATGTTGGAATGAGCATAAGGAGACTTCACCTGGCTAAGTGCGGCTGAGATTACCAATAGCCGATGAGGGAAGGAGTTCATGAGTCGGAGCCGATTGATAAACGCCGGACGATCCACCGTGAAGGAGTGAACCAGGTCAGCGAGATCCTTCCGCTCCACGGCGCAGATGTTCTCCAGTCCTGCGATAGTGTAATCTCCAACTCTGAGAGCCTTCTTCTCGACTCCTGCGAACCAGCCAGAGAAGCGCGAAAAATCAAAAGGCGTTTGTTCCCGAGTGTCCACCAGAACCACCGCACGCGGTGCCCTGAGCTGGGTGCCGCCGCGCTCTGCCAAAACTGGGATTAGCGGAGGCAACACAGGGGCTGCGGTCATTTGCCATTCGAGCGGAGAGGCAATTAATGTTCGGCGGCGTTTTGTCATCGCTTTTCGACAGACCCCATTATCTTACCTCCCATCCAGCCCTTACCATCGCAGACGCGATTCCCAAGTTCACAAGGAGTCGGTCCCGCGGGCGTGGGCCTTCGGCAATTCAAAATGTTGCTTGATGCGGTTGAAGATTATGTTGGAGAGAAGTATCCGGCAACGGCGGACATTCTCAGCTCTGCCATCGGTCAGTCATGTTGCAACGACGAAGTGGGATACTCCGTACCCGTGGAACTTGCTCGCCTAATTTCTAGCCGATTAAAGGGTCGGACTCTCATCTCCCAGCATGGTCTCGCGGACGATCTTGATGGGCGGAAAGCCCTGTTGGAGAAATGTGTCGTGAAATTTCTGCAAGCTGAAGCTACCTCTCATCTTCTGCTTGTAGTCCTCTCGGAGCTTCATGATTTCCAGCTTGCCAAGTGTATAAACCAGGTAGGTGGGGTCGCTGGTGCCCCGCTTCGCCTCGACTTCGGCGACGGATCGGGGTTGATAGCCCTCCTTCTGGAAAAACTGCACAGCGTCGTCAAAAGTCATTTTGCCGGTATGCATGGAAATTCCAACGATGTAGCGAGCATCCCGCAAAAGGGCGTCCTGTAGCTGGCCGAGCCTGAGTTTCGGGTCGGCGTTGCCATATCCTTCGTCGAGCATCATCTGCTCGCCGTAATGTGCCCAGCCTTCGGCATTCGATCCACAGCCTAACAACTTCCGAACTTTCGAAGGAGCCAACGGAAGCCACAAGAATTGCACGTAGTGCCCCGGATACACTTCATGCACGGCAACAGCAATCATGGTCTCGCGATTGAATTGTCCCATGAATGATTCGGTTCTCGCCTTCGGCCAATCAGGTTCCGGCAAGGTGACGTTAAAGAAAGCTTCCTTCGCCACCGTTTCATACGGTCCGGGTGTATCCATCGACGCGAAAGTCAGCGCCCGCATAAAAGGCGGAGTCTCTTCCACTATGGGTGCAACGGGTGAAGGAATCGTCACAATTTGCTTGTCTGTGATGTATTGCCGAATCCCAACCAGATCATCCCGAAAAGTCTGAAGCAGCCGGTCAGGCTCAGGATGGTCCTGTTGGAGTTCTGACTGAATCTGTTCAGGCGACCTCTTGGGATCGATTTGCGCGGCGACCCTCTTGAACCATTGTTGATTACGACGGAGATCGTCGTAGCCGATCTGAAGCAACCGATCTACCGGAATGTCCACCATCTCGTCATATAGAAGCTTTTTCCGATAGTTTTCAGGGCCGATCCGGAAGTCGCCGTTTGAGAGAGGAAGCAAAGTTCCCTTCAGAAACTTTTCGTAGTCTTCGAGTGCCGTAATTACCGACATGTTGCTAGTTCGGAATTCGGACAGCAATTGCTGGTCCTTCACATCGTTGAAGGCTTCTGGTACGTCCTTTCGGAAAAAGCCAACAATCCCCGGCAGTTGCTGAATCGCGACTTCGGTGTAAATTCGAGGCGGGTTCTTAAGATTTTCCCTGGCTGCTAGCAGAACCGCGGGCATCTTCTTCTCGCGCTCGATCAGAGACCGCAATCGCTTCTCAGGGGTTGCGAACTTCCGCGACATGATCACAAAGGCACTTGACGTAAGGCCGCTCGAATAGCGATCCGGGTTCTTTTCCCAACTTCGAATATCCTCAAGGTCGAGGAGTGTCGATTTCAAATTATTGGCGACTAGTTGGTAGTCCTGACGCTCCTCCAAGGGCAATGACTTGCTGTCGAAATTGTCCAGCCGGCCGCGATAGTCTTTCGCGAATGCGACTTGATGATTGACGCCGCTGCGCGAGTAATCTTCCAAGTCAGAGTCGTATTGATGAAAGCCGGCAGCTGTACCTTGGGTGGGGTTCAACTTGAAATATTCATCAAAAAAACTGTCAACCAGTTTGCTCCACTCAGAACTTGCAGGGCCCTTGGAATCCGCGATCCCGGTCGTCTGCCCAAGCAACGTGTGCGTTGTCGAAAATGTCAGTACAACCAGCAGCAAATGCTTCATGTTTTCTCCTTCTGAAAGCCCTTTAAACTTAGCACCAAGCACAAGAACTAGGAGCGCATGAACCCGACGACTACACCTGACGACTACACCTGATGTTGACTGCCAAGCGCAAGGGAAAGATGCTACCTCAAGGACGTCTTCGCCCGCTATCTGAAGTCGGTAGAGACAGGTTCCGATGCTGAGGGCCACGACCGCGTGAGAATGCAGATGCCGTTTCTGTTTTCCGTGTATCCTGCTCCGCGTTACGCCTTTCGTCGTGGCATGAGCATTTCTATTCCAGATTCCCCGATTGCGAGCCGGAGCCCTCCCTGAGTTGGGCTTGCAGACTTTAGCCGGGATGGTTCAAAAGGGCGCCGCCCTTGCTCCAGCAAGCTGTTGAGCAGAATGAGACGTTTTTCGAGGTCTTTGGCGGTCAGCCGGGTGAACCTTCTGAACGGGGACGTTACAAAATGGTTTCCCGACGGGAGGGCTCCCATGAGCTTGCGCTTTTTCGTTTTGTTCTGCTGGCTTTCGCTCTCGTCACCATCCGTTGCCCAGCAAGAGCCGATTGACGTACCCTTCGACGACGCGGCTTTGACCGCGAGTCCGATCACGGCAACCGGAAAAGTCTCGGTTCGAGAAACAGTTGCCGCCAACGAAGTTAAGTCCTCGTGGGAGTGGAACGTCGACGCTACAAATATTTCCACGAAGTCGGTCCTTTTGCTTATTGGAGAGCTTGATGCAATTGGCCCTCACAGCAACGGCGGAACACNNAACCCGCTCCGTGAAACGCACGAGCCGAAAGCCACGTTCCGCTTGATTTTTGTGCAGTTCTTGGACGGGTCAACTTTCGGCGATGCAGCCCAAGCGGAAAACGCCCTTGCAATCCGGGATAGGACTCTCCAAGCGTTAAGAACTCTGGCTCAGGTCGCGGCGAAGGACAAACGGAGATTCCAGTCGCAATTGGAGCGGCAGTTGCGGTTAGACGACGCGCTTGGGGTATTCGCTGCCATTCGCGAGACTCAAGAACAAAAAGGAGCGGATGCGGCAATCGCACGAACGTACAAGATTCTTGATGCTGCGGAAGACTGTAGAGACATGACTCTCCATGAAGGGTACATACCTTGGCTCCGCGAGTATACGGTGTACTGAACTCGCTTTTCCCGTGAGGTGGACGATTTGCTCGCGTGTAGCCGAGCCCAGTTGATATATTCGTGCTAGAATCCGCCTAGCGCAAAGGGCGCATCCGGTCCGCGGAAAGGACAGAAGTCCACCTGATTGAAACAACCCGCTTTTTCCGAACTTACTTTCGCCCCTTAATGCGGACCTCGGGCATACGAAAGGAAGTTCGTCATGCCAGTAAAACGCCTCCCAGCAAATCCGAATCTCGATCATCTCAAGTGTCAGGCAAAAGACATACTAAGAGATCACGCTTTCCGCACTCAAGGAACATCTCAGCGGATCAGAGAATTTCATCCGCGGTTCACCCGAGCGACGGATGCTGATATCTTCGATGCCCAGTTAAAACTGAGTGACGCCCAGCTCGCAATCGCGCGCGAATATGGATTTCCCAGTTGGGCACGGCTGAAAAGGCATATCGAAAGTCCGACACTCTCCGATCAACTAAATTTGCCGCACCACGAACGAATTGAAGATGCCACATTTCGTCGCGCCGTGAATCTTCTCGATACAGGCGATGTAGCGGGTTTGGGTGCTTATCTAGCGCAACATCCTAATCTCGTACACCAACACGTCGTTTTCGAGGGTGGGAACTACTTTCACAATCCAACGTTGCTCGAATTTATAGCCGAGAATCCCGTCCGCCGTGGCACTCTGCCGAAGAATATCGTTGCGGTCGCGAAAGTCATTTTGGATGCTGGCCCGAGCCAATCCGCAGTGAACGAAACGCTCATGCTTGTTTCGACTGGGAGCGTACCGCGCGAATGTCGCGTGCAGCTTCCGCTCATCGATCTCCTTTGCGATCACGGAGCGGATCCCGACAGCGCTTTGCACGCAAC
>PMHI01000573.1:0-6202 GCA_003156615.1 Acidobacteriaceae bacterium | reverse complement strand
GAAGATCCAAACCGATACAACCCGATCGGTGGCCATTCTCACACGACGCCACTTCACCAAGCGGCCGGCGGCGGCCATGATGAAGTGGTCCGGCTCCTCGTTGACCGCGGGGCACGATTGGATATGAAGGACATCCTATGGCACGCTACTCCCGCCGATTGGGCACGACACGGTGGCAGGACAGAAATTGAGGCGTATCTTCGTGCGCAAGAGAGGGAACGAGCAGCGGAGTGAAGCACCCATGTGGGCGATAACGGGCGAACCGGACTATCGACTGCGCTATTCCAATCGTGGAAAGTTAGGCGCGACTTTCGATCCGGGGGCTTGGGCGGGTGCGCAGATTACTCCGCCAGATTGGGTGCGGGAATCGAGCAAGGCATATCGTGACGGTCCGAGAAGGCGCCGGTTATGCATTCAGTGAGTGGATCCAACGAGAACTCGTACGCCGGTTTACCGATGCAAGCTATCGGGTCTGGTACGAAAACAAATCGCGCCGAACCACCGTGCGGTGGGAATTAACAATCAAATGCTTCCGGCACTCAGGTGAAGGTCACGCACAGCGGCCTGGCAAACGAAGAAGCAGCGAAAGGACTATGGCGGCGGTTGGCCAGACGCGCTCGAAATGGCGAGCAATTTCATCGGGAAAAGCCGCAAGGATAAAAGGGACTCCTGAAGTGGATCTCGAATTGGCGCGAAGAAGTAGCCGGCAAACCGGAGTCCCAGGTCGCGAGACGGAGAAGATCTTGGGGATAGCCAGGGAGATTCAATGAGCAAAACATTGTATATGGTGATCGAGAATTTCAGGAACGGAGACGCCGTGCCGGTTTATCGTCGATTTCGAGATCGTGGCCGGTTAGCGCCCGCGGGACTCTCGTACGTTTCGAGTTGGGTAAGCGACAAGTTCGATCGTTGTTACCAGTTGATGGAAGCAGAAGATCGTGCGCTCCTCGATCAATGGATCGAGAATTGGACTGACATTGTTGACTTCGAAGTGCATGCCGTCATCAGCTCAACAGAAGCGTCCGAGAGAATCGCTCCGCGACTCTAGGGTGCGGCAATTTTCCAGATCAACCAGGCGATGTCGCGGATTTATTCGGTCGCGGGGGCGGCGGCGATCGCGCTGTGGTCGGCCTGCTGTTTGCGGCAGGGAAAGTTGTCACGTGGAATGACCATGTTCGGTTGCTTGACTTCGCCGCTGATTGCGCTGCTGATTTTTGTCGGACACCTGCTGCTCGATGTGCACGGAATGGAAGCGGTAATGCTTAGCGAGGTGATCTGGTTTGTTGGGATCGGGGTGGGGCTGATGCGCCGTGAGGAAGCTGTAAGCGGAGGGATCAACTGATCGGGGTACGGTGTTGGATGGGACTAGGGCACAATGGTAGGGATGAGGGGAAGGCGGAGTCAACAGAACGCGGAAACAGTTGCGAACCAAATGCGGAGCAGCGCGTCAGTCTTCGCCGCTTGGTCAAATTCCCTGAGCTTACCGTGAGCGTATTCCGCTTTATAGCGGGGCAATACTATACTGGTGGCATGAGCAAGCACCTCGAATCGCTGTACCAGAATCTTCTCAACGGCAAGCTACCCCATAACCTAAGTTGGAGCGAGACCGTCGAACTGGTCGAGCATCTGGGTGAGGTCCAACCGCATGGGGACGATGAATTTGTGTTCCGCGTCGGCAGCCAACGCGTCTTTTTCAAGCGGCCGCACACCCATGACCTCGGCGTGGAGGAAGTTTCTCGGCTGCGTAAATTCTTGAAAGAAGCCGGACCGGGTGCGCAGGTCGAAGAACCCTCCCAGCCCAGCCGTATGATNNAGGTGCGACCTTACGATCCTTTCCATTTCCATCATCATCTGATTCACCGAAAGGAAGCTCACTACCGTGGCGAGCGCGTACCTGAGGAGGATTCGTTTTATGAGGAGATCGCGAAGGATATCACTCCGGCGAATCAGATCGTCCTCATCGGTCACGCCACCGGAAAAAGCAACGCCGCCGACTTCTTGAAAGAGTACTTGAAGACCCATCATCCCGACATTTCTGGACGGGTCATCGCTACTGAAAGCGCGGACCTCTCGGCGGTGACCGAGCCTGAAATTGAGGCTCTAGCAAAGCGGCACATGATCGCAGTGGTCTAACAGTTTGGTTCTAACCGAGGAATCACGGCTCCTCTCCATCATCGAGTTCGCGATCCAGAACGGAAGAGGATTCGTTTATGTGTATTACAATTTCTGCCGCGTGCATTCCACATTGCACGTAAATCCAGCAATGGAAGTCTTCGAAGACAAGAAGGTAAATGCGATTGACGGACCTTGGGCAAGCGTTAGGTAAATTGGGCATGTTTGGCAGAGGAGCTTGGCGATACTGGCGCCTTGGCGAGCCGGAGCCTGAAAGCAACTGGTTCGTACAAAAGCTCTATGCCTATACCGACGGCAGGTCGAACGACATCCTGTTCCGGATTCTTGAATCAAGGCGGAAAGAAACGGACTTAAGAGTAGGCTGGAATGGGGCGTGTATCTTAAATGATGCTGGCAATCTCGACCCGAGTATCGAGGAAATTGCTCGTACCCTTAAGAAAGATGGAGTTGTTCTCCTTCCGCGGCGACTCAAAGAGGAAGCTGTTCAAAATCTGCGTGAATTCGCCCTGTCATCCTCACTCGATACGACCACATACGGAGTTCTCGCGAGTGATGCTGTCGCTGGGAACTACTCGACAGTGCCGGTCGCGGAGACCGGTAAAAGCAACGGGATCGACCCGTCCCAGCCCCGCCATTCAGTGTATGCGGTCCCTCGATCGCTATTGCTAGAAAACCCTTACATTCAATCTCTCTTGTGCGATCCCTACATTCTGGCGGTTGCAGCGCGCTATCTCGGGGTCTTCCCCATTGTTACAAAACCTGACATGTGGTGGGATACCGATTTCCAGACGCGCGGACTCCGGCCACGACCGTTTCACACGGATTCAGGGTGTTTGCGGTGGTTAAAGGTCGGCGTGAATCTGACAGACACCACATTGGAGTCTCCGCATTTCGTCTATGTCAAAGGTTCACACAAGCCAAATAGAAGCACCAGACCTTTGACCCGACGTCTGGCGAGTCGAATGAACCTCAGTGACAAGGAAGTCCAAGAAGTATGTCCCGAAAAGATTGTTCACGTCACGGCGCCAGCGGGATCGATAACGTTGGCCGACACCCGAGGCATTCACAAGGGCGAGCTTTCCATGCGAGGACACTGATTGATTCTATATTTTGGTCTCGAGGGAAGTGCTTTCAATAATATCGACAGGCCCATTCTGCTGAATAAGGTCGGAAGTGAACTCCGTGAGGCGATGAGTGCAAGGCCCTTCAGCTACCAATTCTTTCGTGCCCCGCACTGAAGAGACGGTCTTCCCAATCAATGGTTGTATCCTCTTGTTGAACTTGCCGAACAAAAAGAAAACTAAGACGAGCCTTGTGTGGCCGGTACTGAACCCAAATTGTGCTCCCTGCTGGCCGCTACTGTGCCCCACCTCTTGCTAACGCTATTTCTGCCCCATTCTGGGGAACCTCGGAAACTACAAGCAGTGGCAATAGATAGCAAAAGGTGGGTTGGTAGCGCTACCGGGAATCGAACCCGGGTTTGAAGATTGAGAATCTTCCGTCCTAACCCCTAGACGATAGCGCCATCTGGAGATCTTCGATTATAACAAAGCCATCTTTGCCAATTTCTTCGAGAAAACAGGTTTCCACAGCCTTCGAAGCGTTATACTAACGCTAACTCCGCCACTAAAGTTTAAACAGTTCTCTTAAACGCTGTGGGGCGAGGTGTTTGTATTTCGCCGACCACTCAATTCATCCCTAAATCTAGGTATCTAAAAGGAGTATCCGAATATGGCAAGATCAAAATCTCCCTCAGGCGGCAAGACCAACAAAGAACAAACCAGCACCGGCAATCCGACCAGCGTGCCCGATGTTCAGGCAGTCGCGGCCGAAGCGACGGCCATCAAACCGGAAGCCAAAGTCAGTCCCGAACCGAGAAAGAGAATGGAAGTTGTGAAGTCTGAGCCCCGCAGAGTGGTTCCGATCAACGTGGAAGACGAGATTCGGCGCCGCGCCTACGAACTCTACCAGCAGCGCGGAGCCGGATCAGGCAGCGAGGCCGAGGACTGGCTGGCTGCCGAACGTGAAGTACGGCAGCGCTACCATCAACAGCAAAGCGCTTAGCAGTACGCAGAGCTTATCGGAGCAACTGGCGGCCGAATCCGGTCGCCAGCTTTCGCGGGAGTGTGCAAAAGCTTCGCGCNNGAATTGGGTAGCTTCGCACTACTTCTGGCTTTGGCGCTGAGCGTTTACACGTTCCTTGCCGGGATCGTCGCGCTGATTTTCCAGAATCGCAGCCCGATACCCGCCAACGGCGGTGCTCGCTCAGCCCTCGCCACTCCTGCCGGCAATTTGGTGACGCTGCTCCGCCGGGGTTCGGAGCGTCTGGGCGAAACCGCTCGCCGCGCCGGTATTGCTACCTTCGCCGCCGTCTTTCTCGCTTCTGTCCTCCTCGTCATTTGCGCCTTCCACGACGATTTCTCCATCGCCTACATCTTCCACCACAGCAACCGCGATCTGCCCGGCCCTTATAAGTTCGCCGTGCTCTGGTCCGGCCAGGAAGGTTCTCTGCTGTTCTGGTCGCTGCTGCTCGCCGCCTACGGGTTCGTATTGCGCCTCCGCTATAAGACTGACCCGCGGCTCTTTGCCTACGCCTCGGTGGTTCTGGCGGGCGTGCAGATATTTTTTCTGTCTCTGCTCAATTTCGCGGCGCATCCCTTCGCCATCATGCAGGGCACAATTCCCGCAGACGGCAATGGACTGAATCCGCTGCTGCAGTACCCCGAGATGGTGATTCATCCGCCCATGCTCTATCTCGGCTATGTTGGATTCACCGTGCCTTTCGCATTTGCGCTGGGCGCACTGATCATGAAATATCCCGGCGAGAAGTGGATTCACATCACTCGCCGCTGGACCATGGTCACCTGGGCTTTTCTCACCTGCGGAGTCTTTCTCGGCGCGCACTGGGCCTACTCGGTGCTGGGTTGGGGTGGCTATTGGGGATGGGACCCGGTCGAGAATGCCTCGCTGATGCCCTGGCTCACTGGCACCGCCTTTCTGCACTCAGTGATGATGCAGGAAAAGCGCGGCATGTTGAAGATGTGGAACATGTGGCTGGTCTTCGCCACATTCTGGCTGGCCATCCTCGGAACCTTCCTGACCCGCAGCGGGATCATCAGTTCCGTGCATGCTTTCGCCCAGTCTTCCATCGGCGAATGGTTCGGCTGGTTCCTCCTCATCACTTTCGCCGTATTCGTTGTTTTCTTCTTCAAGAACAAGTCGCACCTGCGCAGCGAACATAAGCTGGAATCGCTGGTATCTCGCGAGTCCAGTTTCCTGTTTAACAACCTGCTTTTCGTTCTCCTCTGTTTCACCGTGCTCTGGGGAACTTGGTTTCCGAAAATTTCCGAACTGGTGCAAGGCAATAAGGTGACGGTGGGCGCGCCCTTCTATAACCGCGTCGCCATTCCCGTGGCTCTGCTGCTCCTGATCCTGACCGCCGTGGGCCCACTGCTGGCCTGGCGTAAGACTTCACTCGAAAGCCTGAAGCGCAATTTTATGTGGCCTACCCTGGGCGCCATTGGGGTCGCAGTCTTCCTGATGATCACGCCGCAGCGTTGGGGCTCGGCCTTCGGCCTCAAGCCTTGGCAGGACATTTCCTATTTCTATTCGCTAATGGCCATCGCGCTCTCGGTGCTGGTAATCCTCACCGTAGCCAGCGAGTTCTACCGTGGCGGCCGCGTCATCTCGAAACACACTGGCCAGGGTAGGTTCGCCTCCATGGTGCAACTCACCCACCGCAATACGCGGCGCTATGGCGGATACATCGTCCATTTCGGTGTGGTGGTGGTCATCATCGGTTTTGCCGGAGCCGCCTTCAATCAGGACAAAGAGCAAGAGATGGCAAACGGCGACAAGATGAATATCGGGCCCTACACCTTGATCTGCCGCTCCTACACCGACGATGACGCCCCCAACTACGCCAGCGAGTGGGCAATACTGGACGTTTACAAGGGCGGCAAACAGATCGACACGATGACCCCGGTGCGCCGTTTTTACAAAGCCAGCCAGCAGACCTCGACCATGCCCGACATCCGCTCCACCCTGAACGAGGATCTCTACCTGGTGT
>PMHI01000163.1 GCA_003156615.1 Acidobacteriaceae bacterium | reverse complement strand
ATCCGATACAACACTAGCGTTTCCGGGACGTTGAGGGATTCACGTGCCTGTGTCACGATTTCAGAGAAATCTCCCGACGATTGCCAAATCAATTAGGGAATGATAAAGGACGCTAACGTCAGGAACCTGCGGTGGGGCCTTTCTGTACCGACTTGGCTCCTTGGAAGCCGGGTTTTCCGTGAAGCTGAGGCTCTGGAGGCGGTTGAGGAAAGCGCTTACTATGTCCCAAAGACAAGTTGGCGATAGCGTCCTTTATCATTCACTACATGGGTTGGCAAGCCTGCGACAGGTCTTGGCGGCAATTGCCCGAGGCAGGTTTTCCGTGCAGGTGAAGCAAACTCGCTCGTAAACACTTGCCGATTTTGGGGGGCACCTCGGGAAAGCCAGTAAGGAGCAGAAAACAGCACCGTTATTCAGGTTCGTGTTCTACTACATGTATTGGTTGCGGGATGCTGCCTGGAGTGAACTCTGCCGTCCAGTAGTGTGGATTGGTGCTACGAAAACTGTTGCGGCACCCAGTACGGCCTCAGCGCCGTAGGCGTGTGGGGTAATGCATAAGTAGTAACTGACGGGTAGCCCGTTACTCGTCCATTTGGTTCGATAAACGGGTTGGGTGCGCCAGCAGGTTTCCCGATTCGTCGTACTGATCGATCGTGAACTTTCCTGAGTACGTATTCTGGTCTTTCGCCAGAATTAAGGTTCTCTTTTGATCTGTCCCGGCCCGAGCGATCCCGATAGATTGCTCGGGTCCCAGCCGATGCCGAAGTGATTCAGCTTGTAGAATCCCGCGCCCAGGTTCTCCCACACACCGAGGGAGAAGTCGCCCGAAGCGGCGGCCGCAACCCCGAGTTCACAATCTCGGGGCCGTCGGCATGCCGCTGTACTAATCCACTATCGACTACCGTTTCGTCGTAAGCAGTTAATACAACTCAAAAAGCGCACCGAAGAAATCGAATCGTCTCTTTGTCAACGGTCATTGACGTAACATCGCCGTCACACTCATCAACCCGCAAGGCAGCATCAAAGATACTCAAGTGGTGGCATAGTCCGGATGCACGCGCTGCGCCCCTTGGCAAGCGCGTGCATCGGGTATTCTGCTTCACGGAACCGGAACTGGAACGGCGGATGAGGTGACGCGCGTCAATAACCACCGCCCGTTGATCTTTTTGGCTTTACCCTCAAGACCTACGTGGCTCTTGGCTGTCCAAAACGGCTGGCCGGTGGCTGGATCCAATGACACGTCGAAGTAGTGGCATTCGAAATACACCGATGATTTCCANNACATACTTCGTTTTGTACGCCGGGGAAAGCGACACAAACTTATTGGTTGGCTGCAACCCGCCGGAAACATACTTGAAGAACGTGCACAGCGTGCCCTGTTGACCGCTGGCAGACGTGTCGTACGAGGGTAAAGGGCAACTTGCGGGATCATCCGGATCGCCGTTGCCGATATAATTTCCTGCTGTGTCAGTAGTGTTGACAATCGTGAGTTCGGCGTCTTTAGTCCAGATCGCGAGTACGTCGCGGATTCGCTGAGTTATCACTGCAGGCGAGTCGCCATTCACTGGATCGTGAACGCTGACTGCCGCGTGAAAGGTTGCGTGAAGCTGTTCCAGTTCAGCCGCTTGGGCCAGTTGATCGTCATCGTCCCGCCAGCCACCTGCACGGGCGGTTCCTATCGCCGCGATAATTCCCACAGCGAGCAGGGCCACAAAACGTGTGTACCTTTTCTTGAATGTCGATTCCATGTCCGTCTCTCCTTTGAACTTGGGGCACGGTTGTCGTTTTCACCGCGCCTCTTTGTTTTGCCTTCACTCCATATAGCGAAAATCGCAGGGGAAACCTGTAAGTGAGAAAGAACTTTCCTCGAGGCACGCGATGCTGAAACTGTCGGGTGGTGTAATATTTACGCAATTGGCCATTCCCCCGGCCTAGGGATCTGGATGGACGACGCTCTCGGACACGAAATCACCCAGCTGCTTCAGGCATGGCGCCGGGGCGACGAAGGTGCTCTGGACAAGCTGACTCCTCAGGTTTATTGCGAGCTACATCTGGCCGCCAGACGTTGCATGGGAGGGGAACGCGACGGCCATACGCTACAGGCGACGGCGCTGATCAATGAGCTTTATCTGCGTCTCTCCGATCTGAAGTTGATCGACTGGCAGAACAGGGCGCATTTCTTTGCGGTGTGTGCGCGACAAATGCGGCGCATTCTCACTGACCAGGCCCGTGCCCGGCGATCGCACAAACGCGGCGATGGAACACAGGCAGTCTCGCTGGATGAGGCGCTGGTAATCTCTCCGCAACCCAGTGCTGATCTGCTCGCTGTGGATGACGCTCTCAATGAGCTAGCCAAGGTGGATGAGCGCAAAAGCCAGGTGGTCGTGATGCGCTTCTTTGGCGGCCTTAGCGTCGAGGAAACCGCTGAAGTATTGAAGGTTTCACCCGACACCGTGGCGCGTGATTGGCGGTTGGCCAAGGCGTGGCTGATGCGTGCCCTGAGCGAAAATAAATCCGATGAAGCCTGAGCGATGGAGCAAAATCGAAAGCGTTTTTCACAAGGCTCTCGAGGCGGACGAAAGCCGGCGCGGCTCTGTAATCGAGGAATCGTGTGCTGGCGATGAAGCACTGCGCCGCGAGGTGGAATCGCTGCTCGCTCATCACAGCGACTCTGCCAGCTTCATCGAGCAGCCGGCATTTGCGGGCCAGGTGAACACCAGCAGCGTTCGGCCCGTCACGGCGGCAGCTGCTCCGAGGCCTGACCTGAAGGGCGTAGCGGTTGGACATTACCGCATTCTTGAAGAAATCGGCTTCGGCGGCATGGGAGTGTTATACAAGGCCGAGGACGCTAGACTTGGCCGCCTGGTCGCGCTGAAATTTCTACCTGAGCACATGGCAGCGGATTCTGTCGCGTTAGAGCGCTTTCGCCGCGAGGCCCGATCCGCTTCGTCGCTCAACCATCCCAATATTTGCACGATTTACGATATCGACGTGTACGAGGGCCGGGAATTTATCGTAATGGAATATCTCGATGGGCAGACGCTCGCTATGTATATTGCGGGCCGGCGAGCAGTGAGCACCGGGATCGTCGCGAAATTGGGAATGCCCATTGCCGAGGCGCTCGGCGCGGCACACTCCAAGGGAGTAATTCATCGCGACATCAAACCCGGCAACATCTTCGTTACTCAATCGGGGCTGGTGAAAGTCCTGGATTTTGGTGTGGCCAAGCTGGTAAGCGAGGCCAATCAATCCCACGCCACCACGTTGACTGAAACCAATACGGTTACGGGCACCCTCCCCTATATGTCGCCGGAACAACTGCGCGGCGAGAATCTCGATGCTCGTTCCGACATTTATGCATTCGGGGTTGTGCTCCATGAGATTGCCACTGGGCAGCGCTTGTATAGTTCATCGCTGCATGCACGGCTGGTTGATGAAATTCTGAATCGTCCTGCTTCTCCGCCGAGCAGCATCAACGGAAAGCTGTCGGCAAAAGCTGACGACATTATTCTCAAGTGTCTCGCCAAGGACCCGGAGGATCGATACCAAACTGCTAAAGAAATCGCGGTTGACTTGCGCCACNNGCGGCATTTACGGCAACACTTCTTGTCAGCTTGAGTGGATCTCGCGGCCCAACAATCCCACTGGAAATGCAGCAGATTACTTTTACAGGCGACAACAAAGACGGGGGGATGGTTACCGACGGGGCAAGACTCTATTTTCAGAGCGATGGGCGCCCTGTCGAAATGTCTGTAACCGGGGGTTCTATGCAACCGCTGCAGTCGTCTGTCCTGAGAATGACGATTCTTGACATCTCTCCTGATGCTTCCCAGTTGATGATGTTCAAACCGGATGTGAACGACGAGACATCGCGCGGCTCCATATGGACCATTCCGGTCCTGGGTGGCTCGCCGCGAAGGCTAGGGAACCTGATCGCGCGTGGTGCAAGTTGGTCACCGGATGGGCGTTCGCTCGTATACGCGGATTTGAACTCCGTTTTTGTCAGCGACGCGAATGGCGCAAATTCGAGAGAAATCTGGAATGCAAATCGTATGGTTGCCGGTTGGTCCCGATTTTCGCCCGACTCGAAGCGAATTCGAGTGACGGTGGACGGACAAGCCTTAAGCGATCCAGAGCGGATTTTCGAGATGAACGTAGATGGCAGCAATGTTCACCCGCTCTCCCTCGATTGGCCGTCCGATGCCGATCAACGGGACGGCCAGTGGACCCCCGACGGCAGGCACTTCGTATTTATCTCAAGCCGTGGCGGGTTTAGCAGCTCATACGAACTAATCTCTCCGCCATGGTTCGCGTTTTGGAAGAAGGCGTCGGCCGCACGTCTCACACCGGAGCAAATGGATGTGGTGGCTCTGACCCCGACCCGAGACAGCAGCAGGCTGCTTGTCATCGGTAGAGTCGCGCAGGGATCGATGCTGGTTTTCGACTCTAAAGAGCAGCGTTTCATTCCCTTCCTAAGCGGCCTGGCTGCCTCATGTTTTGTGATTTCTCCTGACCGCCAATGGATGGTTTACGCCGACTACCCTCGTCATTTCTTATGGCGCAGCAGGCTTGACGGCAGCGAAAGGCTCCCGTTGACAGCCATTCCGGCATTTATGCCGGAATGGTCTCCCGATAGCAAGTGGGTGGTCTTTTCTAATTTCAATGAAATCTACCGCGTCTCTATCGATGGCGGCATTCCGGAGCAGCTCACTTCGGAAGGTAAAGTCGAGGTGGCCCCCACCTGGTCTCCGGACGGGACGTCCATCGAGTTCAATGATTTTCCGACTTCGGGACACTTCCCTGGTATCAAGGTTCTGGATCTCGCGAGTAAAAAAGTGTCGGTGTGGCCGGGCTCGGAGGGTACTTATGTCCCTTCCTGGTCGCCTGACGGAAAATATATGGTCGCGATCGCAAACCCACCAAAACGCATGGTCGTCTATTCTCGAAGAACCAAAACCTGGAGAACCTTGAAAGAATTTGGGGCTGACTGGGGTTTTTGGAGGTGGTCAGGCGACTCCAAGTCGGTATTGATGGCAAAAGTGGCCCCAGAACCCGGAGAGCAACCGGGAATTTACCGGCTGAATATTGCCGATGGGAGATGGGCTCTCATTGCCACGTTTAATGGGTTGAGCGTCAGTTCAGGTTGGTCCGAGAATCTACTCTCGATTACACCGGATGGGCGAGTCGCTATGATGAGCGACACGAGCGTCGTGCAAATCTATTCTCTGCGGTGGAATCCGCAGTAGCGATCGCCAACCGCGATGGGATAATTCTCGGACAGCAAGGCACCCTGATGGAACTCGTTAGGGGAACACGCCTTACTTTTGCAGCTCCAAATATTTCCCTAGCGGCTCCCAGTAATTTTCCTTCCATCCTGCCGCCAGGTGGTCGCCCGTGCCGTCCGGAAATCCACGATGGTCGAGCGCAATTTTGGTAGCGGCACCTTGCTCGATAAGTTCGAATCTTACGATGGAATAGTCTCCCGGTTTCCAACTCTGCGAGCGCCAAGCCTGAACAATCCGCTCATTAGGCACGACTTCGATCTGCCGTCCAGACACGTACCCCCCAAAGATCGAGAAGGCGCTGCCTGCATCGCCGCTGATCTCCGCTCGTTTCGTTCCCGTAGCCATCGATCGCATGGCTGCACTAAGACGCATCACTTTGTCGAACTGCTGCGCATCAGTGAGCGCTTCATATACTCGTTTCCGGCTCGCCTGAAAAACGGGCTCCTGCCTGATCGCCTCGGCAGTACGAGAAAGCCTAGAATCCTCAGCGGCCCAGGATTTGAATGGGCATCCGGCCAGGCCGCTCAACGCAGCAATCCCGAGGATGACCTGCCGCCGAGTGCCCCAGCCTCGATCCTTAACTTGCTCATCCGTTATCATCTGCCCTCCCCCTGTGTGTCCCCGCTCTGTCGAAATCGCCGACCGCCAAAGTTCACGCCGTCAAGCATCGGAACACAAAGTCAAAATATGTTCCACATAATATTTTCAGGCAATGTACGAACTTTCTAGGCATACTCCTCATGACGACCATGGAGGAGTCATATGCCATATTCAGCAAATCACCGTTCTGAGACGAGGAAAAAAATTGTAGATAGCGCCCGCAGGTTATTCAATCGCTATGGCTTCGAGAGCGTCTCGATCCAACAGATCATGGCCGGGGCTTGCCTGACACATGGTGGTTTCTACAGCTATTTTGATAGCAAGAGCGACCTTTATTCCGAGGTACTCGGATGCTTCTTCACCGACCCCGAATGGAAAAACTGCTGGGAAGGCGTACATGTGGATTTATCGTCCACTGAGGTCGGCCCTCAAGTCGTGCGCGCATATCTATCGCGCCAGCATTTCGAAGATGTCGACAACTCGTGTCCGATGGTGGCCTTACCGACCGATGTTGCTCGCTCCAACACCAGCGCAAAGCGCGCTTTTGAGACCGTATTTCGGGCAATGGTCGGTGTTCTGGAGCGGAGCTTGCGCGATAAGGCGCAGCCTCGTCGCGTCAAAGCAGAGGCCATTGCTGCTCTATGCATTGGTGGCATGGTGGTTGCCCGTACCATGGTCGATCGCTCGCTTGCCGATGAACTGCGCGAGGCATGCACGGTCATGGCACATCATCTCGGCGGATGGGAGAACGAAACTGAATCGAGAACGAGGAAATCCTCTGCGAAGCGGAGCAGACTGTTGTAACCAGCCATTTACCCCCACTGTCCAGAACGGCTGGGTTCGGCCCTGGGCGGATGACGGCTGCCCGTCAGATACTACTTGTGTACTTCCCGACACGCCTACGGCGCTGAAGCCGGACTGGGTGCCGCAACAGTTTTGGTAGGAGCAATCCACACTACTGGAGCTGAGCTTTTTACGAACACAAACCCCGGTGGCTTAAAGGAGCCACTTCCTATGGAGCTCTGCGTGAATGAGCCAAGTCGGTATTGGGATTCGACCCCCTAAGAAGAGAGCGCTTGGGATTGTTGAAGCAAATGTCCTTTATCATGCATTATTCCGACTAAGAAGCAACCCGCCCATAAAGCTGGCAATCTCTTTGGCTAGCTCGTGAGGCTCATCAATCGGGATCAAGTGGCCGCTCCCCTTGATGATCTTGAACTCGGCGTTCGGAAGGTAAGCCAGGACTTCGGTCTTGTGTCGTTCGATTGAATCGACCTGATCGAGCTCGCCCGCGAGCAGCACCGTTGGAACGTTGATATTCGCGACCTCGGCCGAGATGTCCTCAAGTATTGACTCCATCGGGTATGCCATCGTCGCCTCGTGAGAGCCAGACATGTTGTCTTCGACAATCTGCTCTAGAATCTCTGGCGAAGGGGGACGAGCAGTCAGACGGCCACTGCCAATGGTCTTAAGAACGTTCTCACGCGTGTCGTACGCATGAAGCTGTCCTTGACGCATCTCTTCAGGATTGCGCCGAGGCGTTGGCTGAGCGGGAGCCACTAGAATGAGGCCTGAAAGCCCCTCCGGCCTCCGCGATGCGGCGAACTGCGCGACCTTGCCTCCCATCGAATGTCCAACCAGGACATATTGTTTGACTCCCAGCGCTTTGACCAGTGAGAGAGCTTCGTCCGCAAGGTCTGCCAGTTTGTACCCAGCTAAGGTCTTGTCGGACTTCCCCCAGCCACGCGCGTCATAGGCCACTGTCTTGAACTGTCCCTCAAGTTCGGCGGTAACCTTGCGCCAGGTGCGTGAAGTTCCACCCCAGTAATGGAGAAATACGAGAGCCGGCTCCGCAGTCCCATGCACCTCCGCATGGATGGAAAGTCCTTGAATTTGGTAGTTCATGTTGTCTCCTTCTTTAGCCGCTCTGACACGCGTGCGCAATTCGATGATCGGGAGGTCGTCTATTCGGAAAATGGTGCATTCGCGACGACATCGGCAAAGTTGGGGGATGTGTACCCCTCGACATATCGAACGCCGAAATCCCGAATGATGTTGTCAAAGGTGGTCGCCGGCTTCCGCCGAACGATGTTGCAAAGGCAATCTTTGAGTCCGTTTTTTAGTGCCAGGCGCGGAAATTCGGCCAGGATCGCGCCTTGTCTGTCCTGCGGAATTCGATCAAGGCCTGCCCCCAGAACATCCACTGTTATTCCCGAATGGGTCATAGCGACTTCGGGCTCTTTGTGAAGAGCGATGGATCGTGTGGTATGAAGCGCGATGGCATCCCAAACAACTTGCATCTGCTGCGTCGAGATGCCTCGCCCCTTCAGAAACGAGCGCGCCGCATTGGCGCCGTCCACCTCGAAACGATTTTCCGCCGTATAGCGGTGAGTCAAGCCCAGATCATGCAGAATCGTGGCTACTGCCAACAACTCGGCATCCGGAGCACGTTCAGCGCTTTCTGAAAGCAATACGCCGAATAGCCAGGAGCGCATCGCATGGTTGAAGAGAAATGGCTCTGACGCGCGCCGTGACAAGTCAATCGCATCGCGAACCAGAACTGTGTCGGGTACTTTGATTCCTGCTAAAACCATTCCCCACCTCTCTCGCTTTCATATAGTCCGTGGTCGGCGATTGGCTTTTTGCTCCGCCGTTCAGTTCGTGCACAGCTCAGTTATCAGTACCCAACCGTGAATCGTTGGCGAGAGTGCTTCGGCTGTTCGAACTCATCCACGAGTGCGATCGCAAAGTCTTCGGTGGATATGCGGCTTTGGCCGTCAGCAGCAACCAAAAGTTCGTCTTTACCGAGTCGGAATTTGCGGGTGCGTTCGCCGGGAGCAAAAAAGTAGGATGGAGATAAGAACGTCCAATCGAGTTCCTTCTCCCCACGCAAGACATTCAGGAACTCCGCGCCGGCGAGCGTCTCAGGCTTGTACTCAGCGGGAAAGTCTGGGGTGTTCACAAGAGTAAGTCCGGGGCTAACTTCCAGACTTCCAGCGCCCCCGACCACGAGCAGCCGTGGCACTTTCGCCGCCTTGGTTGCGGCGATGATCTTCGAGGCATTCGTACTGAGGAACTTCACACTGTGTATCACGACATCGTGCCCAGCAAGCACCGCGGCAAGTGCGTTCTCGTTTTGCACGTCCCCTGAAACCGGGCTCACGGAGGCTTGTCCTTGAAGTTTTTCGGGATGACGAGCGATCGCCGTTACGTGGTGACCACGACGCGTGAGTTCTGAAATGAGGCGAGTGCCAACACTTCCGGTTGCTCCTACTAGTGCGATTTTCATTGAGCTCTCCTTCTGCAGCTGCCGGGTATCAATTGGTTGAAAGTATTGAGTTCACTCATTTGTTGGCTTTCCTCTTGATATGTGCTGCACAAAAAGCGTTGCCGATAGTAAGAGCCTCCGCGGCTAGGTCGCTCCATCACACGCCGCTCGCCTTGATATTGTTGAGGACGGTGTTGTCCCCGTAAGCATCGAGCCGAGTGATCTTGGAATTCGAGTCGAAACGCAGAATGTAGCAGTGAGGGATGTGTACGTCCTGACCCTTCTTTGCGACCCCCGGAACTTCTGCAGGTATGGGCCCGCCCATTTCAGCTTGGATCACAACGGTGTTCCCGTCGGTAGGGATCAGCTCGATCACTTTGACTCGAAAGTTCGGAACGGCATTCGGAAACGCGCGCCAAATGACATCGATGCCACCCCGGATCGGCACGACGCTTTCGCGGCCGTATGGGGCATATCGTCCCAGAGCGCCATCTGCGCAAAGACCGAGCATGCCATCGACGTCGTGGGCATCGTAGGCAGTGAAGAACTGTTGGGCGGTCGATACGTAGTCTTTCGCGTTCCCTTTCATCTCTATGCTCCTTTGGGGTCGCTTTTGTCGGGGATCTTGTGCCCTAGTATTCAAACCACTGGCTGAGCGCTTTGACCTTCTCCTCCGTATACGGCGGGAACAAGTGCTCAATGGCTACGTCGGGCGGCGAAATCACAACCGATTTCGCGTGCGTGAGAGCGTCAAACCCGGCCTTGCCGTAGTAGTGACCGATACCGGAATATCCGACCCCGCCAAACGGCGTGCGAGTTTTTGATTG
>PMHI01000127.1 GCA_003156615.1 Acidobacteriaceae bacterium | reverse complement strand
TTGAGCTCTTGGAGACTCACCACGTCCGGTTCAGCTTTGGACAACCAAGCCATGAGGTTGTCGAGCCGCTTGTTAATGTTGTTAATGTTGAAGGTGGCGACTTTCACCAAGTCCCTTTCTCTGTGCTTTCCGGGTGCCCCAAAAGGAATAAACGGGTTCGCCGTTCAGGCTCGGACTATTTTACCGGTGGAAAGAATGAAAAAAACCGGAAGCAACACGTCAGCCTAGTCCGACAGCGCCAAAGAGCCGGTGAGTCAGACCAGCATGTCGGTGATCGAAATTGCCATTCAGGCTGGGTTTAAGGACTAAACAGCGTTCGCGCGCACATTCCACCAATTCATTGGGATCAGCCCCGGAAGATGGCGACGGCATTACATGACAAGCATTCCCGAGCGTAGACCCACGTTTCCTCATTGTTGAAAGGCACCGAGGACGAGTCAAGAGGTTTTGGGGTGCATCCTGAAAGGTTAGCTAGTCTGGGGCAAACGGCCGATCATGACTTTGTTATGTACCTTGTGGTATCGTCGGTATCTTCCCCTAAGAATCGAATAACTGCAGGAGTAACTTGGCAATGCCTCGACCGCATGCTGTGGCACCCTGGGATAAGGAAGGCGCCCGTGCGGCTGTTAGGGCCTCACAACCCGGCCTGTTCATCAAGCAATATCTGTTGCCGCTATTTTTCAAGAAAACCGAACCGTTGAAGGGGCCGACACACTCTTATCAGGTCGTAAATGAAGAACAATTCTGGGGCCGGTCCGGCGAGGTCCTTTTCGGTTCGATCGACCTAAAAGGTTTTCGGATTACTGATTGGTTTCCACGCGCTCCGGGCTTGTTCTGGTCTCCACAGGCTCGGATGGAGAGAGAGTATGTCTACGGCAACCGCCCTGAAAGGGATCCAGATCTAGGACTTATTTATACGCCAGAATCCAAGATGGGCTTAATTGAGGGAGGTGGTATTGGAACAATTCGGTTGCGCCCACGACCCGTGGATAAGAATCTATGTTGGTTTGGTACGGCTTTGACGGGCACACACTGTCATGTCGGGATTCCGCTGGCAATTCCTGAGGGTCTGCTTCAACAATCGGGAATCGGGTGGGGCGATATGGTGAATCTGAAAGGTCACGTGAGGTTTCTTCAGGACGTTGGTCTTGAGGACGTCGCGCGTGAATTCCATGGTGTCCGCCCAATACTGGTGGTTGTCGATGAACTGGAGGGCACGGTTACGCGTCGCAAGCCGGACGATCCAATCATCATCACGCCAGTTGCTCTCTTCCAAACGGACGGCGACCGTTACGAGCGATCCAAATATTCATTCGTTCAATGCGCTGCGGGCAGTGATTCCGAGTTGGCCCAAGCTACGGAGTGGATCGAAAAATATTCGGCCAAGCATTCAGGCCACATAATCACGAATTTTGACGAACAGAAGCCGATTCTTGCGGATGCTCCCCTTAGCTACCAGAGGCTCGTAAGCAAGACCTACGACAAGAGTGTCATCAAGGAATTCACTGGCACGATGTTTGTAGAACGCATCGACAATCTTGTTCACGAACAGAACACATTCAAGTTTGGAGACCTAAACATGGGACATAACATAAACGTTTCCGGCCCCGCAATCATCGCCATCGACTCCACGCTCAATAACGTGAGCCAGACAATCAGCTCAGCATCCGGCCTCAATGATCAACAAAAGCGTGACCTCGACCAAATGGTGCAGTCCTTGCGCACGCAGCTCGATGCATTGAAGGCAACCCATGCAGACGAGGCTAAGGAAATCGCTGATGCCGTTGATAAGGCCGTCACCAACGCGTCTAAGCCTCCCCAAGAGCGAAAAGCCAGCATGCTCCAGCTTTCAGCGAAGGGCCTGAAGGAGGCTGCGCAACTTGTCGGGGATGTTGCGCCTGGTGTCTTGGCCACGGCCGGGTTGATCGCAAAATTTGTGGTGGGTTTGTGAATCCTAAACCCCACTCCTTAGGATAATTCCAGAGTTTGGTCGCGGTTCGGGTAGCCGCGCCCGCGTTTCCTTCAGGAGCCCATGTCCACATTTCTTGTTGTCCATTAGTAATGGACATGGCATAATAATGGACGATATGCGAGTTAAACCTCCATTGACTCCTTTTCTAGAGCAGCTCCGGACCCTGCACTTCATCAGCGATCTGGATTTCTCTCCGGAGAACCGTGGCGGCGATCAAGGAATCGACGGCACCCTCAAGGTGCGCACTCCCAAAGGAACCTACTCCTTCCTCGTGGAACAGAAGCGGTCGTATCTGGACCGAGGGATACTCAATGCCCTCGTCGCTCAAGCCAAACTCTATGCAAGCGTACATCGCAAGCCCCTCTTGCTGCTGGCACGCTACATCCCCCGGCCTTCTGCCGAGCGATTGATCGAATCACGAATAAACTTTGTGGACCAAGCTGGCAACATGCACCTCGTGCTCGGTCAAAACTATGAGCGTACGATCATCGGAAACAAAGAGAATGCCGTTTCAAAAGAAGGCAAGCGGGTCAGCCCCGCAATCGCTCAATTGTTGTTCACCTTTGCCACGAAGGAACTAGCGGGAAGCTGGTCCGTGCGTCAACTGGCTGAAGCGTCCGGGTTGAGCAAAAGCAATGTTGCGAATGTTCGACAGCAGTTGGTCGAGCGCGGAGTACTGCGAGAATCGGGGCACGGCTTTGATATCAGCGACAAATCGCGATTACAGGACGAGCTGTTGAGAGGATATGAGTTCGCTCTGCGTCCGAAACTTCTAATCGGGCGTTTCCGGTCCTCCGACAGAGACCTAGACGACATGCTCGCCAGCGTCCGAAAACCCTTTGCAGATCTATCAATCCGGTGGTCGGTAACTGGTGGGCCGGCTGCTCAGGCTCTCCAGAAGTTTTATCGAGGATTAGAACTGCCAATCTTCGTCGACTCGTTCCCTGACCAACTTCGTCGTCAGTTGCGGATCATTCCTGACAAGGCAGGGCCACTCATTTTTCTGCGTTCCTTCGGTACCATCCCGTTTTGGCGAGAAACCGAGCCGTTCCCTCTCGCACATCCGTGGTTGATCTATGCCGAGCTGATGTATTCTTCCGATCCAAGAGCGCACGAAGCGGCGGAAGAACTCAAACGCGAGTTCCTCTCCTGAGCGATGCCCGAACTTACCGACAACCAAATCGCTGACCTCCGAGTCCTGCAAAAACATTGTGGGGCACTTGGAGCAGAATTTGTAATCATCGGGGCCATTGCGTACCAGATACATTTTCCAGCGGAGTCCCGGCATACCGGAGACATCGATTTCGCCGTCGCCTTGGACCTTGACGAATTCGCAGAGCTGGAACGCCGACTTCTTGCAGACGGCTGGGTCCGTTTCGCAAACCGTGAGCACCGATGGCGGAGCGCCCAGGCAACGATCCTGGACCTGATCCCAGCTGGACCCAAGCTTCGGGAAGCCAAGCAGATCACGTGGCCCATTAGTCAGTTCAAGATGAGCCTGGTGGGATTCGACCACGTATTCGCGACCGCTCAGCCGGTTCAGCTTGCGCCGGATCTGACGCTGAAGGTGATCTCATCTACCGCACTGATGCTCCTGAAAATTGTCGCATTCATGGACGATCCGCAGCGGCGAGTCAAGGACCTAGATGACATACGGGGCCTGCTTTTGCAATATGAAGCCCACAGCGAGCGGATATTCTCGGACGTAGTGATAGATGCTGCGCTCCAAGACTTTGGATTGGCTCCTGCCTTTCTGATGGGTCTTGATCTGCGTGCGCTTTGCGCGGACGACGAAGTACAGATTGTCCACAAGTTTCTCGAAGCAATGAATGAAGCCAATCCAGCGTGGATGGCGTTCGTCCGTGCCAGAGGCGTCGGGGACCATGTCGAGGAAGACGCTCGTGCCCAGATCGAAACCTTCAGACGAGGTTTTGACCGGAATGTGTGAAAGGCAGCAAAACAGTGCTCCGATCCGATATGGACGTAAAAGGGGACTAATGAGGGACCGGGGACTAGTTGGGGACTAGGGACTAAACGAGGGACTGAGGTGCGTTTCATGCGCGTACTTACAGGTGCTTAGGTGTCATCCGTGCGCTTGTAAGTTGTTTGGTATCAGTTTCCCTTTGAACTCATAACCCAAAGGTCGGTGGTTCAAATCCACCCCCCGCAACCAAACCTCCCGTTTGGTTTCAATGGGTTGAGCCAATCTCACGAACTGGCTCGGTGACTCTAAACCCAACTTCCCAGCCAAAATTTCGGGTTTTCTTTACGCACAGTTTTACGCAACGCCTGTGAAGGGCACCCGTTTCGGCATTTTCGTCTTCGGCGAGTGCCCTCGCTGGGAGGCACCGAATCGTTGCCGATCTGGTCCTCAGCGGTCGTTCTCCGCGTTCATGCCGCTAGGCTGTTGAGAGCGATCCTAGTTTCACGCGCCTCTTGTACAGCTTCCGCTGCCTCGGCACCGTTTCGCCATTCTCGAAACACCTGCCCAACTGACGTAAACGACTACGCACTCGAGCAAACGCGGCATCCGTTGCTCGAAGGAATCGAGCAGCATCAGCTTGAGTGCCAGTTGCGCAGATCGCCCCAATCGCAGGCAGCACGCCCGAGTCCTCGCGGGATACGAAATCTGTGAGCTCCGTTATCCTGTGGCGATTCTGCGCCCGTTCCTCCAAGTGTTCTGAAGCCTTCCTGAGGTATTCCGAGTGCGCATGGCAGTACTCGTCGTCCGCCTGACCGCAGTTTTCGGCATCCCTCTGAACCGACAGCGCCACGTTCCCGGCCCGGCACAGCGCATCTTTCATACGCTTCGAGTGTAGGCTCCTGAATTTGTTCCCGAGGCACAGGTTGATGTAGTTCAGGAACCGCCGCAGGTTCGCGCCGTAGTGCCGGGTAGGATCGAAGGTCTGAACGCTGTCCTGCTTGCCAGCTTTTCGGTACTTGGACGTGGGCGGCAGGTATCTAAGGTGGATTAGCAGGTCTTGCGTCCAGTCCTCCAAGTCCTCCGGCTGGGCGGACCTTCCCGCGTGCCTGCTGACCCAGTTGCGAATGTAATGCGGGAACCGTTGGTCGAACTCATCGAAGTCTTTCGGGACAATGAATCCATCGTGCCCGACGTACCTCCCGTCACGTACCGTGAACGGGTCATCGTGCCTGTTTTCCACAGGAACATTGGCAAAAGTGACAGGTTGGTTTTCAGCCATTGCAGTATTGCTCAGCATGGAGATACCTCTCCTCGAAAGGAATTGAACTCATGCGAGCAAGCCTAAAAGGGCGGGACGAGTTGGTGGCGAGGGTTCAACAGGCGTTGGCGCTGTCCACCAAGAAGGAAGCGGAGCACGTCGCCAACGTGGTGATTTGTAGTCTGGAAACCACGCTTCTCAACAACCTTGGAAAGGATGGGTTCACGCTGAAGCTGAACAGCTTTGGCAAGTTCTCAGTCCGCCACAAGCCGGGGATTCTAAGGAAGATTCCGTTCACGGACGAGACGATACTGACGAGGGACAAACGAAAGGTCAGGTTCGTCACTCTGGGCAGTCTGCGGCAGCTAGAGAAGGTACCGAATAGGGTGTGATTGCGAAATTCATGGAGAACCGCGATGCAAGAGCAAGAGTTTTTCACAGTGGCTGAAGTCGCTAAATTGCTTAAAGTCAGCCCAGACGCCGCAGACGAGATCTTCTCGACAAAGAGCCCGGCGAGAAGAGAAGCTCTCCTCTCCCGCTTCGGGCGGCTGCTGTACTCGGCACAGTGCCTCTGGCCTCCGCACGAGATCATCCGGCTACTGGTCGAGGCACATCGTGGCATCGAACCGATGGACTACTGGAAGGGGCGCAATCGCCCGGTTCCGACA
>PMHI01000016.1 GCA_003156615.1 Acidobacteriaceae bacterium | reverse complement strand
CGCAAATGTTCGGCTTGCCGAAAGAGAACGTCCGCGTCATCGCAAGGTTCCTTGGCTCGGGTTTCGGCGGCAAGCTATATCCGTGGACGAATTGTGCACTCGCCGCGGCCGCGGCGCGGCANNTCGCCCGCGCACCCAGCAGCGCGTTCGTCTCGGCGCCACGTCCGACGGCAAGCTGGTCTCGATGCAGCACGACTATGTCTACCACTGCTCGATGCTCGACCCGCACCATGAAGATTGCGGCGAGGCAACTCCGTTCCAATACAGCGTGCCCAACCTCCGCGTGAGTTTCGGCCGCGCAAAGCGAAACGTCGGGGCAGGGGCCGACATGCGAGGGCCCGGCCGTGTGCCCGGGCTTTACGCGACCGAGTCGGCGATGAACGAACTGGCCGATCAACTCAAGATCGACCCGGTCAAACTCCGAGTCCTCAACGAACCGAAAATAGATGAGTCCTTGGGTGTTCCGTTCTCGTCGCGCCATTTGCTCGAATGCTTAGAGCTCGGCGCGGAGAAGTTCGGCTGGTCCAGGCGCTCGCCTGAGGTTGGCTCCATGACGCGCAACGGTTTGACGTTGGGCTGGGGAATGGCTGGCTGCTCTTGGGTCGCCGGGCGATTCTCCGCGGCAGCGAGCGTGCAGCTCCGCGATGATGGCACGGCCCGCGTCGCAAGTGCTACTCAGGACATCGGCACCGGCATGTACACGGTCCTCGCGCAACTTGCCGCGCAGAAGACGGGCGTGCCGATCGAGAAGGTCGAGGTCGCGCTTGGCGACACGGTGCTGCCGGAAGGCCCGCTTTCGGGCGGCTCGTTAGCGACCGAATCGGTGGTCCCGGCTGTCTTCGCGGCAGCCGACGACGCAATCGCATCGCTGCTCACAATCGCAACGATTACACCCGGCTCGCCGTTCGAGAACCGCCCTCTGACAGATCTTGCATTCGAAGGCGGCCAGGTCTTTGTGAAGGCTGACGGCGCCGACAAGGGTGTGCCGTTCGATAATTTGCTCCGCCGAGCCAACCTTCGTCTGGTCACGGGCAGCGGAAAATCCGAAGCGGCCTTTGGCAATCCCAAGCCCAAGTACTCGACACACTCGTTCGGCTGCCACTTCGTCGAGGTTACCTGGCAGCCTGAGATCGCACGGCTGCGCGTCAGCCGGGTTGTGTCGGTCATGGATGGGGGCCGCATTATTAATCCACTAGCTGGCCGGAACCAGATCCAAGGCGCGGTGGTGATGGGAATCGGCATGGCGCTGCTGGAGCACACCTCTTACGATCCGCAGAGCGGCGCGCCGATCAACAGTAATCTGGCCGACTACGTGGTGGCGGTAAACGCTGACTCCCCGCCGATCGAAGTGCATTTCCTCGACTACCCAGACAAGGAGATCAATGAAGTTGGCGCACGCGGGATCGGCGAGATCGGCTTGACGGGCATAGCCGCGGCGATCACGGCGGCGGTCCACCATGCAACGGGCAATCGTGTGCGAGAACTCCCGGTGAAGATCGAGAATCTGTTGGCATGACACGTTCCCGCGCGGACGTTCAGCAAGGAAGGGAAAAGGCACTCGCAAATGAAAGATACCAACAAGGCAGTAGAAGTCTATGAGCCGGGCAAGCTTCGAGTAGTGAAACGGCCAATCGCTGAACCTGGAGCAGGTCAAGTCCGGATTCGGGTGGAGGCATGTGGAATCTGTCACACCGAAGGATATGCAGAACTGATGATCGCGGAAGCGCGTAGACGAGAACTTCGATGAAGAAGTTTACTTTCCTAGTATTGTTCACAGCTGCCGTCGCTTCCGCTCAAGTGCCAGCATCACCCAAGTCGAAATCCGATGCGGAGAAAATCGCGTCTGCTCTGGGGGCGGGTCCGAAGTTTGTTACGCATAACGCAACCGTGCTCGACTGGCCAAGCTCGCCCAGTGGCGAGTTCCGGGTCCTCCGGGCCGGCAGCAATGGGTGGACATGTCTTCCGGGTTTTCCTGGAGCCAGCCATGATGAGCCCGGCTGCTATGACCAGGTTTTCCTGCAGTTCGTCAAGGACAGCATGGCCGGTCGCACTCCCAACCTGCAGAATCTCGGAATTTCTTACATGTATGGTGGCAAATGGGTGCCCAACACATCACGTGCGATGGGACACGACAGCGAATTTCACGTTGGGCCACACATCATGATCATTGGAACGGATCAGAAGGTGATGCAGACGCTGAACCCGGACGGATCGAACGGTGAACCTTACGTCAATCATCTTCCAGGTCGCACCGAGCTCTATCTGGTGATCCCAATTCGCGAATGGGATGATCTCCAAGCGGTCCCTACTACTGGCGCCGTAATGCGATGAACATTGCATGGAAGAAAAAATCGCCATGAACCGCAGATCGCCAAAACGCGGTTTCCCAGTTCCGCGGGAATTGGATGACCGCATGATTCCGCTCTTGCAGAAGATCGCCGGCTAAAGGGCGGCGGATGCGGTCACTGCCAAGGTTTCGCCCGATATTGATCGAAAAATTGCAGGAGGCGCAAAATGGACCTGGGTTCGTTTCCGCCGCCGCTGCATCGCATTACTCCGGCGGAGAAGAGCAGTACGACACATCGGCAGGGAGAGAGAAAATGCCAGTTTCCTTTGAAAGAGACATTAGACCGCTGTTTAGGCAGATCGATATCGAACACATGAACAAACATAAGGTTCTGCTCGATAACTTCGCGTATATGGCCGATCCTTCAAACGATCACGGCAATGCTCAAGCTGTCGAGGACAGTCTGACAAACCAATCCATGCCTCCCGGTGGCCCTTACTGGAGCAGTGAGGAGTTGACCCTTTACAGGCAGTGGAAAAGCGACGGATATCTACCTTAATGCATAAATGAGTTCCCTCTCGATCAACGGTTGACGATGAAGAGCTTGGCTGCTACGAGAAGAGTCGATTCCGAACCTTGATGAGTTCCACGGTCGCAGAGCATTCTTCGTCGTTGGCCACGTTTGTCAGCAGGGTTAAATGGGAAGCTCAGCGCTTGACTGGAGAAATCACCATCAATGAAAACCCGAAGAGAGTTTCTCGCGACTACGGTCGCTGTTGCCGCTTTACTGACCAACGGCTCCGGCCAAACTGCGGCGTCTCTGTCCAGATTTCCAATTGCGGATGATACCGGATGGAGAGATACAGAATCGAATGACTTAGCTTTAGGAGGTCAAGACATGACTGATAGGGCGGAAGATCCAAGAGTTAGGAGAGCGCGCCTCTCCGGACCTGAACATGTGACCAAAGACGCGACGGTCGCCGAAATAGCTGCCGACGGCAATATGACCGTTCTAGTCCAAGGAACGAATGAGTGGGTTTGTACACCGGGAAACGAAAACAAAATCGGCGACCCGCCCATGTGCATGAACCCCATGGGTATGCGATGGATGATGGATGCCATGCAAGGAAAGCCGAAGCCAACGAACACAGCGCCCGGAATGATTTATATGCTCTGCGGCGCGACACAGAGAAGCAACACCAATCCTGCGGATAAAACCAGTCCCGCTATTCCGATAGGACCGCACTGGATGATCACATGGCCTTTCAATGCAGCGGCAAATGGCCTGCCCACCACAGTACGCGACAAAGGCGCTTGGGTGATGTTTGCAGGGACCCCTTACGAGTATTTGCACGTCTGCGGTGACCCCTGGGAAGGCAAGGAATACCACGAGGGAGACAAGGCAGTCTGGACCATGGCTTACGCTCGCCCTTAAAGGATGGCGAATGCACGGCGCGTGGCAGCCTAGGACAACCTGTGCCGTCCTCCGACTTCATCGTGTAGACGTCTTACTACCGCGCCAGAATTATGGGAGTATTTCTTCGTCGAATACGCTGACGAGCAATGAGAAACGACGTTGTGCTGGTCGACGGACCGAATCCCAACTCTTTCCGCCAAACGGGAACCGTAAAGAGTATTGCAGAAGCGATTACCGCGGACACCAGGTTGGCGCAGAAACTCGCGAAGTCGAATAACGGCTGCCGCGATGCCCCCGCATTCGATGAGCGGGCTGTTGTTCCGCTGCCCGCACTTTTCACCCGCAGTTGCTGCTTCCACCACTAGCTATCAACAACTTCTAGCGCCACCCGTGCCACGAAGTCGTTGCAATGATTGATTCTCTTAGCCCTGAAACGGCTACGCTCTTCCATTTGGAGCACAGCAGGGGTCTGCTTGGCTATTAGCACTTCCGCTCTGTATGTTGCGGGCCCGCTGTAGAAGATTCGGCGCACTACTGATCAGATGAACCGCAGCTCCGTTCCTGTCAGAAGTTCCGAGCCATATGAGCCATATATGGTCAAGCCTGTACTGATCTGAATTCGCTCTGCTACAATTCA
>PMHI01000412.1:10466-13855 GCA_003156615.1 Acidobacteriaceae bacterium | reverse complement strand
CTCTCTCTGCGTTGGTTCCGTGATCAGTTCGCCACCAGCAACGGCCAGGTGGAATCTTATGAGGATCTCACGACGCAGGCGGCAAAGATTCCCGCCGGCTCGGAAGGGTTGTTGTGGGCACCTTATCTGATGGGCGAAAGGACTCCGTATCTCGATGCGGCGGCTCGCGGCATGTTGGTCGGCTTGACCGCATCGCACACGCGCGCCCACGTTGTGCGAGCCATTATGGAAGGCGTTGCCTTCAGTCTGCGTGATACCTTCACGATTTTTGAGCAGATCGGTGTTCCGGTAAGAAATGTGCGCCTGGGCGGAGGCGGCGCGCGCTCGCCGTTGTGGCGACAAATTCAGGCTGATGTTTATAGCCACGCCGTCGAAACCCTTGCGGCCGAAGAAGGTGCGGCTTATGGAGCAGCGATTTTGGCAGGAGTTGGGGCGAAAAGCTGGTCGACCGTGGGTGAGGCATGCGCGGCCGTGGTGCAGGTGGCCCAGACAACCGCTCCCGATGTTCAGAATTCCTTGCTGATGAATCGGGCCTATCCATCTTACCGGCGTCTCTACCCCAGCATGAAGGCGATTTTGAAGGAAGGCAATCCGGCGGAGAAAATTGCGGAGACCTAAGTGGTGACAAAAGCGAGCGACTACCAACCGCGGCCAGAAGACAAATTTTCCTTCGGTCTTTGGACCGTCGGCAACCGCGGTCGAGATCCGTTTGGCGATTTCGTGAGGCCGGTAATGGTTCCGAACGATATTGTTGCGCTGCTCGGGGAAGTGGGCGCCTGGGGCGTCAATCTGCACGACAACGACCTGGTTCCCATCGACGCTACTGCGGCGGAACGAGACTCCATCGTGCGCTCA
The DNA here is from genome assembly GCA_003156615.1 of Acidobacteriaceae bacterium. Next base: position 13,000 of record PMHI01000412.1, on the reverse strand, counting down.
TTCAAGAAGGCCTGCGAAGCCAATGGTATGGTCGTGCCCATGGCTACCGTGTCGCTGTTCTTCCATCCTGTTTTTAGAGATGGCGCGTTCACGGCCAACGATCCCGAGGTTCGTTCCTACGCGGTTCAGAAGACGATGCGCGCCATGGATATTGGCGCCGAGTTGGGTGCGAAGATTTTTGTTTTATGGGGCGGACGCGAGGGCGTCGAGACCGACGCGTGCCGGCCGGCACAGGACGCAATCAAAAGATTGCGCGAAGCGGTGAACTATCTCTGCCAATACAGCATCGACCGCGGCTATGGGATGAAGTTCGCTCTTGAAGCCAAGCCCAACGAACCACGCTCCGATATTTACATGTCGACAACCGGCAATTATCTGGGTTTTATCCCCACTCTGGACCATCCGGAAATGGTTGGCGTAAATCCTGAGATGGCCCATGAGCACATGGCCGGACTCAATTTCATGCACGCCGTGGCGCAGGCGTGGGAAGCGGGAAAACTGTTCCACATCGATCTCAATGATCAAATGCCGGGACGATATGACCAGGATCTGCGCTTCGGCTCAGCCAACATTAAGTCGTCATTCTGGCTGGTCAAATTTCTCGAGGACGTTCGCTACGGTGGACCGCGGCACTTTGACGCCCACGCTTATCGAACCGAGGATTATGAAGGGGTGAANNCTGGAACCAAGACAGTGAGATCCAGCAGATTCTCGCGGAGCTTGGAAGCGATGGAAAAGCGCCGAAGGTCGGCACATACTCGCGGGAAGCCGCCTCCGGGTTGCTGAGTTATGTTTTCGACAAAGACAAGATTTTGCAGAAGCGTTTGCCTTACGAGCGCCTGGATCAACTGACGGTCGATTTATTGCTCGGGGCGAGATAAAGATTCGGGGCGAGATAAAGATAAAGACAAAGAGGGGAAGTCCGGAATTTGGCAACGGGAGTTGTTTGTATATCTTATAGCAAAGTACGCCGGCAAGACCGAACGGACCGGGGTACGGCTTGACGCGAGTTCGGAAAGTGGGCGATCTTTGATCTTTGGACTGGTGAACGTCATTTTTGGCAAGGATCGCTGACGCAAAAAGCCGGGCTTTCACCGTGGGGTAGAACAAATGGTCTCAATCTGGTTCTTCATCGGAATTTCGCTGGCGGTGAATGGGGCGCTGATCCTGGCGGCGGGAATTTACCAGCTCATTTATCCTCCCGCAAATCCGAGTATCGTACTTTTCGAGTTGCACGCCAATGTGTGGTGGGGTGCGCTGCTGCTGGCGATCGGTGCCGTTTATTGTTTTCTCTTTGCACCCAGGCGCCAGCGCTAGCGGACGATTGGGTTCGGCGTAGGCCCGACTCCCGGCGCCTATTGCTTCTGCAGATCGGTTTTTGCAGGAGGATTCAAGTCGGGCGGAGATGAGGAGATTTTTCCCAACAGAGTTTCGTCCGCCTTCTTATGCAGATCCTGGGCTTTGCGAACTTCATTCTTGGCGGCGGCTTGGTCCCCGAGAGCACGATAGAGTCGGCCTAACTGGTAATGGGCGTCAGCCTGCTGAGGGGCGAGCGTGACGGCGCGAACGAGAGCGCTCTTTGCCTTCTGATAATTCTGCTGCTGCAAATAAATGGCTCCGAGATCGAGGGCGACGATCCGCAGGCTCTGGTCAATGTTTTCCGAGCGATGGAGAAACGACAGCGCAGATTCGGCGTGGTCGTTCTTCCATTCGATGTCCCCGAGATAAGCCAGGGCCTGCGCATTTGCGGGATCGATTTCCAGCTCCTTTTCGAACTCCTGCCTGGCCCGGTCATACTGCTGGGTCTTCCAATACAGATAGCCCAACCCGAAATGCGCATTTGGTTGACGCGGAGAAACCTTCGCCGCCGTCTCGAACTCGCTGATGGCCTCTTCCGTTCTGCTGAGCCCGTCAAGAGCCTCTCCCATTAAGATGTGGGTTTCAGCAGAGTCAGCATTGTGCTGCAAGAGTTGCTGAAACTCGTCCAGGGCACAGGAATAGTTCTTCGCCCACAGACAGCTTTGCGCCAGCACGTGATGGAGTTCGGCGTTTTCCGGATCGCTCTTCGCCACGGGCTCAAGATAGGTAACCGCCTCTGCAAAGCGCCGCTCTCCGTAGCAACTGAGTCCCAGCAGTGCTTGTGCCTGTGTACTGGATGGGTCCGCCGCCAACGCGGCGCGTAGAACTGCAGATGCTGGCTGAAAGTGCCCCTGCTTGAATTCAGCCAGGCCCAGGTTGAGCTCAATGCCGGCTAACTTGGGGTCGAGCGTGAGCGCCTTGCGGTATGCCGCCGCGGCTTCCGCATACTTCTCCTGTCTTGCGAGAACCACGCCTAAACTGGCAAAGGCCCGTGCGTCGCCAGGATCATGGGCGGTTATGGCCTTCCAGGCCAGCGCAGCCTCCGGTAGCTTTCCCTGTTGCTCAAGGGCCATCGCATCCGCAGGACTTGGCGCCTGTGCTTGCGCAAAGAACGTCGCGAGCCAGGCCATCGCAACGAGAATGAAAGATTGCTTCATTGGCGACAAGCGAACGGG
>PMHI01000412.1:0-10393 GCA_003156615.1 Acidobacteriaceae bacterium | reverse complement strand
AAAGCCAAGAGAAACTAGTAAACCAGCTTTATACCGAGCTGAAATTCCCTTGGGTCAAAGGCGTTCGTCACCGCTCCAAAGTTGCTGGATCCGGCGTTCAGGCTGATTCCGCCGTTGTTTGCGTCACCCTTGAACTGGGTATGGTTCCACACGTTGAATGCGTCCGCACGAAGCTGGATCAAGCTGCCGCGCGTTTCATTGAGCGTGAAGTTCTTGAAGAACGAAAGATTCCAGTCGTCTCGACCAGGACCTCGTAGCGCATCGAAGGGCAGATTACCGTAGCAGTCCGGCCCGGTCATACAGTAACCGTTGGCTTGCGTCGGCGCGGTGAACGCCGACGGGTTGAACCACTGGGCCACCGTATGCGGATACGTGATCGCGCCCGTCACAAATGGTCGGTCGGTAGCGGTGTTAGGAATGACGCTGTTGGCAAGGGAGCCGGACGACCCCAAGTTGATGGGCGCCCCTGACTCCATCGTCACGATGCCGGCAATTTGCCAGCCTCCAGCGGCATTGCGCAGGAATTTGCTGTCGCTGTTCCTCAGGAACGGAATCTGGTAGACAAAGTTAACAAACCCGACGTGCGTGCGATCGAACGCCGATGGTCCAACATCGTACTTCCAGCCAGCGTAAGGATTGGTGATGTTGTTAAGATCTTCTCCGTTGCCCGTACCACCGACGTTGGGGTCAATCGAACGCGAAAGCGTATAGGCAGCCTGCATCTGCAGACCAGGCGCTACTCGCCCGTGGAGGTCAACCTGAAGCCCATTGTAGTGTCCATTTTGGCCATTTTCGAACAGGCTGATTCCGCCGAAGCCGGGATAGCTGTACAACTGGTTGAGACCCGATCCCCCGCTTGCCACGAGTGCCGGTAGATCGGCAAGGGGTGGAAGATTTACCTCCTGATTGAAGCTCTCATGACGCATCTGGTTGCCCACGTAGGAGACCGCTAGCACAGCCCGAGGCCCGAGTTGCTGCTGGACCCCCGCGCTGTACTGGTAGGTAGTAGGCAGCTTGTAATTACTCGCCAGAATGCCCGTAATACCAACCGGCAGGATCGGCAAATCCGCCGCGGTGATCGTTGTGCCCGCAGTAGGTCCGCTGATGGTGAGACCGGGATTCTGGAGGGAAACGTTGTGCACCGTGGGGTTGGCATCAAACGGCGTGTTGGTGGCCCCGTTGTACATATCGTTGCCTTGAACCCGGTCAAAACTGATGCCGAATCCGCCACGGATCACAGTTTTGCCTTGTCCGGTGAGGTCGTAAGCAAACCCGACACGAGGACCGAAGTTGTTCCAGGTGTTGTTTACCAATCCTTTGGGAATGCCGTTCACGCCTCCGATGCCGATACCATTCTCATAGAACAATAAACCTGCCAGGATCGGGCTCGGACTGGGTCCCAGGCCCGGGCTGGCAGCAGTGCAGCCTGGATCCGTGGACCCACTGCAGATGAAGCCGGCCGAATCAAAGGTGGCAGCGTTGGCTGGATTGTAAAGGTTGGGATAGAAGTTAGCGGAGTGCTGGTTTGCCTCGTAGGTGTGTGGCAGCGCGTCCCAACGTAGTCCCAGGTTCAACGTGAGGCGACTGTTCGCACGCCAGTTGTCCTGGGCGTATACGTTGTAGCTGACATTGTTCCATTGCCCGGTGGACTGGACACCAGCCTCTGTATATTGTTGGGCGTCTCCCAGCAGAAAGTCGGCAAAGTCGTACCCGGTGAAACTTCCATTAAAGTTAAAGTTGCCTTCCGTGGTGGCGAAGTACTCTTGCGACTTCTTGTACAGCATGAAACCGAAGCCAAACTTAAGCTGGTGCGCGCCCTTCGTCCATGAAACATCGTCGCGAATCTGATAGTCGTTCGCGGCATTGTTCCATGGCGTCCAGTTCGAGGTGTAATCAGCGCCCGTCTGGTCGTTTAGGTCGATAGACGGGATGCGATTGTCATCGTTCGGTCCGGTAAATAAGCGATTGAAGGTGAACCCGCTGGGGGCTTTGTAGAGACCGCCGGGAATGATGTGAATCCGATTGCCGTCGTAGTTGAAGGCGATCTCATTCAGCAAGGTGGGGCTGATGGTGTAAGTAAGGTGGACGACGGCGCTGTAGGCTGGGTTGCCGAATGTGTCGCTGACCGATGGAAGGTTGTCCCCGCTCCATTGCGTGGTTCCATATCCCTGGCTGATCTGCTCCGAGACCCAGTGACCGAAAATTGAAACCTTACTGTTGAAGGTGTGGTCGAGGCGTGCCAGTTCTTCTTTCACGTACGTCGGAGAGTTGTTGCCGCCTTCGAATATCGGCACCCCACTGTTGTTGACGGAGTTGGGCGTAGGGAAGATTCCGCCGTACTTGCCACCGGCCGTCAACAGCGATATTGCATTGGCGCTGATCATGCAGGCAGGAATTGTATTGCCCGGGAAAGGCGCTCCGGGCGCAACCCCCGGAGGTGGCGCACCACCCGGGCAATTTGCGTATTGGATGGAGGCCGGAACGCTCGCCGGATCGGTGACCGGGTACTGGGAATCGATGACCGCGCCGGCGGCCGTAGGATATTCGGATGCAGGGGGAACGGTTTGGTTGAGCAGGCCGCCCTGTATGAGACGCCGCCACTCCATGTTGTAGAAGAAGAAGGTTTTGTGTTGCTTGGCCCAGAAGTCGACCGGACCGCCCGCGTTGAAACCAAAAAGGTTAGCACGGAGTTCGGAGACGGCCTGGGGGACCGGATTGAAGTAGTTGCGGGCATCGAGATCATCATTGCGACCGAACCACCAGGCGGAAGCGTGGAACTGTGATGTTCCAGACTTGGTGACTTCGCTGATCATCGTGGCTCCGCTCATGCCGTACTCGGCGCTGTAGTTCGAGGTCTCCATGCGAAATTCGCCGATCGCTTCCTCCGAGGGAGCAACGCTGGCCTGACTGCCGCCACGGTCGAGGTTTTCGCCGCCATCAATCAGCGCGAGATTATGGCCGGCGCGCTGACCGTTAATACTTACGTTGTTGTCGCCGCTGACGGCAGTGGGCGCAATGAAATCCCCTTGAATGCTAGCCGCGCCTGGCGCGAGGGCGTACAAGGTATACAAGCTCCGGCCGTTGGTCGACAGGTCGCTGATCTGCTGCCCCGTAATTAGAGTACTTACTTCACTGCTGTCGGTCTGTACGGCGACGGTGTTGGCTTCGACTGTGATCGTCTCCTGAGCGCTCCCGACTGCCAACTTAAAGTCAACCCGATGCCGGTCGCTGACGGTGAGCACGATTCCATTCTGCTCATCGGCTTTGAACCCGGTGGCTTGCGCGCGCACCGAGTAGTTTCCGATCTGCAGACCGGCGGCAACGTAATCACCTGCGCTGCCGGTAGTGAGCGTATGGGATAGATGGGTATCCCGATTCGTAATGGTGATGGTAGCGTTGGGAACGGCGGCACCCGATGGATCCGTAACCGTACCTACAATGGTTCCTAACTCGGCTTGGGAGAAGGCTTGAACGGCACAAAGGGTGAGGAACACGGCAGTGAGAACGGCGAGGCGAAGCTTCGAGGCTTTCCTGTCAATACTGAACTCCGCAGCCGACGTGGGCGACGAGGATTTCATTTCCCCTCCAATTAGGTTCCAACGGTGACACCGCAAATTTTTGCAGTCCCCAAACTCGTCGACGTGTACGTACACGAACGAGCTTGCCCTGCTCTAATACATCCATACTAGAATCGTTGTCAAGTATAAAATCGATGGTTATCATCGAAATGTCCTATCCAAAATCTCTATTGTGAAATGGCGCCCTGTAGTATCTTGGACTTGAGATCCCCCTGCCCCCGAAAACCTTAGTTTCTGTGGGGCAGTTGGTCCTAAGTCCGCAGGGGGCCACGGCGATGGTTCGACATACTCTGCCAGTGCAACTCTTGGTACTTCTTGGCGTCAGCCTGTTCAGCCAGCAGACACCGTCAACCTCGACTGCTGCGGTTGCGCTGCAGTTGCCCGTGCTGTTGCAGGAAAACGTAGTTGCGGGCAAGACGCCGGCCGGAACAAAAATCCAATGCAAACTCATCGCCGCAACTTTGGTGGCGGGCACGGTCATCCCGAAGAATGCGGTGTTATCGGGAGAAGTAATCGAATCGTTGGCAAAAACCGGCAATGATCCCTCCCGCTTGTCGGTGCGCATGGACTCTGCGCAATGGAAGACCGGTTCAGCATCTCTTAAGGTTTACCTGACTCGCTGGTACTACCCCACAACCGAAGCCGTTGGCCAGGATCTCCAATACGGCGCTCCTGCTTCTCCGAAGCGAACGTGGAATGGAATGGGCCAGTATCCCGACCCGAACTCACCCGTCTATAAACCCTTTCCCACCGAGTCAGACAAACCGAAGAATTCGGTTCCTGATACGCCGGCCGCAGTGACCTCCGATCACCCCGCGCTCATGAAAAATGTAGATTCCCTGCGCAAAGACGACGGCAGCCTTGCCATTGTTTCTGCGCACTCCAACCTCAAATTGGACAAGCTGACCACCTACGTTTTGGCCGCAGACGACGTGCTGCCGGCAACCAAGAAATAACTCAAGTTCAGACGCCGATCTGAAATCTCGGCCTGCAGTGTAACCCGAAACTAGGGACTGTTCCTTGTGTGCGCACGTCGCCAGCGGCAGGTGCGGACGCGCGTTTAAGGTCCGCAGGAGCCGGGATCCACCGGAGTAACATGGAGTAGAGGTCCCATTGCCGCTTCGGATGATGAGCTTGTCGAGATTTTCCTGCGTGGGGGGCGCGCTTTTGTGGTTCGTGTTTGCAACCGGCGCTCAGCGCTCCCACGCTGGGTCTCAAAACCAGCAAAATTCTGCGCGGCATGCGACACAGGCCGCAACTGCCGGCGAGAGCCCCATTCAATTCACTTATCAGCCGGTCGATTTCAAGCTCGACAGCGATGAGTCTCCCGAGCGCCATGCGCCAGAAACCATGGCCGGAGGCGTCGCTCTGTTCGACTACAACAACGACGGCAAGCTCGACGTTTTCTTCACCAACGGGGCGGATTTGAGCACGCTTCACAAAAACTCCCCGAAGTACTACAACCGCCTTCTCGAAAATGACGGGCATGGACACTTCACGGACGTGACAGAAAAGGCTGGTCTCGCGGGAACAGGCTTCGACATCGGCGTAGCGATCGGCGACTACGACAATGACGGCTACGAAGACATTTTTGTCGCCGGGGTTTATCGGAACACGCTCTATCACAACAACGGGGACGGAACCTTCAGCGACGTAACCGCCAAAGCCGGTTTGAACAAGCCGGACGCCGAGTACGGCCCACTCTGGTCCGTCGCCGCGGCCTGGGTGGACGTGAATAATGATGGGTTACTCGATCTCGTAGTGATCAACTACTTGAAGTGGGATTTCAATCACGAACCGCCCTGTGAAAGCTACGGCCATCGTGAATATTGCCATCCCAAGTTGTACAAGCCGACTCCGAACCAGCTATTCATCAATAATGGCGACGGCACTTTCCGGGATGGGTCTGTGGAAGCCGGCTTCCGGTCCCATCCCGGCAAAGGCATGGGAGTCGCGGCGGCCGACTCGACTCTTTCGGGCAGGATGGATCTGATGGTGCCGAATGACAAGATGATGAATTCGTTCTTCCGCAACAAGGGTCGTGGCCAATTCGAGGAAGAGGCTTTCGACGCGAACGTCGCGCTGCGGGAAGACGGCACTTTCATCTCCGGCATGGGAGTGGATTTCCGCGACCTCGATAACGACGGGTATCCCGACCTTGTGCTGGTCGCCCTCGATGGCGAGACATTTCCCATCTACCGGAACAGACGGGATGGAAGCTTCGTGGAAGTAACACGGGAAAGCGGAATGATGAAGTTGAGCTTGCCCATGGCGGGTTACTCTCCGATTATTGCCGATTTCGATAATGATGGCTGGAAAGATATTTTTGTCACGCGAGGACATGTTCAGTCATTGCTGGCCGCGCCCAACCTGGTGGTAGAACAGCCGAACACAGTCTTCCGCAATCTTGGCGGCATGAAGTTTTCCGCACTCACCCAGGAAGCGGGATTAACGGCTCAGCCTCCGGCGCGACACCGCGGCTCAGCCGTAGGGGATTTGAATGGAGATGGCCGTTTGGACGTAGTCGTGACCGCGATCAGCGCGCCGGCGGAAATTTGGATCAACCGCAGCCCTGGCAACAATCACTGGCTGGAGTTCAAACTGCAAGGAACGAAGAGCAACCGCGACGGTATTGGAGCGAGAATTAAAGTGGTGACCAAGTCGGGCACGCAGTACAACCACATGACCACCAGCGCGGGCTATGCCTCATCGAGCGCGGGCCCTGTCCACTTCGGAATGGGCGCCAACCGTTCCGCGGATTTGGCCGAAATCCGCTGGCCCTCCGGCATTGTTCAACAACTGCACGATGTGACTTGCGACCGCGTCCTCACGGTGAAAGAGCCGTCGCAATAACTCTGGCGCCCTGGCTTTGCAAATCACAAAGCTAAAGCGAAGGACTAGCGATTGGTCTCGGCGACTCGGCCCTTGGCGTCGCGGATGTGCGAGAGTTCATAGATCCAGCGACAAATCGTATCGCGCCAGAGGACGGCTTCTTGAGCCTGGTACTCGAAACGGGCCAGAATGTCGCGGTAACGCGATTCGTCGATGTGTCCTTCCAGAGAGCGCCATCGCACTACGAAGTTTTGGGCCTCTTCCGCTCCTTCGTAGTGTGAGTCGTAGATATGTTGAATCACCGTTTTACCCGAATGCAGCACGTGCGTGTAGGGCACATGATGGAAAAACAAGAGCAGGTTGTCTGGACAATTCGCTAATGTTTCATAGAGCTTCTGTACTCGAGCGGGGTATTGGCCGATGAAACCTGTTCCGGTCGCGATCGTGCGGTCCATGCCGATGCCGGACNNCCGGATCGTAGTGATTGCCGAGAATATTCGTGAGCGTTCCAGCGCCCAGCGGGCCAGTGTAGCTCTCATAAACACTCCACGAATGGAGTTGCAAAGCGCTGATGGTTTGGACCACCGCTCGATCGCTGCCAAAGCTAAGGCGCGTCCATTCGTCAACAATGGTTTCAGCACTGAGCGTTGGATTCCAGGCGAGACGTCCAAAGCCGTAGAGATTCGCCATGGCCAAGGGACTTCCCAGCCAGTTCGCATCCAGACCGACGTTCGATACACCCACGAAGCCGCCCGTCGGGCGATGGAAAACTCGGCCCGCCACCAGATTCCTGACCAAGGTCTCGCCGCTCTCGATGTGCATATCGAAATCAAGCACTTCTTTCCACATCGGCACGAGAAAGCAGAGCTGCCGCTGCTGTCCCGTATATTCCTGCGTGATCTGCAGTTCGATCGCCTGGTTGGTGCGGCGCAGGCCGGCAAAGAGCGGTGAAACTGGCTCGCGCACCTGAAAATCGATGGGTCCGTTCTTGATCTGAACGATGGCGTTGTCGTCGAATGCGCCGTCCAGCGGCTGAAAATTGTCATAGGCCGCCTTCGCCCGGTCGTTGGTCAAGTCTCGCCAATCCAGATGGTGGTTGTAAACGAATGCACGATAAAAAATCAGTCCGCCGTGCGGCTTCAGGGCACGCGCAATCACGTTTGCCGCCTCGGCGTGAGTGCGGCCGTAGGTAGAGGGTCCGAGCCGTCCCTCGGAGTCCGCTTTGACAACGAAGCCGTCGAAATCCGGTATCTGCCGGTAGATTTCGTCGACCCTATTTCGCCACCATGCGGCTACGCGAGGATCGAGCGGATCAAATGTATCGAGACCGCCAATGAGCTTGGGGCTGCCGAGATCGACTGACAGCGAAACCTGCACGCCCCAGGGACGAAAAGCGTCCGCGATTCGGCTGAGTTCTGCAATAAAGCTGGGCTCGAGAACTCTGGCCTGAGCGTTCACGTTGTTGACCGTGCACCCGTTGATGCCAACCGAAGCGAGCAAACGACCGTACTGGCTGACTCGGGTCAAATCGTTGCGAACTTTTCCATCGGCAAAAAATATGGAACGACCGCCATATCCTCGTTCGATGGAACCGTCCAGGTTGTCCCATTGATTCACCCAGCGGATGGGAGCATACGGCTGCTGAACTTCATCGAGGGCGGCGATGTTTTCCGCCAGAGAAATCTTGCGCAACAAGGCGAAAACACCGTAGAGAACGCCGCGCTCGGTCGCGCCGCTAATCACGAGACATTCAAATCCANNCTCAATCCGGCTTCGAGCGGTCGAACCTTTTCGAGCGTTCCTAAGACAATAGAGTTTGCCGATAGAAGGCTCATCTTTCCTTGGCTCACCTCGCCCTCGATGGTCCGCCCCAGCATCCCGGCCACGCCTCGCATTAATTCTTGCTCTGCGCTTTTGAGCAACAAGGAATCGCCCAGCAACACCACCCGGGGCGGCAATCGGTCGTAGGTTTTCGCGGTCTGCGCGTCTAAGGCGGGATACCGCAGCCAGGCTTCGTCTGCGTTTTCTATTCCAGTCTCGGCGTGGACAAGTGGCGGCAGGGCCGCCAAACACACGGCCACGGCTCCCAACGCGGCCAACCCAAGTAAGACTCGGCAATAACGGGTGGGACGAGGAATCGCCCGGTTTTGAGCCTGAGGAGTCACGCAATTGTCTCGAAAAACAATTGAGCATATATTTTCCCATTCGGGTTCGCAATCATGGTGCGTGTCAGCCGTCGTGACTTCGTGAGGTTGGGGATGGCGGCGGCTCTCAGTCATCCCGGCCTGGTTCGCGCTGCTCCCAGCGCCGCGGGCGAAATCTTCACGGACCGGGCAAAGGAGGCCGGGATTGATTTTGTCCATTTCAATGGCATGTCCGGGGCGCATTATTATCCGGAAGTGATCGGTTCGGGGGCAGCACTTTTCGACTATGACAATGATGGCGATCTCGACATCTTCATTGTCCAGGGCAACATGCTGGGGCCGAATCGGGGACTGGATCAAGCCCGGTTTCGTCCCCAGTTGCCGTTACGAGGCCGCCTCTACCGCAACGATTCGGTTCGCCATGCCGACGGCAGCGTCACGCTCAAATTCGTTGATGTCACGGAACAAAGCGGGATCAGAGCCGTCGGATATGGGATGGGCGTCGCCGCTGCTGACTTCAATAACGATGGATGGGTCGACTTATACATTACCAACTTCGGCCACAATCAAATGTGGCGCAACAACGGTGACGGAACATTTACTGACGTCACCGAGCACAGCGGGACGGATGTGGCCGGTTGGAGCTGCTCGGCGGCGTTTGTCGATTATGACCGGGATGGCTGGCTCGATTTGTTCGTCGGCAGCTACGTTGATTTCAGGTTTACCAACCCGAAAAAGTGCCTGGCAGCCAGCGGCGCTGAGGACTATTGCGGGCCGCTGGCTTTTAATCCGCTGCCCAATCACCTGTTTCGCAATCGGCGCGATGGGACGTTTGAAGAAGTAACCACCCGTTCGGGAATGGGCGGCGAATTCTACGGAGCACTGGGAGTGGTTTGCGCCGATTTCAATGGGGATGGCTGGCCCGATCTCTACGTAGCCAACGATCTGCGTCCCAACCAGCTTTGGATCAACCAGCGGGATGGAACCTTCAAAAACGATGCGCTGGCCGCTGGATGCGCGCTCGATCGCGACGGGGCGCCCCAGTCCAGCATGGGGGTGGATGCGGGAGATTTGATGGGACGAGGATTCGAAGACCTGGTGGTCACCAATCTCACCGGAGAATATGCNNCTCGCGCTCGAAACCCGCCGCTACACCGGATTTGGCGTGAGTATGCTGGACTATGACAATGACGGGTCGCTCGATTTGGTGATTGTCAATGGAGCTGTCAAGTCTATCGAAGAACAAGCCCGCAAAGGCAGCTTGTATCCGCTCGGCCAATCGAATCTCTTATTGCACAACAACGGTAAGGGGCGCTTTGAAGATGTCAGCAGCCGCGCGGGAGCTGCGTTTTCTCTGCTGGAAGTGGGCCGTGGCGCGGCCTTCGGTGACATCGACAATGACGGAGATGTTGATGTCCTGGTGGTAAACAACAATGGCCCGGCGCGTCTTCTCATCAATAACGTCGGCCATCGCAAACCATGGATTGGATTTCGCATGGTGGGGGAGAAATTTCACCGCGATATGCTGGGCACACGCGTGGCTGTTTTCCGTCGCAATGCACCTACGCTTTGGCGACGCGTCCACAGCGACGGCAGTTATTGTTCTTCCAGTGATCCCCGTGTATTGTTTGGATTGGGCGATGCTGCTGAAATAATCAAGGTCCAAGCGCATTGGGTCAGCGGGCGCGTAGAAGAATGGACCGGCCTTCCGCTAGGAAAATACACCACGCTTCGTGAGGGCAGCGGCACTGCAAAATCTGCATCATCATCATGATGAGAGCTTTGTTCCCGATCATCCTGATACTCGTTGCCGTAAGCGCGACCGCTGACGCCGGCCAC
>PMHI01000751.1 GCA_003156615.1 Acidobacteriaceae bacterium | reverse complement strand
AGCGTCCGGGTTGTGGTCCTGCAGAGCGCACTTCCTGATTTCTTTATAGCCCACTCTGGTTTGGGCCGGGTTGGAGCCGCTTCCAAAGTGATGTCCAATACACGGAGCTTTCGTCTCACGCAGACCATTGGCGAAAGATTCAGGAACATGCCCAAGGCAACTATTGCCAAAGTCGAGGGACGGGCCCGGGGCGGAGGGAGTGAGATCGCACTTGCCATGGACATGTGTTTCGCTGCCGTTGGCAAAGCGATCTTCGGCCAGCCAGAGGTGGCGATTGGGCTGGTTCCGGGTGGGGGCTCTACGCAAAGATTGCCACGGCTCATGGGGAGGGGACGCGCCTTGGAGGTGCTCCTCGGCTGCAGTGATTTCTCGGCGGAGCTGGCGGAACGTTACGGATATATCAATCGAGCGTTGCCCGCGGACGAACTGACGCCTTTTGTCGAGAAACTGGCTCACCGCATCGCCTCATTTCCCGCGCATGCCATTGGTCACGCCAAGGCGGCCGTGGATACTGGAGCATTTGGTTCCATGGCAGAGGGGCTTCTGGTGGAAGCCCATGAGTCTGATGTGAGTGTCGCTAGCGAGGTCACGAAAGCGCGCGTGACGGAAGTATTGAAGGTCGGCGCTGAAACTTATGAAGGCGAGCTGGAGATGGATTATTTATCGAGACTTTCCCCAATGAGATAGCCCCGCGACTCCGCGCGTGGTCTCGCCAGGAAACGTCCGCCTGGTTATGTCGAGGAATTCCCGCGTAACCTTCTCGTAAGAACTGATCGTATCGGGGTCCAGCGGGGAGCCGTCCTTCTTGAAGGTGGTCTTCTTGTCATGGATAAATGCCGTTCGAAGCTCCTCTAAGGCCTTCGGTGCTGCGGGTGATGGTTTGGCTTCAACGGGGCAGGTGAGGAGCTCAGCTTCCTTCGTCATCCTTGCTTTGAGGGCGGCATTGATGTCGGTGCCGACGGTGGCCCACCTTGCGCTTGCCATTCCCATAGAAGTGGAGGCAATCGACACCGCCGTTCAGTTGAGGGTTGCGACGGTTGACGCGCTCATAGCGGCGGTTGCCTTGCTCGTCGGTGATGCGGATGTAGAGGGTGACGCTCGGGATCGATCTCGATTGCATTGGCTCATCTCCTAAAGAGCCAATTCTGAGAATCCGATGGGTAGCCGTATTTGTTAGCCGGGGAATTAAGCTACTGATTTCAAAGGACTGGCGGAGAGGGAGGGATTCGAACCCTCGGTACAGGTGTTAGCCCGTACAACGGTTTAGCAAATTCAGCTCGTCCGCNNCGGGCAGAATCAGGGTGCTCGGCATCTCTGTATGCACCTCGATATGCACCTTGCCCAGCAGGGTCAAGTCGTCAAGTCAGCGGGCAGAGAACTGGAGACCTCGTCTCATTTCCTATGTTGATGACCTCCGGCCGCATCCAAGCTATGCTCGGCACCGATTGTCAGTGGACACATGCAGGCTGTCCGCTCTCGTTTTGGGGCAGTCCTCGTAACCTCTTGAGTCTGTTGGTTGCGGGGGCTTGCAATGCACCGAAGCCGGCCGACCTGCCGTTTCGATACAGATTGTCCGTCAAGCGACGTATTCCCCTGATTCTGCCACCCCCTAATCCGACAAGCTTATTTGAGCCGCCCGCATTGGAATTTAACCTGTTTCGTGGCGAAGCAACAACACGGTGCTCAGTTCACTGCCCTCGCCGCTGCGCCGCTTGTACTTTCTTGCCGGAGCCGCAGCGAGACACATCCGTCCGACCGTGGGAACGGTGCTCCCGAGTCAGAAAGCGAATCCGACTTCGGGTGGCCACCCTGCCCCGGAGGGGGGCTCAGGTCGGCTCCTGCGTATCAGAGGTGTTGGCAGCCTGTTTGGGCCACGCTGGCAGTCATGTGGCGGAACCGTGATAACCGGGGCGTTGCGACTCGATAGGCGCTGCCTGCATCCCGAAGTAGGCAGCCCATTCGCGGAAGGCGAGTGATTTCCTCAACACCAAGCATGGTCGGAGCGAGCCTAACTGTCGAGGTCGCTGAATGGGAACTGCGCCGGGCCATGCGGCTCAAAGATCGCTCCCGATTGGTGGTTCCTACTCCGTGCTCGTACTCCCGTCGCAATCGTTTGAAGAGATCCATTCTCGGCGTCCGGTTCAGTCCTTGACGATATTCGATTAATGGTATTTCATCGTTTCTCTCCCGATGACCGTAAAATGTTCGGGGGGCGGTGGCCACCATCGTCAACCGGAACTAAAATGAACTTATCGGTTGAAACGGCTAAGACGGGATATTGGCTGATCCCGATTGAGCAGCAGATTCAGCCTACGAACTCTACGAGCAGCGCGAAAGGATACAGGGGCGCGATTTGGAAGATTGGCTTCAAGCCGAGCGCGAGATAAAAGGCACGCAGACGAACGTGGCAGCGGCATAGCTTCCGGAGATGCTCGGCTGATGCGGTGTTATCCAGTACCCGTGGCACCCTTCCCTTGGTTGAGTATGTCGTCCACTTTACGCAAGAGTTCTGAAGGAAGGAATGGCTTTTCCAGAGTGTCTGCATCGTATTCGCGCAATTCAGGAAACTGGTCACCAAAGCTGGTTATAAACAAGAGCTTCGCTTCGGGGTGTGCCGCACGAATTCGCTTGGAAAGCTCAAACCCGCTGAGATCGGACAGGACAATATCAGTCACCACAATCTCGATTGTCCCCTCATGTCGTTCGCTCCAGTGGAGGGCCTCCGCACCATTGGCGGCGGGAAGAACCGAAAACCCATAGCCTCCAAGCGCCCTTTGCAGAAACTCTCGAAGGACGCCTTCATTTTGGACTATCAAGATGGTAACGGAACGGCGGTGGGGCGGTATGAGGTGAAGCCTCGGGTGCGGTGATGGAGCGTCTGTGGTGCGCCTTGTTTCCAGTTCACCCACAATCCGTCGAGCAAGAATCTGCAAGGAATCTATTTGCTCCGCTGTCATGAGATGTGGCACCCGGTCCATCACGGCTAGCGTGCCTATGGGGTAGTTATCAACGGTAATAAGCGGTATCCCGGCATAGAATCGAATACCGATTTCCTCCACCAAGAAACTGCTCATGAATCTTTCGTCAGAGATTGGATCGGGGAAAATCAGGACATCGAATTGCAAGATTGCATGGGCACAGAACGAGTCATCTCGCGGAATCTCATCCACTTCAAGGCCGATTTTGGCCTTAAACCACACCTTTTGCTCATCGACGAAAGCGATGACGGCGACGGGGGCATCGCACATAAGAGCAGCCAGATGAGCGATGTCGTCGAACGCTTGCTCGCGGGATGTTCCCAGAATTCGAAAGCTATGAAGACTTTCGAGACGGGAGCCTTCGTTTTCTGGCAGAGGCGACCTCACTGACGCCTTCTAAGGGTTAGCCGCCGTTCTACTCGCAGCGCTCGCTTGGTACCGCTACTAGGCTTCGCAACTGGTTCCGACACATACCGCACTGACTGATAGTAAATGCCTTTCTTGCAGGACAGAAGTTCCTGATGCTCTAGCCGGTGTGACGCTGTGATGTCGAGGGGCAGCCGATACCGGTTGCGTTCCGTCGGGGAATCTCCATCGAGTGCGATTCTTGTTTCTGACATAGAACACGCCGCCTGCGCCTGGAGTTGGACGAACATACGGGCGTCCGATGGCGCCAGAAACATTCATTGACCAGACTTTATTCAATATGTCTAGTTGTCTGAAGATCTCTTGCATACTGACCTCGGCAAACACGTCAAACTAATCTGCTGAGCGCAGGATCAAAATGCAACAAAACTATTTCTGAATCTGGCCTAACTACCTAATGCGCTGTAAAAAAAGCAGTTAATCAAATGTCTGACCTGTTATGCTAAGACGCTTCCCCTAAATCGCGGCGATGGGATCGACATGCAGCAGCACGGGCCAACAGGCCGGTTTGTTCGTTTTGGATCCTTTGAGGTTGATCTCCTAGAGGGCAAACTCACCAAGATGGGGAACCGGATTCGTCTGCAACAGCAGCCGCTTAAGATTCTTGCACTTTTGCTGGAGCATCCCGGTCAACTCGTCTCCCGGGCGGAAATTTGTCAGAAACTGTGGTCGGACGATACCTTTGTAGCGTTTGACGACGGGTTGAACACGGCGGTGCGGAAGCTGCGCGAGGCCTTGAACGATTCGGCCGACAACCCCAGGTTTCTGGAGACCGTTCCCCGTCGCGGCTACCGTTTCGTAGCTCCTGTGGCTTGGCTGCCCGAACCGCAAGCCGTAGCCACGATCAGATCCCGCGTCCATCGGCGCCGGTACCTTTGGCTAGCCGCTGCTCTGATCGTGGCAGGCGCATCGGTTGGAGGATTTTGGCATCTTCGCCGTCTAAGTTCCCGAATTACGCCTGAAGACACCATCGTCCTCGCCGATTTTGCCAACAATGCGGGGGATCCGGTGTTCGACGACACGCTGAAGACTGCGCTCAGCGTCTCTCTGCAGCAATCGCCCTTCCTGAACGTGCTCGCCGACAGCCAAGTCGCGAAGACTTTGCAACTGATGACGCGTCCAGCCAGCACGAAGCTCGCGCCGGAGGTAGCCCGCGAGCTTTGCCAGCGGGCAGGCAGCAAAGCCTACGTTGTCGGTTCGATTGCCGGTCTAGGCAGCGAATATGTGCTGGGATTGAAGGCGGTGAATTGCCTGAACGGAGACACGCTGGCGCAGGAGCAGGTAACGGCATCGTCCAAAGAGAAAGTGCTGGACGCGCTGGGCGAGGCGGCATCCAAGCTGCGTGGCAAGCTGGGTGAATCGCTGGCTACGGTGCAGAAGTTTGATGTTCCGCTCGAACAGGCCACTACGCCCTCGCTCGAAGCTCTGAAGGCGTTTAGCCTTGCTATCAGGGCCTGTCGCGAGAAAGGCTCCGCCGCGGACCTGCCCTTCAGTCAAAATGCCGTCGCGATTGATCGGAATTTTGCCATTGCCTACTTGGAAGTCGGCATCGACTACCTGAATCTGGGAGAGGTAGAACGGGCCAATGAATACTTCAGCAAGGCTTTCCAGTTGCGGGAGCACGCCAGCGAGCGAGAAAGGCTGAGGATTGTCGCCGAATACTACCGGAATGTAACGGGAGAACTGGATAAGGCGGCCCAGGCGTATGAGAAGGAGACTGAGTGCTACCCGCGGAACGGAGGGTATAACAATTTGGGCATAGTGTACGGCGATGAAGGGCAGTATGAAAAAGCCATGGAGACGATGAGGCGAGCCACGCGCGTTGCGTCGGATCGAGCCACTTACGACAATCTCGCCAACTTCGCCCTTGCCCTACAGCGGTTCGACGAAGCACGGCAGATCATTCACGAGGCGCAAGCACGAAATGAGGATGATTTTGTAATGCACGGCACCCTTTATGCCCTTGCCTTTGTTGGTGCGAACTCCGCGGCAATGGCGGAGCAACAACGGTGGTTTGCTGGCAAGCCCGAATATGAGAACTTTGGATTAGCATTCGCATCCGACACCGAGGCGTATGTTGGTCATCTAGGCAAGGCACGGGAACTGACCAAGCAAGCCGTGGATTCTGCCATTCGAGTTGACAGCAAGGAAGTTGGGGCAATATGGCAGACGAATGCCGCTCTGCAACACGCCGCATTTGGCAACATCACAGAATCCCGACAGATAGCGGCAGCGGCTTTGAAGCTTGCTCCCAGCAGTCAGGCCGTCGAAGTCGAAGCCGCGCTTGCATTTGCCATGGCGGGCGGTACGGCGCGAGCAGAGTCCTTGGCACAAGACTTAACGAGACGATTCCCGCTGGACACCCAGATACAGTCGCTTTGGTTGCCCGCGATTCGGGCGCAAGTGACATTGGATAGAAAGAACCCGCATTCCGCCCTCGCCACGCTGCGAGCTGCTTCACACATCGAGTTAGGAGAAATTTCATTCGTCAACAATATTTCGTGTCTCTATCATGTGTATGTACGCGGAAATGCCTACCTGGCGGCCGGACAAGGCAGTGCAGCGGCCGGAGAGTTTCAGAAGATTCTCGACCACAACGGCATCGTTTGGAACTGCTGGACGGGAGCTCTGGCGCATCTGGGCGTAGCGCGTGCAAACGCATTGGAAGCAAGAACCTCGAAGGGAGCGGATGCCGATGCTGCCCGTGTTCGGGCGCTCGCCGCCTACCAAGATTTCCTCACGCTCTGGAAAGGCGCCAACCCCGANNAACCGAACAAGTTTGGCAATACTTCCCCGGCTTTCCCCAAGTTGCTTCGATATTACGACTCCGAGTTTGCTGCGGATGGGTCGATTCGAAGAGTCCAGAAAACCAAGAAACTAGCAAAGGTCGGACCGGAGTGTCCGAACAAGACTGCTGCGCGAGATCTTGCGAGGGAGTTTTTGGAGCCGATCAATCTGGCAAAGAAGACGCCTGAAAGTACGATGACCGTGGTTCAATTCGCCGAAGACCGCTATCTGCCATTTGTCCAAGAACACAAGCGGATTAGCACATTCCACGGGTACCGAAACAT
>PMHI01000078.1 GCA_003156615.1 Acidobacteriaceae bacterium | reverse complement strand
TATCATCCGCTAAAGCCCGCTAAATCAGCGGGTTTTGTTTTTGCTCAAGAAGTGTGGTGACAGTCCCTAACAGCAATTCGCGGTTACAGTGGTACACAAAATGGTACACAGGCCATTCGGCCCCTTGAATTACGTTGCCGGAGCGACAGTCCCCCCTGTTTCAAGCAGGTCTAGCGGTCTAGCCCCCGAGTAGTACTATCGCCAGCGCAAGCTTTTTAGTCATTCGAGTTTCTCCTTGTTACCCCTTAACCTCCGTGAGACTTCCGTAAAATATCCGTAATGCGAACATCTCAGCCGGTGCGCCGCTTGAATCCACATCTCCAGCCTCGAATCTCACAGCTTGATGTGGACCCGTTAACAGGTTCCCATCTGTGCCCAACACAAGACCTCCTGCGGGCCCGGTTCCTCCCGACTGGGGATTAAAATTGTGGAGCACCGTCAGGTGTCCATCCGTGGTTGCCATGAAAACGACTCCCGCTCCCAGTGTTCCTGATCCGTACCAGCCCTGTGAATTTCAAACTGCATCACTACCGGCAAAAGAAATGTTCATAATGGACTACGACAGTAGCGTGGCCGAATGCCGCGCGTTAGTTGAGGTGCGCCTACATCCCCCCGAATTGGTTGGAGGAATGATCCGGCAGTAACGTCAAGCCCCCCGGCGCCCCGATGATTTCTCAACTTTTTTTGCCAGCTTCTCGACTGCTTCGACCGCCATCCCTTTGACATAGACCATTTCGCCACCGAGCCAGCCACCGATGCCGATGGCGAGAACTCCGACTATCGACATTCCCAGAGGTAAATAGCTATCGGCCTGCAGACGGAATCTGAGCCACAGATTAATCGCAAAAATCACCACGGCACCCAGATTGACCGCCAGGTGCAGATTCGCGATCCTCTTCATTGCAGCTTCATCGATCGAGAAATAGTCGATCAGGCCCGGCACGGCGGCGGCGACAGCGCCCACGATTCCGCCGGCTATGCAGTAAATGGCAACCGTCTGCCATGCAGTGTTGCCAGTGACTGCGCGCATCACGTCGCAGATCAGCGCAAAGACCCACAGCCCGATGGGAAATGCCACTAGCATCGGATGAACCGGGTGTTTGTTAATACTTGCGGGGCTTGCCATAGTTTCTCCAGAGAAATCCTTCTTGGGACTGTTTCGTGCGTTTGAGGCAACGTGCCTTCTGACACTGCGCCACAGCTTGGTCGCAGTGTACGCCCCGAAGGTTTGACCGAAGTCCAAGAATGGTTAAGCAGTATCGTGATGCACCTTGTCGAAGGATCGAGCGGCACCCAATGTCGGTCCCTTGCCGAGGCACGAAGGTGACCACTTTCAGCCACACTATCGTATGCCGTTCGCCTTAATGAGCGGACGAAAAGATGGACTGTTCTTTATCGACCTAGCGTCCAGTCACTGCCTGTTGACTCTCCGGTTAAGTGCTGCACCGCCTGCAAGTTACGCAAACGTCGGGGGTTGCGGAATTCAAAACGGTAATGCGAGTTCGAATCACACTTCCTCCGCCACGCAGTCCTGACTGCAGAGAATTCCTACCTCTATTTCCCGCAAAATGCGCGAAACATGCCCGTATTTCGCGATTCTTCCTCGACAAACTGGACTGGAGAGAACGGACTACTCTGCAGTGAAGAGCGTTACTGTCCCGGCTTTTCTCTGGATGGCACAGACGTAGTCCGGTTTTGAGGAGAGCGTGAGGCGAATGCGATGCGATCAAAAGCAGCGGATTCGGGCATAGCGAGTTGACTTCTGTCGGCATCTTGGCGCCGATTTCAGCGCTTCCCACATGCCCGTTCTTGGATACCTGCCGGTTTGCCGACAACTCATCAACTGCCCGGTTAAAGGAGTAAAGATATAATTTCCTCGACAGTCTCATGGCCCTTGCTGCCGGAACGATTCTCGGGCAGTGCGAAATCCGCTCACCCCTGGGTGCGGGCGGAATGGGCGAAGTCTACCGCGCGCACGACACCCGGCTGAATCGTGAGGTCGCGATTAAAGTGTTGCCCGAGTCCGTCAGCTCTGATCCCGAACGGTTACGCCGCTTCGAGCAGGAAGCGCGAGCGGCTGCAGCGCTGAATCATCCCAACATTCTTGCGGTTTACCAGATGGCGACGCACGAGGGTGTGTCGTATATGGTTACCGAGCTGCTTGAGGGCGAGACGCTGCGCGAGCGGCTCAGGCGCGGAGCGATCCCGTTGCGCAACGCGATAGATTACGGAGTGCAGATCGCGTGCGGTCTGGCGGCGGCGCACGAGAAAGGCATCGTCCATCGCGACCTGAAACCGGAGAATCTCTTCCTGACCAGAGATGGACGGGNNGAGCAGGTGCGGGGACAAGCGGCCGATCATCGCTCTGACATTTTTTCCTTCGGCACGATTTTTTACGAGATGCTGGCGGGCAAGCAGACGTTTCGCAGGCCGACGGCGGCGGAAACCATGACCGCAATATTGAACGAGGATCCGCCATCCATCGCGCAGCTTGCGGCGAATACGTCTCCTGGTCTTCACAGGGTGGTGCAGCGCTGTCTGGAGAAGAATCCAGAGCAGCGCTTCCATTCAGCACATGATTTGGCGTTCGCGCTGGAAGCGATGTCGGACTCGGCAATCTCCTCCCATGCCGCCAATCTGCCGGAGCGGAAGAAATCGGCTCGCCGGCGAACTGCAATCGCGGTGGCGTTGGTGGCAGCGGCCCTGGGTGTTGCAGTGCTTGCGTATTTTGGGATGCGCGGTGAAGCCGTGCCTAAGATTTCCGAATACATCCAGCTTACCCATGACGGCCAGCGGAAACAGGTGATCGCAACTGACGGTTCGAGGCTTTACCTCACGCTGGGCACACACCTATCACACGCTGTCGGTGCGATGTCGGTGTCTGGCGGTGAGCCGGCACGCATTCCGACGCCTTCGGCCATGATGGCCGCTACGGGCTTGTCGGCGGATGGCTCGGAGCTTCTGTTGGTGGATGAGAAGGGTGATCCGCCGTCAGGGCCACTCTGGAGTATGCCCGTTCTGGGCGGCTCACCCCGCAGATTAGGAGAGACAGAAGGAAACTCGGCCTCATGGTCGCCCGACGGCAAAAGGCTGGTCTATGGCAATATGGGCGACTTGTTCCTGGCGAACGCCGACGGGAGCGAACCCCACAAGCTGATCACCATGAAGGCGCCCTCGACTGTCGCGAATCCCGACTGGTCGCCGGACGGCTCCCATTTGCGATTCGAAACTTGGGACACTGCTCGCGTTGCGAGCGAGCTTTGGGAAATCTCGGTGGATGGAACGGGCTTGCATCTCTTGCTTCCCGGCTGGAAACCGACCGAGCGGCAGTGCTGTGGGAAGTGGACGGCAGATGGAAAGTACTATGTCTTCGTGTCACACGGCCAAGTCTGGGCATTGCCGCGAAAGGGAAGTCTCTTCGGCTCTGAACCAAAACCGATCCAATTGACTTTCAGTCCGATGTCGCTGGAAACTCCGTTGCCCAGCAAGGATGGAAAGAAGTTGTTCGTGGTGGGGCGAACATTTCGTGGCGAGTTGGTGCGATATGATGCGAAGTCCGGCCAGTTCTCACCCTTTCTCGGAGGCATGTCAGCGGAATACGTTGACTTCTCGAAAGATGGCCAGTGGATCGCGTATGTCTCGTATCCCGAAGGCGTTCTGTGGCGCAGCCGGGTTGACGGGAGCGAACGATTGCAACTCGCCGTTCCACCCGGGTATGCCGTAAACCCGCGCTGGTCGCCGGATGGCAAGAAGATCGTATTTTTCGAAATGTTCGCAGGCAAACCTGCCAAGATCTTTGAGGTTTCTCCCGAAGGGGGGAGCGCGAGAGCACTGATGCCCGACGACGCAAACTCGGAATGGGACCCGGTGTGGTCGCCAGATGGGAGTCAGATCGCCTTCGGCGGCAGTTCCGTAAATGCTGCGTCGAGTATCTCTATTCTTGATTTGGCGACTCACAAAGTGTCAGCTCTGCCGGGATCACAAGGCTTGTATGCGCCTCGCTGGTCACCGAACGGTCGCTACATGCTGGGGTTGTCAGAAGATGAAACAATACTTTTCCGCTTCGATTTCCAGACGCAGAAATGGACTGAGATAGAGAAGGGCGCGGTCGCCTGGCCAAACTTTTCGAAGGACGGGCAGTATGTTTATGTCCTGTATGGCCGCGGTGCGAGTGGTGTGCTCAAGATTCGCCTTCAAGACGGCAAGGCGGAACCAGTGGGTGACTTGAAGAATTTTGTGGGAACTGGCCACTTTAGCGATTCCTCGCTGTCTCTCACTCCCGACGAGTCACTCTTGCTGTTTCGCGATGCTGGAACTTCCGATGTGTATGCCCTCGACTTGGAAGAGCCGTAAGCGGCACCGGCGTATCAGCCGCGCCGCTTACAAGGGTTTTCTCACCTCTGGAAAAGACGACGACCAGGACGGATCCGGCGTGAAGGAAGCTAGCGGGAATGTGCGAAGCTGCAGTAGCTTGNNGCCTAATACCTGCAGACTGTTGCTAGTTTCGGGCGAATGACGGGCAACCCTTACCTTGCAGACTTGGGAAGGTTTGCCGACAACACACCCGGAATGCTCGCCTCCGGCGTGCAACGTGCTGCACAAGCTATAATTACGCCCACGGATGGACCTCACCCCTGGCGCGAAACTTGGTCCCTACGAAATCCAGTCCCCGCTGGGTGCGGGTGGCATGGGCGTGGTCTATAAGGCAGAGGACACTCGCCTCGGCCGGTTTGTCGCCCTCAAAATTCTGCCCGATAGCGTGGCTCACGATTCTGCGGCGCTGGAGCGCTTTCGTCGCGAAGCTCGGGCCGCGTCAGCCCTGAACCATCCCAATATTTGCACCATTCACGACATCGGCGAACACGATGGCCGCGCTTTTATGGTCATGGAGTTCCTCGATGGTCTAACGCTGAGCCACCTCATCGCGGGTCGTCCAGTTGAAACGGACAGGCTTCTCCCCATCGCGATTGACATCGCGGACGCTCTCGACGCGGCTCACAGCGAAGGCATCGTGCATCGCGACATCAAACCTGGAAATGTTTTCGTAACGCGGCGCGGCCACGCCAAGATACTCGACTTCGGTCTGGCGAAAGTGACCGGCAAGACCGCCGCATCCAGTAGCGATGCTGAAACAATCGCAGATTCGGATGCCCTGCACTTGACCAGCCCCGGAGCGATGTTGGGAACGNNCAGGTGAAGGCCAAAGACCTGGATGCTCGCACAGACCTGTTCTCCTTCGGCGCCGTGCTCTACGAGATGGCAACTGGCAACCTGCCGTTCGAGGGATCAAGTCCGGGAGAGATTTGCAGTGCGATTCTGCGCGATGAACCTCCACCACCGTCTCAGGTAAATCCGCAAATCGTTCCGGGGCTGGAAGCAGTCATCCGAAAGGCGCTGGAGAAGGACCTCAACCTTCGCTATCAACACGCCTCGGAGGTGCGGGCCGACCTGCAGAGGCTGAAGCGCGATACCGACAGCGGCGGTTATCAAAAGCCTGCTGCGTATACGCCGGCAACGACACCATCCGCCACGAAAGTCGCAGTTGCGAAAGCGCGAGAGCTAACCACGCGGATGCTCGCCACGAGGTTGTGGCTATCCATCGGCGGGTTGGCTGCGCTGTTAATGGCTGCCCTGATAGCTCGAGAGTTCTACTCTCGGATGGGCGGAAAACAGACTCTCACCGACGCAGACACTGTACTCCTGGCGGACTTCACGAACGACACGGGCGATCCGCTGTTCGACAGTACGCTGAAGATTGCGCAGAATGTGGCTCTCACCGAATCACCCTTCGTAAACGTGCTTTCGA
Organism: Acidobacteriaceae bacterium; assembly: GCA_003156615.1. The sequence continues at coordinate 2,414 of PMHI01000078.1, read as the reverse complement.
GTGACAGGGTCAGTGCCATATCGAAGCAAATGGGTCTGCCGTCCAATGCGAACCTCACCGCCGGTTTAGCCCGCGAGCTTTGCCAACGAGCGGGAAGCAAAATGTACGTCGCAGGTTCGATTGGCAGCGCGGACAGCAAGTACGTCGTAGCCCTGAACGCTGTGAACTGCCAAAATGGCAAGACTGTAGCCCATGAGGAAATGACTGCGGCCGGCAAGACAGACGTCCTCGATACGATCGGGCGAGCTTCCAAGAAATTGCGCGCTGAACTCGGAGAGCCGCCGTCAACGGTGCAGAAGTTCGACGTGCCCTTGTCTGAGGCAACGACTCCCTCTCTCGAGGCACTGAGCACATATGCGAGCGCCCTGAAGGCATACAACGAACAAGGAGTCCAGGCAGCTCTCGCGCTTGATCAACACGCCATTGAACTTGACCCCAGTTTTGCAATGGCGTATTACGACGTGGGCGACGACTACTTCAGCCTCAACCAACTAGGACGCGCCAGCCAGTACTACACCAAGGCGTTCGAACTGAGGCAACACGCCAACGATCGTTCGAAGCTCCTGATTACTGGGAACTACTATTCTACCGTGACGGGCGAGCATGACAAGGCGGCGCGAACTTTCCACGAGATGATTGAGACGTACCCGCGAAGCGCGACAGCGTACTTCAGCCTTGGCGAAGAGTATGCCGCCTTGGGACAATATGAAACCGCTGCTGAAATGACTGCCAAGGCGCAGGAGTTTGGCCCCGGCGAAGTCCCTGCTTACTCCAATCTGACTGGTTATCAATTGGCGCTCCAGCGCTTCGGCCAGGCCCGCGCAACGATTGACCGCGCGAAGGCGCACGACATGGATGGCTACATGTTTCGCCTTCCGCTTTATGCGATGGCATTTCTTGGCGGCGATTCCTCAGGCATGGCGGAACAGCAGCAATGGCTCACCTCTCACCCTGATTCGAAGCACTATGCTCTTTCGCTCGCGTCCGACACGGAGGCTTATGGAGGCAAATTGACGGCAGCACGAGAGCTGACGAAGCGTTCGGCAGAAGCCGCCATCACTGCTGACAGCAAGGAAAATGCGGCGATCTGGTGGGAGAATGCCGCCTTACGCGAAGCCGCTTCTGGGGATGCATCGCAAGGCGTGCAAGATGCCGCCGATGGACTCAAATTGGCTCCCGAGAGTCAGGGAGTGGGTGTTGAAGCTGCGCTCGCGTTCGCCATGGCCTCGGAGAATGGCCGAGCCCTATCCTTGGCCGAAGACTTGGACAAGCGGTATCCGCTCGATACCCAGATGCAGTCACTTTGGCTGCCTGCTATTCGCGCACAACTGGCGCTGAATGGAAAGAATCCAGCGGAGGCCCTTCGCGTTCTGCAGACGGTTGAGTCGCCTATGGAGTACGGGACGATCTTGTTCACGAATAACCCTTCGTGTTTATATCCGACCTACATTAAGGCTCAGGCTTATCTGGCTTCAGGACAAGCCACAGACGCCGCCACCGAATTTCAGAAGATTATTGATCACGCCGGCATGGTTTGGAATTGTTCAACGGGAGCGTTAGCTCATCTTGGTCTGGCTCGCGCAAATACGCTGGAATCGAAGAAGGCGAAGGGCGCAGTCGCGGACGCTGCCCGTGTACGCGCCCTAAGTCAATACAAACAGTTCCTCGATCTCTGGAAAGATGCTGACCCCGGCGTTTCCATCTTCAAGACGGCAAAAGCCGAATACGCAAAGCTAGTCTAGCCAGAGCTTATGTCCGAAGNNAAGTCCTAGTGTTGTATCAGAAGCGACCGCAGAGGAGAAATTGGTAGCCTCATTAGAATCTGTGGCGGTCGCTTTTGATACAACCTAGATAGGACTTCTCGCTCGCGTTGTTGAAAGTTTGTTCCGGAGCATATCTTCTGTTTAGCGGATATTTTTGGCGACGAACAGAGTTGAGTAGATTCGCTGGACAGCGTAGAGGGAGTGGGCGCCGTCCGGTGTAATGAGCGCGTGACGCATGGTAACCATCGCGGTTTTGTCGGTCGGCGAGAAATGTGTCCAGAGCTTTTGCTGACCGTTGGTGAGGTTCAGATCATAGATATCAATCGCATCCAAGCTTCCCCGACGTTCAAAAAAAATGTTTTGTGAATCGTTATGCCACTCTAAAGGGAAATCGCCTTCGACCAGGCTTTTGATCTCCGTCGGCTTGCCGCCACCGATCGGTTGTATCCAGTAGTGATTTCCGCCATCGGTGGTCAAGAAATATTGGCCATCGGGTGAGACGCTCATCGCGACGTCGTGGGAAAAGACGGCATACTGTCCCTCGTGCGTAATTTGGTGTGCCGCACCGCTAGGAATGTCCTGCAGATAAGTAACGGGAGCATGTCCTGCAGCCGATGCGACTACCAAAATCTGCTTGCCATCGGGCATCCA
>PMHI01000489.1 GCA_003156615.1 Acidobacteriaceae bacterium | reverse complement strand
TTTACACCCAGGAAGGCAATTTTGACTTGGTCGGAAACAATATTCCGGTTTTCTTTATCCAGGATGCGATCAAATTTCCTGATCTAATCCATTCCGTAAAAATGGAAGCCGATCGCGGCTATCCCCAAGCCGGCAGTGCGCATGCAACCTTCTGGGACTTCATCTCACTGATGCCCGAATCTCTGCACATGATTATGTGGGCAATGTCGGATCGCGCCATCCCTCGTTCCCTACGAATGATAGAAGGGTTCGGAGTGAACACTTTCCGGTTGGTGGATGCATCAGGCGGGACGAACTTCGTAAAATTTCACTGGCGACCAATCCTTGGTACCGCCGCCGTCCTGTGGGACGAGGCAGTAAAGATCAGCGGCGCCGATCCGGACTACCATCGACGGGACCTATACGAGGCCATCGAGTCCGGGAACTTTCCAGAATTTGAGCTCGGTTTCCAGATCATCGATCAGGAGACCGCCGATGCCCTTCCATTCGACGTTCTAGATGCGACGAAATTGGTTCCCGAAGAGGTCGTACCCATCGAAATGGTAGGCAAAATGGTGCTCGACCGAAATCCTGACAACTTCTTTGCGGAAACCGAGCAGGTTGCGTTTTGTCCCAGCCACGTTGTGCCTGGCATCGACTTCAGTGAAGACCCTTTGCTGCAAGGCCGGCTATTTTCCTATCTCGATACACAACTGAGCCGGTTGGGATCGCCAAACTTCCACGAGCTTCCGATCAATCGCCCGAAGTGCCCATTCGCGAATTTGCAGAGGGATGGCCACATGCAGATGCAGGTTCCGACTGGTCGTGGAAATTACGAGCCAAATTCGATAGACTCGGCCGGTCCGAGAGAGATGCCCACCCTGGGATTCCGTACGGCGCCAATTCCGACGGAGGCGACCAAGGTTCGGCTACGGCCCGAGTCATTCAAAGACCATTACTCGCAGGCGCGATTATTTTATCGATCCGTCACTCCTCAAGAGCAGAAGCATATTGCACAGGCCTTGACCTTCGAACTCAGCAAGGTCGATATTGTAGAAATCCGACGTAGAATGCTGGGACATCTCGATGTAATCGACGAAGATTTAGGCAGCACCGTAGCCGAAGCGTTGGGAATGTCTGGGGAGGCGGTGGCGGCGACGCCGGCCATCGATCCCATCGATCTTGATCCCAGCCCGGCCTTGCGACTGTACGGCAAATACAAACCGACGCTCAAAGGGAGAAAAGTTGGCGTGCTCCTGGCTGATGGCTTCAGTGCCAAGACGAAGAATGCAGTCCTATCTGCTATCAAGAAAGAAGGAGCGGGGGCAGCCATTATCGCAACCAAGGTTGGCGGAGTTATCGATTCGACCGGAACAAAACTTGCGGCGGAGATGGCACTTTCTGGGTCGCCATCGGTGCTATTTGACGCGGTCGTGGTGTTGGCCGGACCAGCGGGAGATGGCGCCTTAAGTGCGGATCCTAATGCAGTTTCTTTCTTGATGGACGCTTGCCGTCATCTCAAAGCCATCGGATTGTCAGGGGCGACGACGCTCGCAGAAAAAGCGGACATCACAGATGTTGTCGGCGTCACCGATCTTGATTCGGCGAGCGATATCGCGGAATTCATAACGTACGCCAAGAATGGCAGAGTCTGGGACCGGGAACCCGCCTAGAAATCGTTGAAGGCGCGCGAAGAAGAATAAGCGCGCAAAGAGTACTGGTGCACGAGCGGAGGCCGAATGGATTTCCCGGAACGCCGCGTAAATGCGGCCTGGAATCGTCGAACCCTGCTGAAGTCGGCCATGGCGAATGTCGGCGGCCGTGGGTTCAATCAAGAGCGGAACCGAGGCCAGCGAGGCTCGCGACGGAAGTCCCTATTCACTCGGCCAGCCCGATCCAGAAACGAGCCATCGATTTCTACGGCCAGGAAGTTTTGCCTCAAATGCGGAAGGCGTAATGAATATTCGTTCGGAAAAATATAGCTGTCGGACAATTTCGAACTACCTATGAGCAAAAAGAAGAGATCTACGGGTTCGCTAGCCGACCCGTCCCGGCTGCCCTCATTGGATCAGAAAGATGACGCGATCCTTCAAGTAATCATTGAGACACCAAAAGGCAGCCGCAATAAATATGCGTTCGAGGAAGAGCAGAGAGTTTTTGAGCTAAAAAAAGTCCTGCCCGCTGGAATGACCTTTCCGTACGATTTCGGATTCATTCCCGGCACAAAAGCTGAAGATGGCGACCCCACCGACGTTTTGGTTCTTATGGATGATCCCGCCTTTCCGGGCTGCGTCTTAAAGTGTCGGGTGATAGGAATCATCGAAGGCGAGCAGGGCAATAAAAAAATGAGGGAACGGAACGATCGTGTGGTTGCTATCGAGAAAGCGAATCACAGTTTTGCCGATATCAAACATATCGATGATCTGGGCAAGCAGTTCCTGTTAGAGCTGGAAGAGTTTTTTGTGAACTATCACCAGCTGAGCGGTGAGCAGTATCGCGTGATTGGTGTGAAAGGACCAAAGGAAGCAAGGAAGCGGATCAAAGACGGCATGCGAGCTGCGCGCCGACGGTGATTTGTTCGCCAGTTCAATGTCTTCTTTAAGAAGTTCATGCGTCGGGTCAGTTCGGCATGCGGAACTTCTCTCGGAACGAAGATATAGTGACCTCGTAAACAATGCTTTCCCGACCACCTGCATCGCGCCTTGAACCGACAGCAGTGCCGCCGATTTTCTCTACTGCCCGCTGCGAACGCAGGTTGTTCAGACCGACAAGAAAGACGACGCGATCCACGAAAGCGAACGCATGCCGCAACATGAGTTCTTTCATCTCCCGATTGTAGGTCCCGCCCCAGTGCGAGCGCGCCAAAAACGTCCAGCCAATCTCGATTTCACTTTTTTGTTTTTCGTATCCGTGAAACCGTGACGATCCGATTACTTTGCCGAGTTTGCAGTCAACGGCCGTCAGTGCCCCGCCCGAACCCAGAGACTCCTGAAAGAATTTTCGGAATACATCCTCTTTCCAGCGGTCCGTGACCGGGTGCAGCTCCCAAATCAATGGATCCGAAGCCACCGCGTACAAAAGCTGGAAATCGCTGGCGCGAAGCGGCCTGAGTTCGAGCAGGCTGCTCTTGAGGGTGGGTTGAAGATCGAAAGTCGTGCGCTTTGTTTCCACCCCTAAATTATCTTCCCATTCGCATTGTTGGCTACTGGCGGCTGGACGCGTGCAGGAGTGCGTTTCTCATCGTGTGCGACCACTGCCGTCAGGCGTACAGACAAATATGTCCTCCGATGGTCAGAACACTCGTCATTTCACTACGTTGAGTGCTACCTCCACCTTAAAGACTTTCCCACTCAGAGGGTCCGTAGCAAACGAGCTTTCTACCGTTTGGCCATCCCGCAGTATCAGACTTAACTCTGATTTGAATTGCCGCAAAATTGGTTCTGGAAATTGCCCCGATGATTGCAGAGACGCACCGGGATCAACGGCAACTGCTACATTGCCCTCCACCCACGATCGCTCGAGATTCAGCCTGATGTCGAACTTGTTTTCCTTTGTGCGAGACGCTTGGCAGTCGATATTGGTGCCAACGTCCACATATTGCATCCCGGATTCTTTGCCCGTGTAAACCGGAACGCGGCTCCCCATCTTCACTACCGACTTCGGTGGCCTTCCGTCCGCGACCACAACCATCGTGTAGGGCAAGCTCTTCACTTTCTTGTCGCCCTCAAATTCCGTAAACGTGACCGATATCTTCAAAGGTGTCGTTTCCGTTTGACGGGCTTCCATGGCCACGTCCTCGTTCTTAGGTTTCTCTTGTGCCGAAACCCACGGTGTTCCCATCGCCAATGCTGCCACTAGGAATGCGGCGTTCGCTCTTCTTCCCATTCTTCCTCCTGCATCACCTAAGTCTGTGGAACTCACTCTGAGCTGCCAGTCTGATCGATCCATTCTTTCTGTCGCGCTCGACCCCATTGGAGATCGGCGATGTCAACTGAAGACACCTGAGGCAGTTCCGTGTTCCTGTCAACGGTTTTGGTCGCCACCGGCGTCACAAACGCTTGCGCTACTGCATCGCGCTTTGCGACGCAAGCCACGAATTGCGCAAAGGCTTTCTGTTCATCTGGCGGCACCAAGACTTCCGGTTCCTGCGGGACTGCGTTTTGGGCCGGACGCTTGGAGTGATGGCGGGACCGCACTCCTATATCTTCACTGGCACGCCGGGATTGCTTCACTCCGCCACTCTGCGGCACTTTAATCGTGGGCGTCTGCAGGTTTCCTTGGACGCTTGATTGTCGCGAATCGACCAACGGATAGAACATCGCGATCAGAGTAAGCGCCAAAGCCGCTCCCGCCACATGCCACAGGCGCTCCGATCCAGGTCGGGCAGTCAGCTTTTTCGAAAGCTGGAGTCGCAACTGTGTCAGAAAACCAGGCCGCAGGTCCCCGTTCACCTGCGCGCGCAGGGCACTGTCGATTCGGGAGAACAATTCCCGCTCCGAGCGCAGAGTCATGCGACACGTCGAACAACGCTCAAGGTGCCGAGCCAGCTTCGCATCCAGTTCGCCATTGCTCGCTGCCGTTAGCAGCAGCGCATTCTCGTATTTGTCGCAAGTCATCGTAATTTCTCCGCAAGTTGCTTCCGTGCGGAATGCAGACGCGATTTCACGGTGCCGACCGGCAACTGTAGTAGCTCTGCCACCTCTTCGAGCGAGTGACCATCCATACTTGTGAGTAACAAGACGAGCCGTGATTTTTCTGACAGTGCCGCCATCGCTTCTTCCAAGCGCCGCCCGAATTCGTTGGACGCGGCGATGTCCTCGGCGGTCGGCTTCGGCACATCGGTCGCCCACGCGGTTTCCCGCTGTTCGCGGCGGCGCGCGGAACGCCCATGATCCAGCGCGAGACGGAAGCTGATTCGAACCAGCCATGCCCGGAACCGCGAGGGGTCGCGGAGTCGCTCAAAGCGACGGTACGAACGCAGAATTGCTTCCTGAGCGACATCCTCTGCATCGGCTGCATTGCGCAAGACTCCACGTGCAACCCGGAACGCCAGCGTGCCGCACTCCTCGAGCCGCTGTTCAAACTCGCGCCTGAGGGCAGCCGTTTCAAGATCGAACGCCAACTCGGTCTCCGCCGTGCGACCGGGCCAGGTGAATTCCTGCATCGGTTCTCTCCCTACAATTGCCAGACGCCACCGCCTGGCTTTGAGTTCGACAGGGAACCCATTTTTATGATGAACGCCCCAAGAGTAAGATCTTGTGTCAGTGGCGCGTGCCGGTCTGGAGGGAGATTCGACGGGGGTTGGGAGGAGCTGTGCTTTTTTCTGCCAGGAACAAATAAGGACTACAAATATTCCAAAAGGAACCAGCGCCAGAAGTTATCAAGCGGATTAAAACCGACTGTTAAGCCGCCATCTGCTTAATATCTTCAATATCTTACGAATGCGTGAAATGGGCAAACATGGCCCAGTTCATGAAATAGACCAGGGCCTTTGTAAATCAATGACTTGCATTCCTTAGCGTGCAATTCTGTCTGTTTCGTGTCTTTTCCTCTCCTTGACCTGTCATCCCCCATCGCCGGACACTGAAGTAAAATCAACATCCCCGGAGCACGTATCGTCCGGTCAAAATCCCGTCGGCCCAGTGGTAGGATATTTCGATGATCAGACGTGACTTTCTGCGCCGCGTACTCTACGGCGGCACGGCGCTTGCCGCGACGAGAGCGACCGGCAGAGCGCTTACGCCACGTATGAATCATGATGCGGCCCTGGCGCTTGATTCATTGAAGCTTGGTTCCTCGAAGTTTGATCCGTGGAATCTGACCGGCGCCGACCAGCAGGATACGCACTCGCTTCCCCTCCCCACCGCCATCCCATTCCGTCTTGAAGATGTCAGGATCCTCGACCCCGATCTGCTCCGGATGCGCGAACAAACTCTCAACTACGCCCTCGCCCTTGATTCTGACCGCCTGCTGCATAACTTCCGCGTGAACGCAAAACTTCCATCGGCGGCCGAACCGCTCTACAACCGCGAATCTCCAACCAACGGATGGCGTGGCCATTATGTCGGTCATTTTCTTTCCGCTTGCAGCCAGATGTATGCCTCCACCGGCGATGTCCGCATCAAGACGAAGGCCGCCGCTATGGTGTCGGAGCTGGCAAAATGCCAGGCGCAGCTTGGCGACAAGGGCTATCTTTCCGCGTTCCCTGAATCGGGATTCGACGACCTTGAACAGGGCCGTCCGGCCGCGGTCGTCTGGTATGCCCTCCATAAGATCATGGCTGGCTTGCTCGATGTCAACCAACTCATGCAGAATCCGCAGGCGCTTCAGGTGCTCGAGGGCATGGCTGCTTGGATGGACTGGCGCACCGGCCGGCTCCCGGAAGAACAAATGCAGCGAACCTTGCAAATCGAATTCGGCGGCATGAACGAAGTTCTGGCCAACCTCTCCGGCGTCACCGGAAATCCCCGTTATCTGGCGGTTGCGAAACGCTTTGATCATCACGCAGTGATGGATCCCGCCGCCGAGGGGCGCGATACTCTTACCACCCTCCACGCCAACACCCAGATCCCCAAGTTCATCGGGGCCGCCCGCGAATTCGAACTTACCGGCGACCCCCATTACCGCGACGCGGCGAAGTTTTTCTGGCAGCAGGTCGCGCTACATCGCAGCTACGTCACCGGCGGCAACAGCGCCAGCGAACACTTCCGGACGCCGCCCGACGTGCTCGCCTCCGAGCTTACGGACCTCTCGCAGGAAACCTGCAACACCTATAACATGCTCAAGCTCACCCGCCAGCTCTTCACCTGGCAGGCCGAGCCGCAATACGCTGATTATTACGAGCGCGCTTTTCTGAACCACATCCTCGCCACCCCCAACCCAGCCGATGGCTCGCCGCTTTACTACCTCGGAATGCAATCCGGCCAGTGGAAAGTTCACTTCGTTCCGCACGAAGGCTTCTTCTGTTGCTGCGGTACCGGCCTGGAAAATTTCTCGAAGCTCAGCGAGGGGTTCTATTTTCACAATGAGCAGTCGCTGTGGGTGAATTTATTTTTCGCCTCGGAAGTGAACTGGCGGGACAAAGGGGTCATCGTCCGGCAGGAAACTCGCTTTCCCGAGGAAGCCGGGACTCGACTGGTCATTCAGACGAAATCGCCCGCTCGCTTCACCTTGAACGTACGCATTCCCTATTGGGCCGACGCCGCCAGCGTCACGGTCAACGGCAAGCCTTTCCAGCCCCACCAAAAGCTGGCACCTTCGAGCTACGCGAAAATCGACCGCACCTGGAAAAATGGCGACCACGTGGATGTAAAGCTGCCCATGCGCCTGCATTTGCAGACCATTCCCGACGACCCCACGCTAGCCGCCATCATGTACGGCCCGCTGGTGCTCGCCGGCGAACTCGGCACCGAGAATCTCGACTCGAAGCGCATCTACTCTGACGACAAATTTCTGCACGGAGGCTTTCCCCCCATCGCCGCGCCCGAACTCGCCGGCGACCGCAACCTCCTCGACAAGTGGATTCAACCGGTCAGTGCCCCAGTCGGCAAGACGGTCAGCGAGAAAGACATAGCGCTCACTTTTCGCACCGTGGGCGCGGGCCGTCCCAAGGATGTCGTCCTGAGTCCCTTTTATCGCCTGTTCAACCAGCGCTATTGCGTTTACTGGCGCTTCCGCCCCGCCGCTGAGGCGTGAGCAGGAGCGATGCAGTTTGACTACTACACGACGACTGTCATCCTGAGCAGGAGCCGTTCTTCGGTCGCGAACGATCTCCCGCTTAACGGGACCAGCGCGCACGCCACTACCGCAGCCCCACTCCTTCTGACCGCAGCGCTCCGTTCGGATCGATAGTTGTCG